>CAMYON010000004.1 GCA_947260025.1 uncultured Gammaproteobacteria bacterium
GCGGTTGACGCATACATGCTGTGCTCGGTCTGCGGTGATTTGCGCATCAGTGAAATTGTCGATCAACCCAACTGGGTGGTTTCTTTTTATTTTCCGAGGTTGGTTCTGGACTAGCGGGATAGTGCAAATCTACGCAACCAGCTTCTGCCAGGTTTTAGAGAATCCAGAAAGTAACCAGTAACCCGAAAATTCTCGCCCGAGTGGACCGGCAATTCCCGGAGATAGTTGAGCGATGAATAGACTGACCCGATATCATCAATGGCAGTCGAAATCCCCTTGTTGGACAACCCCTGCAATTTATGGGTGCAAGTCTGGAGGATCGCTCATGAGCATATTTCCGGTTATTTATATTTCCTGACGATTCGGTTTGATGCCGTACTCCTGGGTTAACGCCACATGGCTTTCCTGAAGTTTTTATTCCTGATATCGGAGACCGTCGGTCCTGACCCCTGTACTCGGCATCGTCTACCGGGCCATCGAGCCTTGCCAGGTTCACCGGGCCGGACAAACTCGCAACACGGCCCGTATCTGTCGACAAATGACGCCATACGAAAATGGTGGCTACGCCCTGATTTGAACAGGGGACCCCATCATTATGAGTGATGTGCTCTAACCAACTGAGCTACGTAGCCATCGAGTTTTCACTTAAGCTGAGGACTTTTCACCAGTTAATTGCCGGCAAACGGTCCTCGCATTAAGCCGCCGGGTTGCCCGGCCGTGAAGAGCGCGCGATTTTCGCTTGAACCCAGCGCGCTGTCAAGTTGCGCGCGGTTTAAACGTTGAAGCGAAAATGCACTACGTCGCCTTCGTGCATGACGTAGTCCTTGCCCTCGAGGCGCCATTTACCGGCGTCCTTGGCGCCCTGTTCGCCGTTCGCCGCGATGAAATCATCGAAGGCAACGACTTCGGCACGGATAAACCCCTTTTCGAAATCGGTGTGGATCCTGCCGGCGGCGCGCGGCGCGGTGTCGCCGACGCGAACGGTCCAGGCGCGCACTTCCTGCGGCCCGGCGGTAAAAAAGGTTTGCAGGTGCAGCAGCTTGTATCCGGCATGGATAACACGGTCAAGGCCCGGTTCCTCGAGGCCCATCTCCTGCAGAAACTCGGCCGCTTCGGCGGCGTCGAGTTCGGCGATATCGGCCTCGATCGCGGCACACACCGCGACCACCTCGGCACCCTCCTTGGCCGCATGCTCGGCGACCGCATCGAGATGCGGGTTGTTATCGAAACCGTCTTCGGAAACGTTGGCGATATACAGCACTGGTTTGGCAGTGATCAGGTGTAGTTCCTTCATCCACGGGCGCTGTTGGTCGGTCGGCTCGAAGCTGCGCGCACTGGCGCCGCCCTCGACATGCGCCTGCATCGCCTGCATGAACTCGTATTTTGCCCTGGCGTCCTTATCATGCGACTTTGCCTGCTTGGCGGCGCGCTCGGTCTGGCGCGCGATCGATTCCATATCGGCGAGCAGCAGTTCGGTGTTAATCGTTTCGATATCGCTTAGCGGATGGATACGGTTGCTGACGTGCGCGATATCCTCGTCCTCGAAGCAGCGCACGACCTGCGCGATGGCGTCGGTTTCGCGGATATGCCCGAGGAACTGGTTGCCGAGACCCTCGCCCTTCGACGCGCCCGCGACGAGACCCGCGATGTCGACGAACTCCATCGTCGTCGGGATGACTTTTTTCGGGTTGACGATAGCGGCTAGCTGCTGCAGGCGCGGATCCGGCACTTCGACCACGCCGACGTTGGGGTCGATGGTGCAAAACGGGTAATTTTCAGCCGCGATGCCCGCCTTCGTGAGCGAATTGAACAGGGTGGACTTGCCGACGTTGGGCAACCCGACGATGCCGCATTTAAATCCCATAATTAATCCTTCAGGTATGCAGGGCCTGCATCGCCTTGTCGATGCGCCCCTCGAAAACCAGCGGCATTACCGCCAGCGTGTCGCGGTTGGCCACCTCGATCGCGTCGAGGTCCGCCGCCGACGGCTTGTGCAACACGTAGTTGATCACCTGGCTGGCATCGCCGGGATGACCGATACCGATGCGAATCCGAAAAAAATCGCGGCTGCCGAGATGGTTGATGATATCGCGCAAGCCGTTGTGGCCGCCGTGGCCCCCGGCCTGCTTGATGCGATTGGTGCCTGGCGGCAAATCCAGCTCGTCGTGCAGCACCAGTATCTGCTCCGGGCTGATCTTGTAGTAACGCGCCAGCGCCGCCACGGCCTGGCCGCTGCGATTCATAAAGGTCTGCGGCTTCAGCAGGTAGACATCCTTGCCGTCGACCCTGAGCTTGCATTCGTCCGCGTTGTAACGTTTCTCGAAACGAAAGTTCAGGGCACGATCCTGCGCCAGCAGGTCGATCATCCAGAAGCCGGCATTGTGGCGCGTATCAACGTAATCGGCCCCGGGATTACCGAGGCCGACTAGCATACGAATATCTGCGGTTAGCGCAGGCATGCGACGAGTTAGTCTTCGTCGCCGCCTTCGTCAGCAGACTCTTCGGCACCGCCTTCAGCCTCTTCACCGGCCTCGCCAACTTCGCCTTCAGGCGCTTCCGGCGCCTCGTCTTCGATGATTTCCTCGCGGGTCTTGACCACCGAGACCACGCCGACGTTATGGTCGTCATGCTCGATGTCTTCGACATCTTCGAGGTAAGTCAGCGCAACGATCTCGACACCTTCCGGCATCTTGATATCGGTCAGGTGCAGGCTGTCGCCGAGATTCAGGTTTTCAACATCGATTTCGATATACTCGGGTAAATCCTTCGGCAGCGAAATGATTTCGACTTCCGTTACCACCTGCGTCAACATGCCGCCATCCAGCTTGACCCCGACACATTCCTCGGCGTTGGCCAGGTGTACCGGCACCACGACCTTGATCGGCTTATTCTGGTCGATACGGAAGAAGTCGGCGTGCAGCACCTTGTTCTTGAAAGGATGGCGTTGCAGATCACGCAGGATGACTTCCTGCCGCTTTTCGTCCACGCGAAGTTCGATTACCTGGGTATAGATCGAATCGTTCTCTAGCTCGTGGATGAACTCGTTGTGCGGAATCGTAATCATGGCGGGATCTCTGTCTCCACCGTAAACGATTGCTGGCACCAGACCCTCGTGTCTCAGGCGGCGGCTCGCACCTTTCCCCGAGTCAGAGCGCAGTGCAGCATTCAAATGTATTGTGTCTGATGACATTGCTGTACTCCAAAAAATAAAAAACCGTCCGTAGACGGAGGCCTGTCTTGCGACCAGACAGGGCTAAAAAAGCCACCTGGGTGGCTATCGTCAGTCCATATACAACGAACTGACAGATTCTTCGTAATGAATACGCCGGATCGTCTCCGCCAGCATCCCCGCTACCGATACCTGCCGGATGCCCGTGCAGTGCTGTGCTTCCTGTGACAGCGGTATCGTATCGGTGACTACCATTTCGTCCAACGCCGAATTCTCGATATTCTCGATCGCCTTGCCCGACAGTACCGGGTGGGTGCAATAGGCGTAAACGCCCTTGGCACCATGCTTTTTGAGCGCGCCCGCCGCCTGGCACAGCGTGCCTGCAGTGTCCACCATATCGTCGACGATGATGCAGGTCTTGCCCTCGACCTCACCAATTATATTCATGACCTCGGCCATGTTCGGCTGCGGTCGCCGCTTGTCGATGATCGCGAGATCGGAATCATCGAGCTGCTTGGCGATCGCCCTGGCGCGCACCACGCCCCCGACATCGGGAGACACCACGATCATGTCCGGATACTTCTGCTTCCAGATATCGCCCATCAAGATCGGCGATGCGTAAACGTTGTCTACCGGGCATTCGAAAAAACCCTGGATCTGGTCGGCGTGCAAATCCACTGTCAACACCCGATCCACGCCGACGCCGGTCAGCATATTGGCGATAACCTTGGCGGTAATCGGAACCCGCACCGAGCGTACCCGGCGATCCTGGCGCGCGTAACCAAAGTAAGGTATCACCGCGGTTACCCGATCCGACGAGGCGCGATTGATCGCGTCGATCATCACCAACAGCTCCATCAGGTTGTCGTTGGTCGGCGCGCAGGTCGGCTGAACGATGAACACATCCTTGCCGCGCACGTTTTCGCCAATCTCGACCGAGGTTTCACCATCGCTAAAGGTGCCCACCGACGCGATACCGAGCGGAATATCCAGGTGCCGGACTATCGTTCGAGCCAACTCAGGGTGAGCATTCCCGGTGAAAACCATCAAATCATTCGAGGCTACACTGCCGACCATCGAGCTCTCTCGTCTGCTGAAACTTCTGGGCTATTCGCCGGACAGTACGCTCTGTACCATCCCGGCAAACGCCCTCTGTATGGCTGGGCCGGCTGGATTCGAACCAACGAATGCCAGGATCAAAACCTGGTGCCTTACCACTTGGCGACGGCCCAATAATTCTATTCAGTCCAGCAATCCCAGTTGCTGGTGTACCGGATTTCGATTCATTGCCCGGGCAACGAATGTGGTCCAGTTTTCCGGAATCCGCGATTTTACCTCTTCTGCCCGCTCAAGGCTATCGAAGGCGGCAAACACGCAGGCACCGGTACCGCTCATTTTTGCATCGCCGTACTGGCTCAGCCAGTCGAGCGCAGCACCCACCTGCGGGTACAGATTTCGCACCACCGGCTCGCATACGTTACCGCCCGAGCCGCTCAGAAAGGCGCGTATTGTGAGGGGATCGCAGTTGCGTGTCAATTCTTCGGCTGCAAAAATTTGGGCCGTTGAAACCTCGATCCCAGGGTCGATTACCAGGTAAATCGGCAGTTCCAGTTCAACTGGCTGCAGCTGCTCGCCGATACCGCTGGCCCAGGCAGCCTTGCCGCCCACGAAAACGGGCACGTCGGCGCCCAGTTCGAGGCCGATTCTGGCCAATTGATCGAGTCCGAGCCCCAACTCCCAGATCCGATTCAGCGCCAGCAGACAGGTCGCTGCATCCGAGCTGCCGCCCCCGAGCCCGCCGCCGATCGGAATCTGCTTCTCGATGCCAATACTGACACCCCGACTGACGTCGTAGCGCGACTGCAGTAAGCGCGCAGTCCTGAGCAGGATGTCGTCCGATGTCGCGACCGGGGAGTTAGTCTGCCGGCGAACAATATTTCCATCGTCGGTAACCTCGAACTCGAGCCAGTCGCACAGGTCGATAAACTGAAACACGGTTTCCAGCAGATGGTAGCCATCGCCACGACGCCCCGTGATATGCAGCATAAGATTGAGTTTTGCCGGGGCGGACAGGCGCAGCAACTCTGCCATCTCAGTTGAACTCGGGAAACAGATCCGACGGGGTCTGATCGAACTCCGCTTGTTGCCAGCGCTCGATCACGAGCTTCAGGCTTAACTCGTCACGACTCAGATTTATTCTGCGGGGCAACTCGGGCTCAAGCGAATCCGCGAAATAATCGACGAAATCGATCGCCCAGCGATCCTGCCTGATGGATTTTGCACGGCCGCTCCGATCGAGGCTATGGCTGTAGTCGCTGCCTGGTTGCGGCAAACCCCGAATCCAGTACTCGAGACCGCTAATCGGCAAAGACCAGCCGATTACGTCTTCGAGCAAGGCCTCCGCGGTGCTGTTGGTGTAAACCTGACCGTCCGGCAGACGTAAACGGTAAGACCCACCGGCATGCCCCTCGATACGAAACACGCCCTGCCCGAAGGGCGCTTCCAGCAGAATAGTGAATCGTTCCGCGGCACGCTTCCAGCTCAGGCCGATATTGTAAGCCTCCCCTTCCAGCTTGAGCGCCGCACGGGCGTGAATGTCCCAGCTGTCGAGCGCGCTGACCGCCTGCTGCCGGCTGGCCCAAAGTCGCTGCGCCTGCTCATCGTTGGTCACACTGCCGAGCTGGCTACAGCCGGCGCTCGCCAACAGGAACGCAGCAAGAGCAAGAACTCGAAGCAGGCGGAGACGGTGGTTCAGGGGATAAATCGCTGCATCACGCTCTGCAGCTTGGGATCATCGGGCGATTTCTTGAGCGCTCTTTGCCAGATTTCCCGCGCTTCCTGCTGGTTGCCGCTGACCCAGAGCACTTCGCCTAAATGCGCCGCTATCTCGGCGTCCTCGAAACGCGAGAGCGCCTTGCGCAGCAGGCTGATAGCCTTTTCATACTCACCGAGACGGTAATGCACCCAGCCCCAGCTGTCGATGATCGCGGCGTCATCCGGCATTATCTCGATTGCACGCTTAATATAGCCATAAGCTTCGTCGTAGCGATCGGTTTGATCCGCCAGGGTAAAGCCGAGCGCATTGAGCGCATGGGCGTTGTCCGGCTCGGTCTTGAGAATCGCTCGGATATCCGCTTCGAGTATATCGATGCGGCCGAGCTTTTCAGCCACCAGTGCACGCGCATACAACAAATCGCCGTTACCGGGGACAATCTCGAGCGCGGTGTTGAATACCTCCATTGCCTGCGGATAGCGCCTCGCACCGCGCAACAGTTCGCCCTTGGCAATGTAGATGCGCACCAGGGAGCCGTCCGATTGACTACCCTTGAGCATCTCATCGAGGTGCGCTACCGCCTCGTCGATACGCTCCAGTCGTCCCAGCATATCCGCGATTCGCAGGCGGGCGTCGAACTTGTAATCGCCGACGAAAACCTTGCCATACCACTCGATTGCGGCCTCGTACAGCTTGCGGTTTTCATTGATGCGGCCGAGGTAGTATTGTGCCTCACCATCGCGCTCATTGAGCCGAACCAGCATCATCATGTACTTTTCGGCATCGTCCAGGCGCTGCGATTCCAGCGATAGCAGGCCTAAAGTGTAGAGTAATTCGACATCGTCCGGCGACGCCTGGTGCAGTTTTTCGAACTCGACCCTGGCCGCCTCGTACTGCTTGACGTCGACCAGCAAGCGCGCATAGGTAAGGCGCAGGTTTTGATCGTCGGGACTGCCCTCCAAAGCCTTGCGCAGACTGACAACCGCCTCGTCCGGGCGGCCCATTCTGAGCAGCAGCTTGGCGCGCGCCGAGTGCACACCTTCTATTTCTACGATAGCCAGCGAACGATCCAGAAATCGGAGCCCTTCTTCCGAGCGGCCGTTTTGCGCAGCCAGCATACCGTGCAGATACTGGGCGTAAGCCCGCTCCGGGTACTCGAAGGCAATGCGCTGGGAAACCGCAAGCACGGTATTGGCATTCTTCTCGCGGGCCAGGATGCCCAACAGCGGCGGGAACAGCTCGGCGTCATCGAGCTCGCTGGTGCGGATCAACCCGTCGAGATAGGTGAACGCCTCCTGGATCTTGTCCTGGCGCACATAAATTGCAGCGATCACCTGGCGCGCCTCGACCCTGTTGGGATCCAGCTCGATCCAGCGTTGCGCGGCTTCCACCGCCGCCTCCAGGTTCTGCCCGTAAACGGCGACGCGCACCGCGCGTTCTGCAATCTCGGGATTGTCCTGCGAGCGCGCAACTTCCAGGTAGTGCTTTACCGCAAGCGCGGTGTCACCCTGGTTGAGCGCGATCTCGGCGACCATCAGGGAATAGGCGGCATCGGCAACCGGGTCCTGTTGCGTTTTAAGGGGAGTTACCTGTGACTGCTGCTGTCCGAGCAGCGATTTATCCTGGGATGCTACCTGTTGCAGACTGGCGCAACCCGTCAGCAGCAGCATAACCGTGCAAAGGACAAAAGAGGACTTGTGCTTGACAGAGCTCAATCTCGTCTCCGTAGTGCTAAATATAAGGGAGTGTAGCATTTCAGTATAGGATTGTATTTATCGTGATTTGTTCCGTGGATGTTGTATTTGGCAGGTTTATGCCTGAAAATCTCGTGTTGGCACCAAACCTTCCGTAACTCATGGCATTACTGTCCCTCGGCATCAATCATTTAACCGCCCCGGTCGATATTCGCGAGAAAGTCGCGTTCGCGCCCGAGCAAATGAGCCAGGCCCTGCATGAATTACAGGACATTCCGGCGATCAACGAATCGGTCATCGTCTCGACCTGCAATCGAACCGAGATTTACTGCGACGCATCGTCAGATTGCAGCGAAGTCATCACCCACTGGCTGACCGCGCATCACGGTATTAACGAAAACGGTTTGACACCCTATATTTATCAACACAGCGAACAGGAAGTCGCGCGTCACCTGTTCCGCGTGGCTTCCGGGCTGGATTCGATGGTGCTCGGTGAACCCCAGATACTGGGCCAGCTCAAGGACTCCTATGAAAAGGCGCGCGGCGGCAATGCCGTCAATGCGATTCTGGATAGACTGTTTCAACACTCGTTCAGCGTCGCCAAACGGGTGCGTACCGATACCGAAATCGGCTCGAACCCGGTTTCAGTCGCATTCGCCGCGGTCAACCTTTCGAAGCAGATTTTTGGCAACCTCAGCCAGCTGCACGCCTTGTTGATCGGTGCCGGAGAAACCATCGAACTGGTCTCCCGGCATTTGAAAAGCCAGCAAATCGGTTCGATGACGATTGCCAATCGCAGCGTCGAGCGCGCACAGTTGCTAGCCGAACAGATTGGCGCCGCGGCGGTACAGATCAACGAGGTGCCGAGGCAGCTGGCAGCCGCCGATATCGTGATTTCGTCGACCGCCAGCCAGTTGCCCATACTCGGAAAAGGCGCCACCGAATCGGCGCTGAAACAGCGCAAACGGCGTCCCATTTTCATGGTCGACCTGGCGGTACCGCGCGACATCGAAGCCGAGGTCGGCGACCTGCAGGATATTTATTTGTACACAGTGGACGACCTCAAGACCGTGGTCGACGAAAACCTGCGCGGCCGTGAACTGGCCGCCGAAGCGGCCCAGGAAATCATTAATCTGGAGGTTGGCGCATTCAACCAGTGGCTGAAAACGCATCAATCGGCCGACCAGATTCGGCAATTGCGCGACGGCGCCGAACTGATCAAACAGCAGGCTATCGAAAAAGCGCTGGCTCAGATAAAAAACAACTCTGACCCCGAACAGGTGCTACAACGCCTGGCCAACGAAATAACGAATAAATTAATGCACCAACCCACTATCGAAATGCGTAAGGCGCTGCAAAGCGACGATGAGGAGCGAATCCGCCTGCTCAAATCGCTAATCTCCCCCGACTCGCTGTAACTTATGAAAGAATCACTGCTGAACAAGCTGGAAGCGTTGTGCGCCCGGCACGAGGAAATTGCCGGACTGCTGGCCGATATCGAAGTGATCAACGATCAGCATCGATTTCGCAACCTGTCGATGGAATACGCTCAACTCGAGGACGTGGTGAAGAATTTCACCGAGTTCCAGGATGCGCAACAGGCGCTCGAATCCGCACGCGAAATGCTGGACGAAGACGACGCCGAGATGCGCGAGCTGGCACAGGAAGAAATTACCGAAAATAGCGAGAAGATCGAAACCCTCGAAATCGATCTGCAGAAGCTACTGTTGCCGAAAGACCCTAACGACAGCGCCAACGTGTTCCTGGAAATTCGCGCCGGCACCGGCGGCGACGAGGCGGCGATCTTCGCCGGCGACCTGTTTCGTATGTATAGCCGCTTCGCCGAATCGAAGAAATGGCAGCTCGAGGTACTGAACAGTAGCGAGGGCGAACACGGCGGTTACAAGGAAATCATCGCGCGTATTGTCGGCAACGGAGCTTACTCGCAGCTGAAGTTCGAATCCGGTGCGCACCGCGTGCAGCGCGTGCCCGAAACCGAGTCGCAGGGTCGGGTTCACACCTCGGCCTCCACCGTGGCGATCATTCCGGAAAGCGATGAAATTCAGATGATAGAAATTAACCCGGCCGATTTGCGTATCGACACCTTTCGCGCCTCCGGCGCCGGCGGTCAGCATGTCAACAAGACCGACTCCGCGATACGCCTGACGCATCTGCCCACCGGTACCGTGGTGGAATGCCAGGACGAGCGCTCGCAGCACAAGAACAAGGCGCGCGCGATGTCGCTGCTGCAGGCGCGGATTTACGACGCCGAGAAACAGAAACATGAAGCGGAGCAGGCCGCCGAGCGCAAGTCGCTGGTGGGCGGCGGGGATCGTTCGGAACGTATCCGTACCTACAACTTCCCGCAGGGGCGGATAACGGATCACCGTATCAATCTAACCCTGTATAAACTCGACGAAATCATGCAGGGCAATCTCGCGCAGGTGGTCGATCCGCTGCTGCAAGAGTACCAGGCGGAGCAACTCGCCAGCCTGAGCGACGACGATCGAGGTTTGAATTAAGCAGGCCAGCCGCTGGTGCTGGTTTGGACAGCAGCGGTCACCATGCGGGTCTCTGCCGCATGAGCTTTCACCATGCCGCGAGGCTTCACGCTGTCGCCCTCGAGTCTTGTCATTTACGCACAATCTTTAGCTTGTCTTCGCCCCGCAGAACTGACTTGTCATAGGTTTCGGCTTTGAGCCGGATGGTGTAAACGCCCTCGTCGACTCTAAAACCCGTGGTACGCACATCACACAGTAAATCGACGTGGCCGTCGGCGTTGAGATCCGTCTGACGACACAGGCTTTTATCGGATTTTCCCACCAGCATTACGCCCACGCCCTCGAGCCTGATCGTGCGCGGATTGATCGCATTGACATCGAGTCCGGCCGAACCCATTATCGCCAGCGGAATAACGCGGCCCGACCTGGTAGTCAGGATGTTTTCCTCGCTGTCGGGCATGATATCGATCTGCATCGACGCCGACGCATCCCCTCCAAAAAGCCCGCTCGCCTGCGCCACCTCCACGCCCGGGACCGCGCCCAGACCAGGCATGCAATAACAGGCAGCCAGAAAACTAATCAATTTGACCCGAAAATGAATGTTCATGACGCTACGATACTTAACCATCGCCTGGTGATATCTTGACAACTCCCTTAACTATGGACTCCGGCACGGATCTCAACGATCCGATCGCCCGCCAGCAGCATGGTAGCACTAATCGAACAGCTTGCGCCCACTATCCAGCAGTGTGCACAGAAATCTCATGTCGATGCGTGACGACCAGCCCCCCCCCTTGGCGGTCTCTACAATAAATCAGGCGAGTTTTTCTGGGCACTTTCAGCGCCCACTGCATAAAACCATCTACGAGTAAGTTCTGCGCTCACCAGCGTCGCAAGAACAAGGCGAAAATTTATCGAATAGCGCGAGCAAATGCGAGCATTACCAAAACGATTTGTTCTGAAGGTTTCTGGCGTCGCGAGGGAATCAAGTGCAAGGCAAACTATGCACAATAGCGCGAGCAATACGTGCAAGTATGCGAGCGTTTTGTGCAAAATTTTAACGCCGCAATTGATTTCCTCGCGACGTCAGAAAAAGAGAGGCCGTCCCTGGCCACGTGATATCATCAATAGTTCGGGGGAGGAGGTATTGATGCACACAGTAGTAATATATAGGTGATTACCCCAATTTCCATAGTGAAACAGTTCATAGTGCATGAGTGAACAAATCGACAATGCAATCCGCTGGGCCACAAAGCAGCTCGAACCCTGTAGTGAAAGCCCGCGACTCGACGCTGAATTATTACTCGCCCATTGCCTCGATAAACCCCGCAGTCACCTTTACGCCTGGCCGCAGCAGATGCTCGGCGAAACCTGCTGGCAACGCTTCCAGACGCTGGTGCAAAAGCGCCTGTTGCCGACACCGATTGCCTACCTGCTGGGGCGGCGCGAATTCTTTTCGATGGAGTATGCAACAACGCCTGCAGCCCTGGTACCCAGGCCCGAAACCGAGTTGCTGGTGGAGCTTGCCCTGCGCGAGATCCCGGAAGATCGGGCGCTGCGCATATGCGATCTGGGCACCGGCACCGGAATCATCGCCATTACCATCAAAAAGCAGCGCCCGCTGACAAGCGTCTGGGCCACCGACGTCGATCCGGCCTGCCTGGCGCTCGCGCGCGACAATGCGCTGCGTCACCAGGTCGAGATCGAATTCATCGAATCCGACTGGTACCAAAACCTGCCGGACACGCTCCGCTTCGACCTGATCGTCTCCAATCCACCATACGTCGCCGCCGACCACCCTTTTCTCGCACAAGGCGATCTGCCGGCGGAACCGGCTATCGCGCTAAGCCCCGGAGCAAGCGGACTCGAGGCGCTCGAGGTGATTATCGACCGGGCGCGTGATTATCTCGAGCCGGGCGGCATATTGATCGTGGAACATGGCTACGACCAGGAGGCCGCAGTAGCCGCGCTGCTCCGCAGCTGCGGATTCGAAAAAATCCGCTGCGAATCGGACCTCAACGACCTGCCGCGCACCAGCATTGCCCGACTACCCAAAGCCCGCTAGCCTACAAATTCCCCTGGCTTGCCCGCCGCGCACTACCCGCTTCGTCCAGGAGATTAGGGAACCAGAGACTCCCAGTCCTCAGGCTTGAGCCGATACGAGTAATTTTTGAGCTGTTTTTGGTCGTCAGCAAGCTCATGCTACCTGCGTCCCCAGTACTGCAGGAAGTCGCATCTGAATATACGCATGCTCGAGCATCGCGAGAGCAAAACAAGAATCATCTTCGATTAACACGATACCCTGTTCTTCGGGAGTTTCTGGCGTCGCGAGCGCCGCGAGTGCAAGGCGGAATTTTGTGCGAAAGCGCGAGCAGTACAAACCGGTACGCGAGCGTCTCGCACAAAATTCCAACGCCGCTATCGCGGCGCGCAGCAGCCAGAAACATTTGAAAATGGTGCGGGGTGGGCGTAGGCTTTCAACATGGAAGACGCCGACCAATATCGTTGTCGCCACATCTATCTCAAGCAGGGTGATGACCCAAAGTTACAGGCCCATGCCGCCTGCGATGCGCTTGCTAACCTTGAAGGCATTCTGCTCGCCGCACCGCATAGCGAACATAGCGTTCATATCATTTATTCACTCAACACGTTATCGTTCGAACTTGTCATTGAACTGCTAGTGGAACTGAATTTCGAGATGGATAATTCCTTCCTGATGTCGTTACGCAATACGATTTATTGCTACCTGGAAGACACGGCGCGCGACAAGATGCAAATCGAAGCGCCTGAAGATCAGCACAACGACAACGAGAGTGCTGAAATCCCGCACCCGGATAACGATCAATACTGGGAAGACTACCACTAGATGTATGCAATAACGCTGGTCGATATTGCGGTTGCATTCATACCCGTGCTCGCAACCCTGGTCATTATATTTTACTGGTCCAGCAGCATCAGAAACGCCAGCTTCGCGATCTTGCGCATGCTGATTCAGCTAATGCTGATCGGTTATGCCCTCGAGTTCATTTTTAACGCCAACAACCCGTGGATTATTCTCGCGGTACTAAGCTTCATGCTGACCGCGGCCAGCTGGATTGCGCTCGGCGCAGTGCCGGTCGAACGCTCTACCCTGCTGGCTTATAGCCTGATCGCGATTGCTGGCGGAGGCATCATTAACCTGGTGCTGATTACCCAGGCGGTACTGCACGTTACCCCCTGGTATCAACCGGCGGTGATGATTCCACTCGCCGGAATGATATTTTCGAACTCGATGAACAGCGTCAGTCTCGCCGGCGAGCGCCTGTACAGTGAACTCAGCCACCATAACGACTATGCACGCGCCCGCAATACCGCTTTCCAGGCAGCCATGATTCCGATTACCAACTCACTGTTTGCAGTCGGCCTGGTATCGCTACCCGGGATGATGACCGGCCAGATCCTGGCCGGCACTTCTCCCCTGATCGCCGCGCGTTACCAGATCATCGTCATGTGCATGATTTTCAGCTCTGCCGGGATATCGACCGCCATATTTCTGTGGTTGATTCATGGCCGTAGCATGCGGCAGGCCGCGAGTAGCGATGCTGAATGATGTGGCTCGTACTCGCCATAATCGCCGTAATACCGCTCGCCGTACTGATTTACCTGGCTACCCTGGACGGCCGTTTTCGCATCCGGCGCAGTCTCGAAATCTCGGCACCTGGGAAAACCGTGTTCGCCGCGGTAGTCGATTTGAAATCCTGGCCGCAATGGAGCCCGTGGTTGATTCACGAAACGGATACCCGAATTAGCTACAGCGATGATTATCAGAACGAGGGCGGGGCTTATAGCTGGGATGGCAAGCTGGTTGGTGCCGGCACGGTGACTCATCTGGGCTTCAACCCGCATCGCAGAATTGATCAGCAAATAAGCTTTTCACGGCCGTTTAAATCGATTAGCCAGATATCGTGGGAATTCGAGGAGCGCGGCGATGTCACGCTGGTAACCTGGGAAATGAGCGGTCGTCTGCCGTTTCTGTTTCGCTTTATGGCGAGGCGTATGGAGCCGATGATCGGGCGCGACTTCGAACTTGGGCTTGCCCTGCTCAATGGTTATCTCGACAGCGCCGCCCCGCATCCGTCGATCACCTTTGTCGGTGCCCAGGAGCTGGAAGATTTCAGCTACTGGGCGATTCCCTGTAACGGGAATTTGCGCCAACTCGAAGCCACGCGCCAGGCAAATATAGAAACGCTGACCGCTGCGGCCGCGGGTAAAACCGGGCTGGCTTTAACCCTTTACCAGCAGTTCGATCCGCAGGCATCGCACTACCGGGCCGAAATAGCGATACCGGTAACCGACAACACGCCCCCCTCCAACTACACGCGGCGTGAATTCAAAGGCGGGCGTTATTACCACATGACACTGGGTGGTGACCACAAGTTCCTGCCGTTGGGCTGGTACGCGCTATATTGCCACTGCCGCATGCGCCGGGTGAAGCTGGACAAAGCGCGGCCGGCGCTCGAAATTTACCACGACAATCCCGCCGAAACTACCGATAGCAACCAGGTCACGACCGCGCTCTATCTGCCGATCAGGTAGCAACGCCAGCGCCATTCCTGGTTTGGCTTATCCCCGGTTGCGGCGAATGACGGCTGGATTTATCAGGCTAATACGATGCGGCCAGCAACCCTGCGGTCCTTCAGCATCTGCAGCGCGGCCGGTAGTTCGGTAAACGGTCGGGTATGGCTGATCCGCGGCTGAATCTGCCCCGATGCCAGTAGCTCGGTTAGTCGTGGCCACTGGCCTGAGATAATCTCGGGTTTCCTGACGCAGGTAAGACCGAAAGAAGAGCCAACAATACTCTGGTGCCTGAGGAGCAGTTGGTTCAGGCGTAGCGAGGGTATTTTGCCGGAGGCGAATCCAAGCACAATGACCCGGCCCGCATAATTCAGTACCTGCAGCGACTCTTCGAAAAAGCCGCCACCGATCGGATCGATAATTACGTCGATGCCATCGGCAACCACTGCCTGGATATCCTTATGCAGGATCCGCGAACGCGAAGAAACAATATGATCGGCGCCACAGGCCAGCGCAACTTTTTCCTTGGTGCTGTCGCCGACGCAGGCCACCACCACGGCTCCTCGCTGCTTGGCGAGTTCCACGCAGGCGGTACCGACGGCACCCGCCGCACCCCCGACCAGCACCACTTCGCCAGCCGATAATTGCGCGCGCTCCAGCGCGAGTTCCGCCGAGCCGTAGGAAACCGGGAACGCGGCGGCATCAGCGGCCGGAATCGATTCCGGGATAGCAACAACCTGGGCTACGGGTGCGACAACCTTGTCTGCGTACCCACCGTGTTTCACGTAGGCGGCCACCTTTTCACCGACCTTGAACGACTCCACGCCTGAACCCAGGCGGGTAACTCTACCGGCAACCTCCATCCCGGGCACAAACGGGAGCTCAGGACGCACCTGGTAGCGACCCGAGATCAATAACAAATCCGCGAAATTAACGCCGCAGGCCTTGACCATGATTTCAACCTCACCATCGTCAGGCTCGGGATTGGGCATATTGCCCAGTTCCAGCTGGTGGGGTCCACCCCATGTCATGCATTTCCAGGCGCGCATCTCTCCTCCCGGATGTAATGCTAACCGCCGATAGCGGTTTCAGCTGGTCAGTCTTTACAAAACGGAACCCGCGGTCAAGCCGCGGGTCGACCTATTTTCACGCAAAAGCCCAACGCGGCCATTGCAAGCGCAGCAGTGTCGTCGACGAAAAGCGCCGGTTCGCGATACCCTTTCCGAGGTGGCAGGCTTTTTTGCCCGCTGAGCGTCGCGAGCGCCGCAAGAGCAAGGCGGGGTTTTGCGCGATGGCGCGAGCAGTACAGACCGGTACGCGAGCGTCTCGCGCAAAAGCCCAACGCGGCTATTGCAAGCGCAGCAGTTCAGCGGGCAAAAAAAAAGGCCGGCTTGAGAGCCGGCCTAAGTCGTAATCGACAATTATAACCAAAGGAGGACATCGTGAGAGAGGTTAGATGTTCTTAACCCTTAACACAGTTCTATATATAGGACAAGTTTCACGAAAAACCAGTAAAATTTCGATAAACGGTATAAAAAACAGTGTATATGGACGCGTTATTTGATCTTTTTTGTTATTTATACTCTATAAACAATTGTTTTATAACAATATTTTACTTGATACTTCAAAAAATCAGATTTTCAAAAAAATATCGAAATTTCTTACTTCCGGGTCAATCGACGTATCAGGCTCGAGGTATCCCAGCGGCCCCCTCCCATCTCCTGCACCTCGCCGTAAAAGTCGTTAACAATGCGAGTAATCGGCAGCTCGGCCCCGTTTCTCTCGGCCTCCTCGAGGCATATCCCGAGGTCCTTGCGCATCCAGTCGACCGCGAACCCGAATTCGAACTCGTCGTCGAGCATGGTATTGCCGCGATTCTCCATCTGCCACGATCCGGCGGCGCCTTTTGAAATGACGTCGACAACCTTGTGGCCATCGAGACCGGCGCGTTGCGCAAAGTTAAGGCCTTCAGACAGACCCTGCACCAGACCCGCAATGCAAATCTGGTTGACCATCTTGGTTAACTGCCCGGCACCGACGTTACCGAGCAATTCCGCCGCGCGAGCATAACTCATGATAACCGGGCGCGTCGCGTCGAAGGTCGCCTGGTCGCCGCCAATCATAACGGTGAGCACGCCGTTTTCAGCGCCCGCCTGCCCGCCCGACACCGGCGCGTCCAGAAACGGCACATGTGATTTTTCCGCAATTTCGCGAGCAACATTCGCCGACGCCGTCGTATGATCGACCAGAATAGAGCCGTCCTTGCACCCGGCAAGCACACCGTCGTCGCCGTATACCACCGAACGCAGGTCATTGTCGTTACCGACCATCATGAACACGAAATCGGCGTCCTCGGCGGCCTCGCGCGGGGTTAAACCGAAATCACCCGTGTATTCCTGGCACCACTTTTCGGCTTTCGCGGTGGTCCGGTTATAGACCCTGGTCTGATACCCGGCATTGGCGAGATGTCCCGCCATCGGATAGCCCATGACGCCAAGCCCTATAAAGGCGACTTTTTGCTTGCTCATATCTACTCCTGGTAATTAATGCAGCGGCAATTCTACACGAGGGCAAGATTGGACGCTGCAGTTTGATTTTTCAGGCCGGCTGCAGGTTAGCCATGCTCGCGATCAGCCATTTGCTACCGGCGTCCTCGAAGTTTACCTGCACCCGCGACTGCGGACCCTGGCCTTCGAGATTCAGCACGATACCGTCGCCGAAACGCGCATGGTTGACGCGCTGACCGACAAAAAGACCGGTATCGGCCTCGGCGCGCTCGCGATGCATGCTCGGCGCGGCCTGCACCCCGGGCCGGGTAAACCGGGCTTTCGGCCGAACTTCCTGAATCAGGTCATCCGGGATTTCGCGCACAAACCGCGACAGCATATTGTAACTCTCGCCGCCATAGAGCCGGCGCACCTCGGCACTGGTCACCACCAGTTGCTCGCGCGCACGCGTGATGCCGACATAGCAAAGCCGACGCTCCTCTTCCATTCGTCCCGGCTCTTCGCTGGAACGCTGATGCGGAAACAGGCCTTCCTCCATGCCGACCAGGAACACCAGCGGAAACTCGAGTCCCTTGACCGAGTGCATCGTCATCAACTGCACGCAGTCCTCCCAGGCGTCGGCCTGGCCCTCGCCCGCTTCCAGCGCGGCATGCGCCAGAAACGCATCGAGTGTCGACATGTTCTCCTCGATCAGCGCATCGTGCTGATAGTTCTTGCCGGCGCCGACCAGTTCCTGCAGGTTCTCGACGCGCGACTGCCCTTTCTCGCTGCGGTCCTTTTGGAAATGCGCTTCGAGGCCGCTCATTTCGATACTGAGCTTAATCTGTTCGCCGAGCGGCAACTCGGCGAGCTCGGTCGTCATGCGGCGCACCAGATCGATATAGGCCTGCAGCGCGCTGCGGGCTCGTGACGTCAACTGGTCCGATTCCATCAGTTCCAGCGAAGCCGACCACAACGTCGCCGAACTGGCGCGCGCGTGGTGACGAATCTCTTCGATCGTCTTCTGCCCGATGCCGCGAGGGGGATGGTTGACGGTGCGCTCGAACGCGGTATCGGTTGTCGGGCTCGAAATCATCCTCAGGTAGGCCAGCGTATCCTTGATCTCGGCACGCTCGTAGAAGCGCAATCCGCCGTAGACGCGATAAGGAATACCGCGCATCACCAGGGTTTCTTCAAACTGCCGCGACTGCGCGTTGGAGCGATACAACACCGCAACCTCATTGCGGTTGCGCCCCTGCTCAACCCAGTTCTCGATGCGATCGATGACGAAACGAGCCTCGTCCTTTTCGTTGTAGGCGGAGTAAAACATGATCGGTTCGCCGGCATCGCTCTGGGTCCACAATTCCTTGCCCAGGCGAGACTGGTTGTTATCGATCAGCGCGTTGGCGGCTTTCAGTATGGTGCCGGTGGAACGGTAGTTCTGCTCCAGTCGAATTACCTGGGTATTGGCAAAGTCCTGCTCGAAATGGTGGATATTCTCGATACGCGCGCCGCGCCAGCCGTAAATCGACTGATCGTCATCGCCGACCACGAAAACCGGCGTCTCGCTACCCGCCATAAGCCGCAGCCAGGCGTATTGAATCGCGTTGGTATCCTGGAATTCGTCGACCAGGATATGTCGGAAGCGGCGCTGGTAGTGTTCGCGGATGTCGTCGTTATCGCGAATCAGTTCGAGCACACGCAGCAACAGCTCCGCGAAATCGACGACACCGGCACGCTCGCATTGATCCTGGTACAGACGATAAATTTCGAGCATTTGTTGCTGGATCGGATCCTGGCCGGGATCGATATGCGACGGCCGCAGGCCTTCGTCCTTGTTGTGATTGATAAACCATTGCGCCTGCTTGGGCGGCCAGCGCGCTTCGTCCAGGTCGAGCTGACGCACCACGCGCTTGACCATGCGCAACTGGTCGTCACTGTCGAGTATCTGGAAACCCTGCGGCAGTCCGGCGGCCTCGTAATGCAGGCGCAGCATGCGATGCGCGAGCCCATGGAAGGTGCCTACCCACATCGCTGCAGCAGAAATCCCGAGCAGAGACTCCACACGCGCGCGCATCTCGCTGGCGGCCTTGTTGGTGAAGGTCACGGCAAGCACGCTGAAGGGCGACAGACCGTCGACCTCGCAGGCCCAGGCGATACGATGCGTCAACACGCGCGTCTTGCCGCTGCCGGCACCGGCAAGTACCAGCAAATGCCCTGGCTCGGCGCTGACCGCTTCGCGCTGGCGTTCGTTCAGGGAATCTATGAGGTGGGATACGTCCATTCACGGCAGGTTTCAAACACTAGCTGGCATTGTAACAATTCGTGATTCGCGCGTAAGCAGCAAACTTGAAAATATGGGTAACATTCCCACCCAGACCTGCGCGGAGTGACGGGGAATCCCGTAATCAGGGCAATTGAAAAAATGGGTTTTCTTAATAGAAGCCGGTTAACTACTGTGGAGTTTCCGGGATGACTTGCGGTTGCTAGATATAGCCGTCGAGGATTCGGCCGACTACCGGAGATTCGTCGACGACCTGCTGGTAGGTATTGATTGCGCGCCGGTTTTCCGGACTGATCTGGACGTTGTAAGCAGGGCGGTAAGAGCGGTCGGTTACCGTATCGAGCAGTTCACCGCGGTAAACATAACCCGGCCGTTGCTGCTGGCGTGCATCACGAAAACCGGTGCTACTGCTATCCTCAACCGGGGTGACGGGCAGGGTCGCCGGCCGTTCGAGGCTGGTCGGAAAATGCATGGATCTAGCCGGGATTATGTAATTCACGAATCATGCTCGCAGCTTATAGCTCAAAAACTCATATCTGGAAAATTTTACCGTTTGATTGTCAAAATTTTGGCGATTCCGTTCAATTATCCCATTTTTTTTGTGCAAATATGTCACTTTTTCGGGCTTCGACCCACTTTTCGCCTTGATCGCTGGCCTCTTTTTTCCAGAACGGCGCCTCTGTTTTGAGGTAATCCATGATGAATTCGCAGGCGGAAAAAGCGTCGCCGCGATGGGCGCTCGCCACCATGACCAGCACGATTTGATCGCTCGGCTTGAGCGCGCCAACCCGGTGAATAATGGCCAGATCAATGATTTCCCAACGCTCGCTGGCCCGCATCGAGATGTCTTCGAGCGCTTTCTCGGTCATGCCCGGGTAATGCTCCAGCGTCATTTGCTGTAACGGGTCGCCTTCGAGGTCTCGCACCAGGCCGATAAAAGTCGCGATCGCACCGATGTCGCTGCGCCCGGCCGCCAGTTGGCGCTGCAGCGCGACGCTGTCGAAATCTTCGTGCTGAATTTTGATAATCACACTGACCTCACTCGAAAAACTGCGCAAACGGCAGGTAGTCGACGACCTCACCCCTGGAGACGGTTTGCTGTTCGGCAATCTCGACGAAACCATCGGCCCAGACGGTCGAGGTCAAAACGCCCGAGTCCTGGTTCGGATAAATCTGCACCACGGTCCGATTATCATGGTCGCGCGCCAGCCGCGCCCGCAGAAACTCGCGCCGACTATCGGGTTTCGGCCAGTCGAAATCGGCGTTCACCGGCAGCGCGATCGGTTTGCGCCAGCCGCGACCCTGCATGATCTGGATAACCGGGCACACGAACAGGCAAAAGGTCGCAAACACGGAAACCGGGTTTCCTGGCAGTCCCATGAAGGCGGTGCCGTTGATTTGCCCATAGGCGAGCGGTTTCCCCGGTTTGATGCCGATTCGCCACATGCGCAGTTCGCCGAGCTGCTCGATGGCGATGCGTACATGGTCTTCCTCTCCCACCGAAACGCCCCCGCTGGTCACCACCAGGTCGGCCCGGGTCGAGGCATGCTGCATCGCTTCTTTGGTCGCCGCCAGCGTGTCGCCGACCAGCCCCAGGTCGACGATTTCGCAACCCATCGCGGCCAGCAGACCGTGCAGGGTATAGCGGTTGGAATCGAAGATCTTGTGCGCAGCCAGCTTTTCGCCCGGTTCGATCAGCTCGTCGCCGGTGAAAAACATACCGACCCGCACCGGTTCGTACACCGGCAGGGTTTGCAGTCCAACCGAGGCGGCCAGTCCGATATCCTGGGCGCGCAAACGGCAACCCCGGGCCAGAATGCGGGTGCCGCATTTGATGTCATTGCCGGCGGGGCGAATATTGCTGCCAATGCCGGCGGGCAAGTCGAAGCTGATTTGCCCGTCAGCGGCCGTCACCTGCTCCTGCATGATGACGAGATCGGCGCCGGCGGGTACCGGTGCGCCGGTAAATATACGCGCGGCGGTGCCGGGCACCAGGGGCTCGGCGGCGGTTCCGGCTGGAATACGCTGCGAAATCGGCAAAGTGCCGCCTGTTGCCGAGGCCAGGTCCGCGCGCCTGATCGCGTAACCATCCATCGCTGACATGGCGCAACCCGGCACATCGATCGCAGATTCGATATCCGCGGCGAGCACCGAACCCAATGCGGCGCGCAACTCGACCTCGGCGACCTTGCCGATCGGAGCTATACCATCGGTTAATTGCGCCAGCGCATCATCATAGGCCAGCAAGTCTGGTGTATCGCAGGAATTCATAGCCATTTATTAGAACGCAGCGCCGATATTCAGGCAACCTGTTCCTGTTATCCGGTCAACCGACATCGGTGTAATCCTGGCGCTCGCCGATCCAGTTGCGCAACAGTTCCGCACGCACCGCGGCATACTCCGGTTGCTGCATCAGTTTCGCCAACTCTTCTACCTGCGGAAACCACTTCTGGTCGCGCATCAGGTCGGCAATTCGAAAGCTCATCTCCCCGGTCTGGCGGGTACCCAGAACCTCGCCGGCACCTCGAATTTCCAGGTCCTTCTCCGCGATGGCAAAACCGTCCTGGGTGGAACGTATTATTTCGAGCCGTTTGCGCGCCAGTTCGGACAGGCTGTTTTTCACCAGCAGGATGCAAAAACTTTCGCGCGCACCGCGCCCGACCCGACCGCGTAACTGGTGTATCTGCGCCAGCCCGAGGCGTTCCGGATTTTCAATGATCATGATGCTGGCATTGGGCACGTCGACGCCGACCTCGATTACCGTGGTCGCTACCAGGATATTCGTCGCCCCCTGCTTGAAGGCCATGATCGCGGCTTCCTTTTCTCTCGGCTTCATGCGGCCGTGAACCAGGCCGATCGACAATTGCGGCAGCTGCTGGCACAACGTTTCATAGGTCAGCTCGGCCGCTTCGCACTGCAGCGCTTCCGACTCTTCGATCAGAGTGCAAACCCAGTAGACCTGCCCACCGCCGGCGCAGGATTCTGCGACTCGCTGGATCAGGCTGGCGCGCTGCTGCTCGGAAACGATCGAAGTTGTCACCGGCTTGCGGCCCGGCGGCAGCTCGTCGATCTGCGAATAATCGAGATCGGCGTAAATCGACATTGCCATGGTGCGGGGGATCGGCGTCGCGGTCATGATTAGCTGATGCGGCATTTCATCGTCACGAGTCTTGCGCTGCAGCGCCAGTCGCTGATCGACACCGAAACGATGCTGCTCGTCGAAGATGATAAAGCCGAGACGTTTGAACTCGACGCTGGCCTGGAACAGGGCATGGGTGCCGATTACGACCTGTGCCTCGCCGGATGCGATCATGGCGGTCTTCTGCTCGCGTTTTTTACCCTTGTCGGCTCCCATCAGCTTGACCACGCCGATACCGAGCGGTTCCAGCCACTGCCGAAAATTCTGGTAGTGCTGCTCGGCCAGGATTTCGGTAGGCGCCATCAACGCCGCCTGGTACCCGGATTCGATTACCGGCAGGCAGGCGAGCGCCGCGACCACGGTCTTGCCGGAACCCACGTCGCCCTGTACCAGCCGGATCATCGGTTTGCCGGCGGCGAAGTCCCGCATCAAATCGGCCAGCACACGCTGCTGCGCGCCGGTTAGTTCAAACGGCAACGCGCGCGCCAGTTTATCGCGCAGCCCGTCATCCGGGCTGATCGCGGGCGTCTTGCGGCTGCGAACCTGGCGCCGGCGCTCGAGCAGTGCTAGCCGATGCGCAGCCAGTTCCTCGACGATAAAGCGATACTGCGCCGGGTGCCGATTACCGGCTATCAGGTCACTGTCGCGCTTGTTTTCAGGACGATGCAGACTCAGCATGGCCGAGCCGATGTCGGGAAAATCGTTTTTATCGAGCCAGGCCTGCGGCAGGGTCTCGGCGAGGCCATCGCTTTGCAGCTTGTCGATGACCTGCGTCAGGATACGCTTGATCGATAGCTGATGCAGGCCTTCGGTGGTGGGATAAATCGGGGTCAGGGTCTGCGGCAAGGGTGTCGGGTGCTCGCTATCGATCAGCTCGCACTCCGGATGTATCATTTCGAGTTCGCCCTGGGCGCTTCTGACTTCGCCGAAACAGCGCAACCAGTTGCCCTTCTCGAACAGCTTTTGCTGATTGGCGTTGAAGTAAAACAGGCGTACCGCGACCACGCCGGTATTGTCGGCAAGCTTGGCGGCCAGCACGCGTCGCGACCGGCCCTGGCGCCGAAAGTGCACGCCCGTGTGCAGCACTTCGGCTTCGATCTGGCAGCGCTGTCCCGGCTGCAATGAACCGACCGGGCTGATGAAGGTACGGTCTTCGTAGCGTAGTGGCAGGTGGAACAGCAGGTCGCGCTGGGTTTTCAGGCCGAGCTTTTGCAGTTTTTCCGAGACCCTGGGGCCCACGCCCTTCAGGTAGCGCAGGCCCTGTTCCGACCAGTGTTCCATTCCATTTCGATTCGATCAGCAGCGCTAGCCGATGACCAGTACCGCGTCCATTTCAACCCCTACGCCCTTGGGTAAGGCGGCGACCCCGATCGCGGCGCGCGCCGGGTAGGGTTGCTGGAAATAGGTCGCCATGATTTCGTTAACGGTTGGAAAATTGCCGAGGTCGGTGAGAAAAATATTGAGTTTGACGACATCGGCGAGGCTGCCGCCGGAAGCCTCTGCCACTGCCTTGAGGTTATCGAACACCCGCGTGATTTCAGCTTCGATGCCGCCGCCGACAACTTCCATGCTGGCCGGATCGAGCGGAATCTGCCCGGAAATATAAACCGTGTTGTCAACCTTGACCGCCTGTGAATAGGTGCCGATAGCCTGCGGCGCGTTATCTGTTTGAATAATGGTTTTCGCCATGGAATAGCCTCCAGCTCAAAGATGTCGGATTATGCGGGTATTAAACACGCCCGCAATACTTATCTGCGCCAGATGCGATTGACCACCGGCAGCGAACGCAGTTTCTTCATGATGCGCGCCAGATGTATCCGATCGGTCACGGTAACCACGAACTCGATGGTCGAGATGCGGCCATCCTTTTCGGTCAGGTTGACATGCTCGATGTTGGACGCCATGTTGGAAATCGTTGCCGCCAGCGTCGCCAGCACGCCGCGTTGATTGGCCACCTGAACCCGCATATAAGCGAGATATTCACCCTCGACGTGCTCCGACCACTGCACCGAGAGCTGCCGGTCTTCCTTGCCACGTTCGGTAATATTGGGGCAGCCGCGCTGGTGGATCACGATGCCCTTGCCCGAAGACACGAAACCGGTGATCGCATCACCCGGGACCGGTCGGCAGCATTTTGCGAACGAGACCACCATGCCCTCGGTGCCCTTGATCGCCAGCGGCTTGCCGGCATCGTCGAATGCAGTCGTATCATCCTCGATATCGTACATGGCCTTGGCCACCAGGCTCGAATTACGGTTTCCAAGCCCGATTTCGGCGAGCAATTCCTTTTGATTTTTCATATGGTACTGATCGAGCACCTTCTTGAACTTTGCCTTTGGAATCGCGACTTCACTACCCTTGATCTGGCTCACCGACTGCTGCAGCAGCCGCTGCCCGAGGGCGATTGCCTCGGCTTTCTGCAGCGACTTCAGAAAATGGCGGATATTGGTACGTGCCTTCGCGGTGTTGACGAAGTCGAGCCAGCTCGGATGCGGCCGGCTGGCTTCGGAACAGATGATTTCGATAGTCTGTCCGTTGTAAAGGCGGCTGCTGAGCGGCGACATCTGATAATCGATGCGAGCCGCGACGCAGGTGTTGCCGACGTCGGTATGCACCGCGTAGGCGAAATCGACCACGGTGGCGCCACGCGGCAGCTTCTTGATATCGCCCTTGGGCGTGAACACGTAAATTTCGTCCGGAAACAGGTCGACCTTGACGCTTTCAAGGAACTCCTGCGAGCTACCCGACTTCTGCTGCATTTCGAGCAGGTTCTTGAGCCACTCGAGCGCGCGCGTCTGTGCACTGGTGGTGCCGGCCTCGCCTTCCTTGTAAATCCAGTGCGCGGCAATACCCGACTCGGCGAAGTAGTCCATCTCCTCGGTGCGGATCTGCACCTCGATCGCAACCCCGTGCGGCCCGAACAGGCTCGAGTGCAGCGACTGGTAACCGTTGGTTTTCGGGATTGCGAGGTAATCCTTGAACCTGCCCGGCAGCGGCTTGTAAAGATTGTGCATGACACCCAATACGCGGTAACAGTCATCTACCGACTGAGTCAAGATCCGCACACCGAATACGTCGGTGATCTCCTTGAAACTTAGCTTTTTCTCTTTCATCTTGCGGTAGATGCTGTGGATGTTTTTCTGCCGGTACTTGACCGCGGCCTCGATATTCGTTTCCTTGAGACGCTGCTTGATCGCCGCCTCGATGGTATTGAAAATTTCCTTGCGATAGCCAACAACTTCCTTGCAGGCGCTATCGATCGCGCGGTAACGCATCGGGTAGGCCGCCTTGATCGACAGGTCTAGCAGCTCGTGGCGCATCTTGAAAATGCCGAGCCGGTTCGCAATCGGTGCGTAGATATCCATGGTTTCATGGGCGATACGACGGCGCTTGTCGGGACGCATCGCATCCAGCGTGCGCATGTTATGCAGACGGTCGGCGAGCTTGATGATAATCACGCGAATGTCCTTCACCATCGCCAGCATCATCTTGCGGAAATTTTCCGCCTGCGCCTCCGCCTTGCTGCGAAAGTCGATCTGGGTCAGCTTGCTAACACCATCGACCAGCTCGGCAACCTCTTCGCCGAACTGTTCAGCGATTTGCTCCTTGGCGGTGGGGGTATCTTCGATGACGTCATGCAGGATCGCGGCGATGATGCTCTTGCTGTCCATGCGCATTTCGGCGAGGATGCGCGCCACTGCGACCGGGTGGCTGATGTAGGGTTCGCCCGAGACCCGGCTCTGGCCCTCGTGGGCTTCGGCGCCGACCAGGTAGGCCTGGTAGATTTCCTGGACCTGCGCCGGTTCGAGATAGACCTCGAGTTCGCTGCAAAGCTCGGATATACGGGTCTTGTCATCGCTCGCGCTGACATCGCCGGCAATGACCTCGAACAGATTGGCGTAGTTCGCCCCCATTAAATTGCTATATGACCCATCAGCTTAAGATAATGGGGTTTTATAACATATTTACAAGCTGCAGGCCCACTATAGCGGCAACGCGCTAGCGGGCTTGTGAAACAGGAAAAGTTATTAAAAAAGAGTACCTTACTCGGGAGCTTCTTCGGCTTCCATGCTGGCCTGGGCAATCTGACGGATCAGGTCGTCGTCGGTGGCGATCTTTTCGATTTCGGCCTGGGCTTCCATTTCGTCCATCGAAGACGCGTTGATCAAGTTCTCGGCGATTTCGCGTAAAGCCAGGACCGTCGGCTTGTCGTTTTCGGCCGGGACCAGCGGCTCTGCGCCCTGCGATATTTGACGGGCGCGCCGCGCCGCCAGTAGCACCAGGTCAAAGCGATTTTCGACGTGCTCGAGACAGTCTTCTACGGTAATTCGCGCCATTGATTAACTCTCGGTCCAAAAAAGGGCCGCAATCATAGCTAAAAAAGCAATAAATCTAAAGGTTTTACTGCAAAAAACTTAGCCGGCTGATGCGATCTTCGGGTTATTCCATTTCGGGCGGTATCGATTCGATCAAAGCCTGGTTTTTGAGCTTTTGCCGTGCCAGTGTCAGCCCCTGGGTATGAATGATCGCATCGAGGTCGAACAGCGCCTGCTCGAAACGGTCGTTGATCACCAGGTACTCGGCATCGTGGTAATGCGACATTTCTCGATCGGCGTCGCGCATGCGTCGCTCTATGGTGGTCTCGTCGTCGGTGCCGCGCGCGCGCAACCGTTGCTCCAGCTCTGCGCGCGACGGCGGCAGGATAAAGATGCTGACGGTTTCTGGCATCTTCGCCTTGACCTGGCGCGCGCCCTGCCAATCGATTTCGAGGATGACGTGTTTCCCGCTTGCCAGCAATTCGTCGACCGAGGCCCGTGCGGTACCGTAAAAATTGTCGAAAACTTGCGCGTGTTCCAGAAATTCGCCGTTGTCGACCATTTCCTTGAAGCGCTCTAACGAAACGAAATGATAGGCGTCGCCGTTAACCTCGCCCGGTCGCATGGGGCGCGTCGAATGGGATACGCAGACAGTGACCGTAGCGGCACGCTTTTCCAGCAACGCCTTGACCAGGCTGGTTTTACCGGCACCAGAAGGCGCCGAAATGGTAAACAGGCAGGCAATACTCACTCGATATTTCCAGAAATTAACGGCTGTGCTTGGTCGCGGCCGCCTATTGTAATGACAGATCAACTATAGACCAATACACTTCTGCCACTAAACTGAAAATCGGTTAAATGCCTAGCAAAGAATACCTGCAGCGATTTTCGGGCCTTGCCCGGGTTTACGGCGAGACGGCGCTGTCTCCGCTGCAGCGCGCTCGCTTCTGTATCGTCGGCATCGGCGGCGTCGGCTCCTGGGCGGCGGAGGCCTGCGCGCGCACCGGTATCGGCAATATCACGCTGATCGACCACGACGACATCGATATCAGTAACACCAATCGCCAGCTGCATACTACCGTCGACAGCCTGCAGCGTTCCAAGGTCGAAGTGCTACGTGAACGTATTATCGCGATCAATCCCGAGTGCAGCTGCAGCGCGATCGACGACCTGGTCACGCGTGGCAATATCGAGAAATTCGAGCTCGCCCAGTACGACTATGTGATTGACGCGATCGATCACGTCAGTCACAAGTTGACCCTGATGCATTACTGCCGCCGCAACAAGATCCGCTGCGTTTCCACCGGCGGCGCGGGCGGCCTGACCGATCCAACCCAGATCGTGGTCAAGGACCTGACCCTGAGCTTCAACGATCCGCTGCTGGCCAAGGTGCGCTCGACCTTGCGCCAGCAGCTGGATTACAGCCGAAACCCGAAGCGCCGCTATGCCATGGATTGCGTTTTTTCGACCCAACAGCCAATTTACCCGGTGGGTGACGGTACCGTCAGTTATGAAAAGCCCGAAATGAGCGAACGCACGACGCTCGATTGCGCCACCGGAATCGGCTCCTTTGTCGGGGTTACCGCCTGTTTCGGCTTCACGGCTGTCGCGCACGCGATCAAAAAGTACCTCAAGGCCTGCGCCGAATAGGGCCGTCTCGAGTCAAAGTTCGATGGCACCCAGGTTCAGGCCGTGTTCACGCGCGCATTCCCTGGCGATATCGTAACCGGCGTCGGCGTGACGCATCACGCCGCTGGCTGGATCGTTCCACAGGACGCGCCCAATCCGCGCCGCCGCGGCATCGCTGCCATCGCAGCAAATCACGAGCCCGGCGTGCTGTGCGTAACCCATGCCGACCCCGCCGCCGTGATGGAACGACACCCAGGTCGCGCCGCCCGAGGTGCTCAGCAGCAAATTCAACAGCGCCCAATCGGAAACCGCGTCGGAACCATCGAGCATCGCCTCGGTTTCGCGATTCGGACTTGCCACCGAACCGGAGTCGAGATGATCACGGCCAATCACGACCGGCGCCTTGAGTTCGCCCGAGGCCACCATTTCGTTGAAGGCGAGCCCCAGGCGGTCGCGGTCACCGAGACCGACCCAGCAGATGCGTGCCGGCAGACCCTGGAAGCTGATTCGACTTTGCGCCATATCGAGCCAGTTGTGCAGATGCGGATCGTCGGGAATCAATTCCTTGACCCTGGCGTCGGTCTTGTAGATATCCTCGGGATCGCCGGACAGCGCCACCCAGCGAAACGGCCCGATGCCCCTGCAGAACAGCGGGCGGATATAGGCTGGAACGAAACCGGGAAAATCGAAGGCTTTTTCGACGCCCTGATCGAAGGCTTCCTGGCGAATGTTGTTTCCATAGTCGACCGTTGCGATTCCCTGCCCGTGGAAATCGAGCATCGCCTGCACGTGCACGGCCATCGATTTGCGCGCTTCCGCTGCCACCAGTTCAGGATCGGTGGCGCGTTTCATTTCCCACTGTTCCATGGTCCAGCCTATCGGCAGGTAACCGTTGACCGGATCGTGCGCCGAAGTCTGGTCGGTAACAATATCCGGCTTGGCGCCGCGCCTGACCAGTTCAGGCAGGATTTCACCACCGTTTCCGAGCAGACCAACCGACAATGCCTCGCCTTTGGCGCAGGCGTCGTCGATCATTTGCAGCGCTTCGTCGAGCGAAGCGGCTCGCTTGTCGAGATACTTCGTTCGCAAGCGAAAATCGATGCGCGTCTCGTCGCATTCGATACACAGGATACTGTAGCCGGCCATGGTCGCGGCCAGCGGTTGTGCACCGCCCATGCCGCCGAGGCCCGACGTCAGGATCCACTTACCGCGAGTGTCGCCGCCGAAGTGCTGGCGCCCGGCCTCGACAAAGGTTTCATAGGTGCCCTGCACGATTCCCTGGCTGCCGATATAAATCCACGAGCCTGCGGTCATCTGCCCGAACATCATCAGACCCTTACGATCGAGTTCGTTAAAATGCTCCCAGTTGGCCCAGGCCGGCACCAGGTTGGAGTTTGCAATCAGCACTCGCGGGGCGTCGACATGGGTCTTGAAAACGCCGACCGGCTTGCCTGATTGAACCAGCAGGCTTTCGTCGTCATTGAGCTCCCGCAGGCATTCCAGAATCTTGTCGAAACATTCCCAGTTGCGCGCCGCACGGCCAATGCCGCCATAGACGATCAACTGTTCCGGTTTCTCGGCAACCTCTGGATCGAGATTGTTTTGAATCATTCGATAGGGCGCTTCGGTAAGCCAGCTCTTGCAGGTTAACTCGCTACCGCGTGGTGCGCGGATCTTGCGGCTGTTGTCGGTTCTGTCTAAGGGCATTCTGGTTTCCTCATACTGGTAATTTAACGCAGTTGGTATTCGTCGGTGGCGTAACGCGCACCGAGCTCGTAGCGCTCGCCGGGATAGGTTAATGTCACATAAGTGACGACCTGGTCGCGTTTCCAGGTACGTCGAGTTAACTGCAGGCAGGGTTCGCCGGCTTTCATTTCGAGCAACTCACGCGTCTGCTGATCCGGCAGAATAGCGCGCACCCGGTGCTCCATTTCGTCGGGCTTGAATTGCCCCAGCAGGTAAGCGGTCGCTGTCGTTCGGGTGAAATCCTGGTGGATGAAGTCGGGCATCGCCTGCGGATTTACGTAGCGGGATTCGAGCTGCAGCGGCAGTTCATCCTGGTAATGCACCGCGCGCAAGCGATAAAGAGGCACATCGTCCGCTACCTGCATCAGTTCGGTGACCGTGCGACCGGCGTAAACCGATTCCAGGCTCAGCACCCTGGAGCGGTGGCGGCCGCCACCCTGCTCGATTTCGAGCGCGATGTCCTGCAGCTCGATCAGGCTTGCATGGCGCGGTCTTTCGGCAACGAATGAACCGAGCCCGTGCACGCGATTGATCAAACCCGCCTGGGTCAGCTCACGCAACGCGCGGTTGATCGTCATGCGGCTGACATCGAGCGCGGCGACCAGGTCGTTTTCCGACGGCAACTTCTGCCCGGCGATCCATTCGCCGCTGGCGATACGCTGTTCGATCAGCTGCTTGATCTGGCGGTAGATAGGTTCGGGCGCCGACTTGCTGATATCATCGAAGCTGTCGAGCATCGCACTCATTGAAAGATCCCACGGTCGCGCCAGTGCCCGGCCTGCATCACCGCCGCGCAGGGATTCATGCCAAGCCGATAACTCAGCATCGCCGGCCGGGTGACGTCCCAGATCGCGATGTCAGCCTGCTTGCCCCTTTCGAGCGAACCAGTCTCGTCCGCGAGGCCCAGCGCTTTCGCCGCGTTGAGCGTAACGCCGCGCAGCGCCTCGGCCGGGGTCATGCGAAACAGCGTGCAGGCCATGTTCATGATCAGCAGCAATGAATGCACCGGCGAACTGCCCGGGTTGGCGTCGGTGGCCAGCGCTATCGGCACCCGTCGCTCGCGCAATTCGTCGATCGGTGGTAGCCGGGTTTCACGCAGCACGTAATAGGCACCGGGCAGTAACACCGCCACGGTGTCGCTGGCTGCGAGCCGCACAACGTCCTCGGGATTCAGGTACTCCAGGTGGTCGACGGACAATGCGCCGCGGCGGGCAGCCATCACGGCACCGCCCAGATCGCTCAACTGTTCGACATGCGCCTTTATCGGCAGGCCCAGTTCCTGCGCGCGGGCGAGCACCCTTTCGCCCTGCTCGAGATCGAAGGCGATCGACTCGATAAACACGTCGACCGCATCCACCAGTCCTTCGCGCTGCGCCCGTGGCAGCATTTCGTCGCACACCAGCGTGATGTACTCGTCGGCACGCCCTTCATACTCCGCTGGCAGGGCATGCGCACCGAGGAAGCTTTTACGGACCCGCAGGCCAAGTTCGTCGGCAAGCCTGGCCGCAACGCGCAGCATCTTGATTTCATTCTCGGTGTCGAGCCCGTAGCCCGACTTGATTTCCACGGTGGTCACGCCTTCGGCCAGCAGGGCCCTGATACGCGGCAAGGTTTCGGCAAACAGTTGTTCTTCGCTGGCCTGGCGGGTCGCATTGACCGTCGATACGATACCACCGCCGCGCGCCGCGATCTCGGCATAGCTTGCGCCCTCGAGCCTTGACTCGAACTCGTCGGCGCGATCGCCACCATAAACCAGGTGTGTATGGCAATCGATCAGTCCCGGGGTCAGCAGCCGTTGCTGGCAATCGACAATCTCCGCGCCTTCCGCCTCGGGCCGCTCTGCCATATCTCCGAGCCAGGCAATTCGATCGCCGTCGACCAGCAACGCGGCCTGCTGACGCAGCCCGTAGCCGGTCTCACCCTGCATGGTTGCCAGGGTTGCGTTGATGAACAGAGTTTGAGACATTAGCTCTATTGTAGCCTATACTTGTATATACAAGTATGTTACGCTGGTTTTTACGCAAACGCAACAGGGTTCACGGATCTGGGTATGACGACAAGAATCTGGGCTGCCTCGGCGCTGCTGGCCACCGGCTGGGCAGACTCGGTCGAAATAACTATCGATGACAACGGCGATATCGACGCCATTGCGCCGGATACGGTCTACATTTCGGGCGCCCGGGCCGAAGTGCTGATTCCGGCGGTGCCGAACGTGCACTCGCACGCACATCAGCGCGCGATGGCGGGACTCGGCGAGCGTGCCGGCAACAACGAAGACAGTTTCTGGACCTGGCGCAAGGTCATGTATCACTACCTGGAGCGAATCCAGCCCCATCACCTGCACCACATCGCGGCGCAGCTCTACCTCGAGATGCTCAGGGCGGGCTATAGCTGCGTCGGTGAATTCCAGTACCTGCATCACGATGTCGCTGGCAAGGCTTACGCCAATCCCGCCGAAATGAGTCTGCAATGCCTGCAGGCCGCGCGCAGTGTCGGCCTCGGATTTACCGCGCTACCGGTTTTGTATCGCTACGGCGGGTTTGGCGGTGTCGCGCCGCTGGACGGCCAGAAGCGATTTATCAACCAGGCCGACGACTTTGTCGAGATTGTCCAGTCGCTGCAGCAGGCGACCGTCGATGACGCTAACGCGGCAGTCGGCATCGCACCGCATTCGCTGCGCGCGATCGACCGGGAATTGCTGAGCGAAGTCATCGGCAACCTCGATCAGCTGGCGGCGATTCATATTCACATTGCCGAGCAAACCAAGGAAGTCGACGATTGCCTCGCGTGGAGCGGCCAGCGCCCGGTAGCCTGGCTGTTCGATAATTTCGACGTGAATTCCGACTGGTGCCTGATTCACGCCACGCACATGGACGCGGCCGAAACTCGCAGCATGGCCGACAGCGGTTGCATTGCCGGGCTGTGCCCGACTACCGAGGCCAACCTCGGCGATGGTTTCTTCAACGCGCTGGACTATCTGGCGCAACGGGGCCGCTGGGCGATCGGTTCCGACAGCCATATCTCGATCGACCCGGTAGAAGAACTGCGCTGGCTCGAATACGGCATGCGACTGCAGACGCGACGGCGCAACCTGCTGGCGTCGAGCACGACGGCGAACACCGGCCGCAGCCTGCTCGACGCGGCGCTTGCCGGCGGCGGCCAGGCCTGCGGACGGCCGATCGGCAGCATTGCACCGGGTTACCGCGCCGACCTGCTGGTGCTGGATTGCGATCACCCCCGGCTCTATGGCCGCCGACGCGACGACCTGATCGACAGCTGGATATTTTCCGGCAACGAAAACCTGGTGCGAGACGTCTATATTGGCGGCAAGCGGCTGATCGCCGACGGCCATCACGCCAACGAAGATATGATTGCGCAAAATTACCGTGATACGCTCGATCAGCTGACCGGTTAGGAGACAATTGTGACAAAGGCTTTGTTATTGACCCCGGGCTCGACACGCCTGACCGAACTGCGACATATCTACCGCCAGAACCTGAGTGCGGACCTCAACGATGCCTGCAGATCCCGGGTCGATGCCGCCGCGCGGGTAGTCGCCGAGGCCGCGCAAAACGACAGGCCGGTTTACGGCATCAACACCGGTTTCGGAAAACTGGCCAGCACGCGGATTCCTGCCGAGCAGACCTCGCAACTGCAGCGCAATCTGATCCTGTCGCATTGCTGCGGAGTGGGCGCGCCTTTACCACGCTCGGTGGTGCGATTAATCATGGTGCTCAAAATGTTGTCGCTGGGGCGCGGCGCTTCGGGCGTGCGCTGGGAGATAATCGAGCGCCTGCAAACCATGCTGCGTCTCGATATCATGCCGTTGATACCGGGCCAGGGCTCGGTCGGTGCCTCGGGTGACCTGGCGCCGCTGGCGCACCTGACCGCGGCGATGATTGGCGAAGGCCATGTTTTTTACCGGGACGACAAGATGCCGGCCGCAGAGGCGCTCAAGGCCGCCGGGCTCGCGCCGCTGGAACTGGGCCCCAAGGAAGGCCTTGGAATGATTAACGGCACCCAGGTTTCGACCGCGCTCGCGCTTGCCGGCCTGTTCGACGCCTGGAACCTCGCCCAGGCGGCGTTGGTTTCCGGCGCACTGACCACCGACGCGCTAATGGGCTCGACGCGCCCGTTTCGCCCCGAGATTCACGCGCTGCGCGGGCTGCAGGGCCAGATCGACGCCGCGCTGAGTTTACGCACATTGCTCGAGGATTCGGAGATTCGCGAATCGCACCGCGTCGACGACGAACGCGTGCAGGATCCGTATAGCATCCGTTGCCAGCCGCAAGTCATGGGCGCCTGCCTCGACCAGTTCCGCCAGGTCGCGCGCACGCTGGAGATCGAGGCCAACGCGGTGACCGATAATCCGATCGTGGTGATCGAAGATGGTTCCATACTATCCGGCGGTAATTTTCACGCCGAGCCGGTTGCCTTTGGTGCCGACCAGTGCGCACTGGCAATCGCCGAGATCGGTTCGATCGCCGCACGCCGAATCGCGACCGCGGTCGATCCGGCACAAAACTTCGGCCTGCCGGCGTTTATTTCGCCCGATCCGGGACTCAACTCCGGTTTCATGGTCGCGGAAGTAACCGCGGCGGCGCTGATGGCGGAAAACAAGCAGCGGGCTGCACCCTGCTCGATCGACTCGACTCCGACCAGCGCGAACCAGGAAGACCATGTTTCGATGGCCTGTCATGCGGCTCGACGGCTCGGCGAAATGAATCATAACCTGGCGCATATCGTCGCCATCGAGCTGCTGATCGCGGTACAGGGCGTCGAGTTTCGTGCTCCGACAAGAACCAGCCCACGGCTGATCCGGGTAATGCAAAAAATTCGGAGCGCGGTGGCAGCGCTCGCGGGCGACCGCTACCTGGCTGACGATATCGCCGCGATCAAACAGATGGTGATGGAACGCAGCATCATCGCCGCGCTCGATGAAGACGGCTTGCTGCCCCGACTGCAGCCATGAAACCAGAGGTGGCGCCAGGCCAGGGGCCGTTGCTGCTGGCCCAACCGCACGGAGGCCTCGAGATACCCGATTCGATTTTTTCTCGGCTCAACCCACAGGGGCAGGCGCGCGCCGATGCCGACTGGCATATCACCCGCCTGTATGCAGACCTGGTTTCCGATGTGACCATTGTCAGCACCCCGGTGCATCGTTACGTGATCGATGCCAACCGCGATCCGTCGGACCAGTCGCTCTACCCGGGCCAGAACACGACCAGCCTGTGCCCGACCACCACGTTTGACGGCGAGGAAATCTACCTCCCGGGCCAGTCACCTTCGGCCGACGAAGTTCAGCAGCGGCAGCAGCGCTATCACCAGCCCTACCACGATGCGCTGCAAGCACAGCTCGAGCGCATTCACCAGCGGCACGGTTTCGCCATTCTGTATGATTGCCACTCGATACGCTCACTCGTGCCCTATTTATTCGATGGCAAGCTGCCTGATTTCAACATCGGCACCAATAGTGGCCAGAGCTGCAGCCCCTTGATCGAATCGACGGTGCGCGCGATTTGCGACGATGCGCAGGGTTACAGCGTCGTGACCAACGGCCGTTTCAAGGGCGGCTGGACCACGCGCCACTATGGCGAACCCGGGCGCGGCTTGCATGCGATTCAGATGGAGTTGGCGCAGAGCCGTTACATGCAGGAACAGGCGCCCTGGCATTACGATGCAGACAAGGCCGGGCAGCTTCGTGTTATTCTAGCGGCTATTTTGCAAAACCTGATTCGCATCTTCGACTAGGCCTCTGTTTACAAATGCTGCAAATCACTAAAAAACCCATTGGTATGGGCAAGGAGCGCATGTGCTTCGTGCATCCCGAGGACCCGCGCCTGGCTATCAAGATCGCCAGGGAAAAGGTCAGCCAGCAGTCGCAACGCGAAATCAAGTTCTACCGCAAGCTGGCAAAACGCGGTAGCGTTCATGACCGACATATCCCCAGGTTTCACGGTCTCTGCGAAACCAACCGTGGCGTCGGTATCGTCGTCGACCTGATTCGTAATTACGACGGCGAAATAGCGCGACCGCTGAACTGGTACCTGGCCCAGGGCTATCCGATCGAGGAGTTCGAGCCTTCGCTGGAAGAGCTGAAACAGTCGTTTCTGCAAAACCTGATCATCTTCAATCACGACATGACCATTGGCAACCTGCTGGTGCAAAAGCTATCCGCTACCAAGGTTCGTATCGTCGCGATCGACGGGCTGGGCGACGTGGTCGCGATTGACTGGCTCGATATCTTTCCTCCCCTGGTGCGGCGTAAGATAGAACGCCGCTGGCAGCGCTTTATCGAACGCCTCTACCTAAGTCGCGAGGTGCGCCAGCAGCGCGAAGCGGCGGAACAGGAATAACAATCAGGGCACGCTGCTTAAACCTGCGCCGCCTGAACCAGCCTGACCGTTGTCATACTGTCGTTTCGCGCCAACTAGCAAAGCGATAGACTTGCGCTTCATGTCACTCAAGCATTATCTACACCCGCCCGCTGTCGCCGCCGGTTTCGCCGCGGTGCTGATTGGCTACAGCAGTTCAGCGGTAATCGTGTTCCAGGCCGCGCGCGCCGCCGGCGCCACGCCAGAACAAACCGGTTCGTGGATGATCGCGCTTGGCATCGGCATGGGCCTTACGACACTGGGCCTTTCCTGGCGCTACAAGATGCCGATTATTACCGCCTGGTCGACGCCCGGCGCCGCGCTGCTGGTGACCTCGCTGCAGGGAATCAGCCTGCCGGAGGCCATCGGCGCGTTTATATTCTCGGCAATACTGATTACGGCGAGCGGCATCAGTGGCTGGTTCGAGCGCATCATGGACCGCATCCCGTTGTCGATTGCTGCCGCGATGCTGGCCGGCATCCTGTTCCAGTTTGGAGTTGACGCCTTCGTGGCGATGGAATCCCGTTTCGGATTGGTCCTCGCTATGTTCGCCGTTTACCTGGCGTCGAGAAAGCTGGTGCCGCGTTACACCATACTGATCGTGCTTGCGGTCGGCTTCCTGCTATGCCTGTTTCAGGGCTTGCTCGACTTTTCTAGCTTCGGGACGGCTTTGCAGCCACCGCAATTCGTCACGCCCGAATTTTCCTGGGGTGCATTGATCGGGGTCGGCATTCCGTTGTTCGTGGTTACCATGGTGTCGCAAAACATTGCCGGGATCGCGGTGTTGCGCACCGCAGGCTACGCAGCGCCGATATCGACGGTGATCAGCTGGACCGGGATCGCTACCCTGCTGCTGGCACCCTTCGGCGGTTTTGCGCTCAACCTCGCGGCCATCACCGCGGCCATCTGTACCGGTCCGGAGGCACACATCGACGCCAGCAAACGCTACCTTGCCGGTTTGAGCACAGGCGTTTTTTACCTGCTGCTCGGCATCGGCGGCAGCGCAATCGCAGCGCTGTTCGGCGCTTTTCCACCCGAGTTCGTTCTGGCGCTGGCCGGGCTCGCGCTGCTGTCCACGATCGCCAACAGCCTCTATACTGCGGTTGCAGACAGCTCCGCGCGCGAGGCTGCCGTGATCACTTTCGTGGTCACGGCATCGGGCGTCAACCTGTTCGGCATCGGTGCTGCATTCTGGGGCCTGGTCGCGGGTGTCATCGCGACCCTGGTATATAAAAACAAGTCGAAACAAGCATGAAACCATTGTTCCATCCGAGCCTGTATCAATTCGACCAGGCGCAACCATCCTACTGGGAAGCGAGCGCGGGCTCGACGCAGCTCACCAGTGAAAAACTTACCGGCACTCAAAGCTGTGACGTGGCGATCATCGGCGGCGGCTATACCGGCCTGTCCGCGGCGCTGCATCTCGCGCGGGACTACAACATCGACGTCTGCCTGCTCGAAGCCGGGCATATCGGTTGGGGCGCTTCGGGTCGCAATGGTGGTTTCTGCACCATCGGCATGACCAAGGTATCGCTGGCTTCGCAACTGAAGAAATTCGGCGTCGAGCAGACGCGGGCGTTTTACCAGAGCCAGGCCGACGCGGTGAACCTGGTGCGCGCACTGGGCGAAGACGAGGCGATCGATTTCCTGCCCCAGGGTGACTGCGAGTTCGTGGTTGCCGATAGCGACGCGCATTTCGCCGCTCTGCAGCAGGAAGTCGACATCGAGCGCACGTTACTCGGCCTCGACGTCACGCTGCACAGCCAGGCCGAGTTTCGCGAGATCGGTTACGACTCGCCGCATCAGCACGGGGCGATCGCGCACCGGCCCTCGTTCGCACTGCATCCGTTGCGCTACGCGCTGGGGCTGGCCGCCGCCGCGCAACGCCGCGGTGCCCGGATCCACCCGCATAGCGAAGTTTTAAGCTGGTGCAAGGAGGGCGACAACCACCGGCTCGAGACCGCCGGCGGCAGCCTCAGCGCGAAACAGGTCATCCTGACCGGCAACGGATTCATGCCCGAGCATTTGCATCGCGGTGTACAGGGAAGACCGCTGCCGGTGCAAAGCGCGATCGTCGTGACCCGGCCGATGAGGCGCGACGAACTGCAGCAAAAGGGCTGGCATACCGAGAATCCCTGTATTAATTCGCAACACATGTTTTTCTACTATCGAGTGCTTGGCGACGGGCGCTTCATGCTCGGCGGACGCGCCAATCATATCGGCGACCCGGCCGGCGCCGAGGCAACCTTCACCGAACTGAAGCAGTCTATCGCCGAAAAGTGGCCACAGTTTGCCGATATCGAGTACACCCACCAGTGGCGCGGCCTGGTATGTTTTACTCTGAATTTCCGGCCGTCGATAGGCCGCATGCCGGAAGACAAGTCGGTTTACTTCGGCTACGGCTACCACGGCAACGGCGTTAACAGCGCTACCTGGAGCGGGCGCGAGCTGGCAAAGTGGCTGGCCGGCACGGACTCCGGCAAAAGCATCCTGCCGAAACACCTGCCGGCAATCGTACGCGGTCGGGCCCCGCGCTTCCCGCTCGCCGGGCTGCGCCGGCAGTACCTGCGTCTCGGCCTCGGTTTCTACCGGCTGCGAGATTATTTTGACTGGTGACGAACCCGGGATCCTCGCGGTTGCGCTGGTCGCCTTCGGTGCCGGGCTAATCCGGGGCTTTACCGGGTTTGGCGGTCCCGCCTTCATTCTCGCCATTTTGACCCTGTTCTTTAGCCCGGTCAGCATCGTATCGAAAATTCTGGTGGTCGATTTTTTCGCCAACGTGTACCTGTTCAAGGCCAGTTACCGGCAAATCAACTGGCGCTCGACCTGGGCCATGGTAATTCCGACCATGATATTCATGCCGCTCGGTCACTGGTTGCTGATCGAGCTCGACCCGATCTGGATGAAACGCGCGATGGCGCTGATCATCGCTGCCGCCTGCGTGCTGATGCTGACCGGATTCCGCTACAAGCACCCGATGACCACTGGCTGGCTGATTTTCGCCGGCATCTGCTCCGGCATCGTCTTCGGCGGCACCTATATCGCGCTGGTGGCCGTGGTTTTTATCCTGCTCGGACCCTACGATAAAAACAACGGGCGGGCGCTGATCATTTCCTGGTCGTTCTTCGCCGTGCTGGGATTCGCCCTGATCTCGGTGGTCAGCGGCACCACCGGGGTAGACGATGTCATCACCGCTTTACCGGGCGCCGTGACTTACATGCTCGGCACCTGGTTGGGCTCGCATGGCTTTCGCAGATCCAGCGAAAAGCTGTTTCGCCGCACCGCGATTGGCATCCTGCTGGCGCTGTCGATTGTGAACCTGATAAGTTAGGGAGCGTCATTCGGCAGGCAGTGCGCGCCACTCGTCGAACGAGATGCGGCGCCCGGGATAGGCCGGGTTGGTAAATGGCCAGCAAGCGGCGATCCAGGGCTCCACCGTTTCGAAAAGATGCTGATCCAGACCTTCAGCGACGCGCGACGCGCGCACCCACATCGTGATCTCGACATCGTAACCCGGCTTGCGAGTGGGGTAGATATACATACAACCCAACACCTCCGATTCGTCGGGCCTGAGCACCGTGTAGGCGAAGGACGTGTGTAACTGGAATTCGGCCTGATGCCATCCAAGCTCGATGATGTTCTGCTCCAGCGTCAATCCCCGCGGCCATTCGCCGCCCGGGTCGTAAACAGTGCGCAAGCGCTCCTCCGAAGTCATGACCGCGTCGTAATCCTTGACCGCATGATCGATGCTCAAGGGGCGCAGACGCATGCGTTCGGTCTCCAGCAGCTGCGGCACATCGAAGTCAGCGGGCACTATAGGTTCGTTGTACATACGTATCTCGGATTCGTGTTCATGTCCGGCGTCACAGCTTGTCGAGTGTGTCCTGCAATTAGGCCTCTTTGTCGGGGAGCATGCCGATTGACTGTTCCGGATAAGGAAATTTCAGCGCGCTAACCCCGGCATGAAACTCTTTCTGCGCCGCCACGCGCTCGTCGTAACGCTGTCGATGCAGCGGCGACCAGCGGTCAGAACTCGTAGTTTAAGGAATCAGGCTCGATCTGTATAACCCGATCTTCCAAATCGGTTCCGTCGTTACATGGATAGCGAACCCCGATATTACCGAACAATCATTACGGTTATCGGGTAGAATCGCGCCCCTAATGGATTCCGTCATGCAAATCGAACTCTCGCCCCAGGCCAGGCCGCTCAACCACTACCCGCTCTACTGGGCGGAGTGTTTTGGCACGGCCCCGTTGCTGCCGATGTCGCGCGTGGAGATGGAGCAGCTCGGCTGGGACAGCTGCGACATCATCATCGTTACGGGTGATGCCTATGTCGATCACCCGAGTTTCGGCATGGCGATCGTCGGCCGCCTGCTCGAAGCGCAGGGTTTTCGTGTCGGCATCATCGCGCAGCCCGACTGGCACTCGGCGGAGCCGTTCAAGGCACTGGGCAAACCGAACCTGTTCTTCGGCGTCACCGCCGGCAACATGGATTCGATGATCAATCGTTACACCGCGGACCGCAAGATCCGCAGCGACGACGCCTACACCCCCGGCGATATCGGCGGCAAACGGCCGGATCGCTGCTCGATCGTTTATTCGCAGCGCTGCCGCGAAGCCTTCAAGGATGCCCCGATAATCCTCGGCGGCATCGAAGCCTCGCTGCGCCGCATTGCGCATTACGATTACTGGCAGGACAAGGTGCGACGCTCGATCCTGGCCGATGCCAAAGCCGACCTGTTGCTGTTTGGCAACGCCGAGCGCGCAATAGTCGAAATCGCACACCGGCTGGCCGGCGGCGAGGCGATCGCGGATGTCAACGACGTCCGCGGCAGCGCGTTTTTCATCAAGGACCTGCCGCCCGACTGGACCGTGATCGACTCGACCAACGTCGACAAGCCGGGCCGCGTCGAAAAGCCGCTAAACCCATACCTCATTATCGACGAAAGCGTTTGCGAAACCAGCCCCGATAACGACCAGGCGCCGAGCGCGGACGCCCGGCTCGAAGGCAAGCTCGCAAAGGTGCAACAGAAACTCGCACAACGCCTGAAAACCGTGATTCGCCTGCCGTCGTACAACGACGTCAGTCGCGACCCGGTGCTTTACGCGCACGCCAGCCGGGTCTTGCACCTCGAGACTAATCCCGGAAACGCGCGCGCAATGGTACAAAACCAGGGCGGGCAGAAAATCTGGTTCAACCCGCCCCCGATACCGCTGACCACCGAGGAAATGGATTATGTCTTCGGTTTCGACTACGCGCGTCTGCCGCATCCATCGTACGGCGATGCGCGTATTCCGGCTTATGAAATGATTCGTTTCTCGATCAACATCATGCGCGGCTGCTTCGGTGGCTGCACCTTTTGTTCGATCACCGAGCACGAGGGGCGCATCATCCAGAACCGTTCACAGGAGTCTATCCTGCAGGAAATCGAAACCATCCGCGATCGGGTTCCGGGTTTCACCGGGGTGATTTCCGATCTCGGCGGGCCGACCGCCAACATGTATCGCATCGCCTGCAAATCGAAAGCGATCGAGACCGCCTGCCGCCGGCCATCCTGCGTCTATCCCGGTATTTGTGAAAACCTGAACACCGATCATTCGGCGCTGATCGAGCTGTATCGTGCCGCACGCGGCACCGATGGCGTCAAGAAGGTTTTGATCAGTTCCGGGCTGCGCTATGACCTCGCGATCGAATCGCCGGCCTATGTCGAGGAACTGGTTAGTCATCACGTCGGCGGTTATCTCAAGATCGCGCCCGAGCATACCGAGCAGGGCCCGCTGTCGAAAATGATGAAACCCGGCATGGGCAGCTACGACCGTTTCAAGGCGTTGTTCGAAAAGTATTCGAAAAAAGCCGGCAAGAAACAGTACCTGATCCCCTACTTCATCGCGGCGCATCCCGGCACCACCGATGAAGACATGATGAATCTTGCCCTGTGGCTCAAGCACAACGGATTTCGCGCCGACCAGGTGCAGAATTTTTATCCCTCGCCGATGGCAACCGCAACCGCGATGTATCACAGCGGCAAAAACCCGTTACGCCGGGTCCGCCGCGATAGCGAGGAAGTCAGCACCGCCAAGGGCGAAAAGCATCGGCGCCTGCATAAAGCCTTTCTGCGTTATCACGATCCGGCCAACTGGCCGCTGCTGCGCGAAGCGCTCAAGGCGATGGGGCGGGAAGACTTGATCGGCAACGGTAAGCAGCAATTAATCCCGGCCTATCAACCGCGGAATACCGATGACTACCGCAGTCCGCGGCGCAAGAACAGCTATCAGCAAAAATCCGGCGGTCTGCGCAAGGGTCGGCTGTTGACCCAGCACACCGGGTTACCGCCGCGCAAGTAAGCGCACTAGATTTTTTCGATCACCAGTGTGATCTGGCCGACCTTGAAGCCCCACTTCGTCATGATCGATTCATTCAACAGAACGCGCTCGGAGACCAGGTACATACGGTCATCGATACGCAAATCGATGGTGCCGTCGCCGTAGGGAATACGCAACACGTAATCCAGGAACAGGCTGTTGCCGGCGACCTGCATCTCGGCTTCACCCACCACGTCACCCGCAGTCGCGGTGTACTTTCCGTCGCCGTTCGCTACCAGTTTCCAAACTCGCGTCTGCTGTTCACCATCGTCGAAGACAAAGCGCTCGTCGAGCGTGCCGACGCCGTCGGCCCAGTATGCGTCGATGGTCGCGTTGAAGTAGCGAATAACCTCACCGCCTCGATCCTTGACGATGCCGTGCGCGGTGAGCTTACCGTTGAAAAACTCCTCCGCGACCAGCCGGGGCTTGTTATCGGCATAGGTTTCGATCGAAACCGAAGAACAGGAGACAATGGCGCCGAGGCATACAACGGCCAGCACGCATCTGATGACAAAATTCATCACGACTTGTCGCTAACGGTCGGGACTGCGGAAAAGGCCGGAGCCTGATCGCTCACACTGCAGGCCTGTGGCGGCACATCCTGGTAAACGTAGCGGATATCCACAACCAGGCCATTGCCCTTGCCATCGCCGATATTGGACAGTCCACGGTAGCGCGTCAGGCGTCGCAGCTCCGGGTCGTAACCCAGTTCGATCGGATTTACCAGCATACGGACGAACCAGTTCGACAACTCAAGCTTGAAGCACTGGTCGGTTTCGGTGCGGTAGTTGCAGGCGGCCGGTTTGATGCGCAACTCCACCAGGCTGTCGCGCTCGGCGAACGGGAACAGAAAGCGTTTCTTTTCACCGGCAACCAGGCTGTCCCAGTGGCTGCGGACAAACTCGTCGAAGCCGGCATCGATGACGACCGGCAGCTTGCCATCGGTCTGTGTAGAGCTGGTTTTCTTAGGTTCGGAATTGACCGCATCGAGCACGGTCATCGAAACCTTGCCGGCCTGCAGTTCGACCTCGATGATTTCGCTGGAGTAGATATTTTGCTGCACGAAAGATGGTGTGGTCGGGCCGGAGGCATAATCGAGCAGCTTGCGCGCAATCAGATTCCCCGCCTCGTTGCGGTAGATCACTTCCATTTCATCGGGATTACCATTGGCACAGTAAAACTCACGATACAGCAGTTCATCGCTTTCGAGATCATAGGCCTCGCCTACGACGCCGCCCCCGCTCTCGGCAGCGTAAACGCTCGGCGTCGCCGCCAGGGTCACCAGCAACAGCAGTCGCCAGCCAATATTCGTTTTTCTTACAGTCGTCATGCTTTTAGTTTTCCTGCATAGTAAATTCCGCATGGGAACAACAGGCCCCATCCAACGGCCATGATGGCCAACGATGTCAGTACCGGCGGGCCCAGCTGCGCCTCGGTAAGACTGGCGCCGAGCCAGTAGCTCGCCGGCCCCATCACCGCTGCAAACACGGCTGCTAACCACAGGTAGCGGTGCATCCAGAACAGCCCGTGCATGAAGGTCGTGGCGAACAACAGCCACAGGCACAGTAACCAGAGCGGAATGCCGAACAGCAATGCGTCGGCATAATGGATGACACCGGTTTGCGCCATCAGCATATCCCACAGGCAACCGATCAGTACGACGACCCCGATGAGTTTCCACTCGCCGTAGCTGCTGAGCACCAGCCAGTTATGGACTAGCAATGCCGCTATGGTAAACGCTACCGCGTAGAGATCACCGCCGAGGACGCAGACCAGCCAGCCGACCTGAAACAATGCCAGGTTGATCAGTATTTTCTTCACCTCTCGCCATACCTCGGCTTCAAGCCCGGTCGCTGCGGCGCCAGTCCGGCTTGGCAAACAGGATTTGCGAGGTGCCGATGATGCGCTCTTCGAAACCGCCCTGGCAGTAACACAGGTAGTAGTTCCACATACGGATGAAGTAATCATCGAAACCGAGCGCCTTTACGTCGTCCAGTTTTGCCGCGAAACGCTCGCGCCAGATCTCGAGCGTGCGGGCGTAATCTTCGCCGATTTCCTGCATCCCGACCATCAACAGGTCGGTATGCTTCTTCACCGAAGACAAAATAGCCTCGTGGCTGGGCAGCGAACCGCCCGGGAAAATGTAGCGCTGAATAAAATCGACCGATTTCTGCGCGTACTCGAAGCGCTGATCCGGAATCGTAATCGCCTGCAGCAACATCAGGCCGTCGCTTTTGAGCAACGAGGCGCAGCCGCTGAAGTACTGCTTATAGTATTTGTGACCCACAGCTTCGATCATTTCGACCGAAACCAGCTTGTCGAAGCGTCCGCTCAGGTTGCGATAGTCCTCGAATAGCACCGTGATCCGGTCATCCAGTCCGGCGCCGCGCACCCGTTGGCAGGCCGCTTCGTACTGCTCCCTCGAGATCGTGGTAGTCGTGACCCGACAGCCGTAGTTTTTCGCGGCGTAAACCGCAAGACCACCCCAGCCGGTGCCGATTTCCAGCAGATGGTCGCTGGGCTGCAGGTCGAGTTTCTGGCAAATGACTTCGAGCTTGTGAAGCGCGGCCTCATCGAGATTGGCATCGGGATGCGGGAAAATGGCCGATGAATACATCATTTCTGGATCGAGAAACAGCGAAAAAAATTCGTTGCTGAGATCATAGTGGCTCGAAATGTTGTCCTTCGCCCGTTTCTCCGTGTTACGGTTGAGCCAGTGAAACAGCTTGTCGCCCATGCGCTGGATAACTGGCTTGTCATCGTCCATCGAATTCAGAAAATCGATATTAATCGACATCAGGCGCACCACGTCGAGCAGGTTGGGCGTCGTCCATTTGCCGTGCATGTAAGCCTCGGCGCCGCCGATCGAGCCACCGAAGGCGATGTCACGATAGGCGTTGGCATCCTTGATAACGATCTTGGCCCTGACACCAACGTTATCTTCGGGATTGCCGAAACTGTATAGCTCGTCCCCTTCCTCGATTAACAGGTACCCTTGCGGCATCTGGCTTAGGCGTTTGAGTAACTGGTTCTTGGCAAAATTGCCCAGCCAGCCCGGATTTTCCCGCGTATTGACTGCGGATGGATTTATGGAGTTCATGTCTTCGTCTTCAGTTTCGTTATTGTCGGTTGATCCAGCCCATCCCGCTTGCTGGTGGCGGGATGGTCGTAAAAAGGGTTGCGCTTGATCCAGAGCTTCAATGCCTGCCAGTAAATCGCCGCCGCCACCTTCGCCGTCATCCAGGGGTGCTGTAGCAGTATTCCGGCGAGGCTGGCGGAGCCGATTTCGCGCCGCTTCAACGCCATGGTGGCGTCCATGTGAGCCTCACCGTCCATTTCGGTTTCCAGGTTGAGGCTTAACATCCGGGCGGGATTGTTGCTGCACCAGCGGTACTTCATTTCCATCGGGTTAAATGGGGAAACATGCATCTGTTTGTCGAAGTCGATACGCTGATAGTTTTTTCCCGGATCACATGACAGCACGTAGCTCTGGCGCTCGTTCCACGGGGTGTTGGTCACTTCGACGACGATATAGCGCAGCACGTCGGCGTCATCAAAGCAATAGTAACAGCAGATTGGATTGATATTGAATCCGTAATAGCGCAGGTTTGCGAGCATCCGCACTGGCCCGTCATGCCATTGCCCGGTAGCCTCGTGAATGCGGGCCCGCACCGCCTGTTTCAGCGGCTGCTCGGGATCGCCGAGGAAATCGGCGCGTCGAAATCGCGCGGGGCGCCAGGGCTTGCGGGACCACAGGGGCGACCGCGCGAAAACCTCGTCGAGTTCGTCCAGATCCAGGTACATCATGAATACCTGGTAGGTAAAACGATGCGCCCGCGGCGTGAAGCGACGATGACGCAGATAGCCCTGGTAGATCGCGCTATGCACAGGCGACTTCCGGAAGCAGGGGGGCTTGTTCGCTGAATTCTGGTGCGAGTCGATTGATCGCATCGGCCACGCGGCGGCCGCTAACGACGCCGTCCTCGTGAAAACCGTTGCCCAGATAGGCGCCGGCGAACCAGGTGCGATTAAGTCCGTTGAAATCGTTGATCCTCGCGGCAGCGGCCACCGAGTCCAGTGAAAACACGGGATGACTATAGTTAAAGGTCTCGATAATCTTATCTGCTGCAATCGATTCCGTGGCGTTCAGAGTAACACAAAAGGTCGTATCCGATTCAAGGCCCTGCAGGATGTTCATGTCGTAGGTTAGAACCGCTCGTTCCTGGTAGCGCTCGCGTAACCGGTAATTCCAGCTCGACCAGGCGACGCGACGCTGCGGCAGCAGGCTTTCATCGGTATGCAGCACCACCTCGTTCTCCTGGTACGGAATTGCGGTCAGCGCATCATGCTCGGCATGCGTTGCATCGGCCAACAGCGCGAGCGCCTGGTCGCTATGGCATCCAAAAATGACCTGGTCGTATTGCAGCGTACGCCCGTTGGCCATCACCAGCTCCACCGTATCCTGGCGCCGGCGCACCGAGGACACTCTCGCATTAAGCTGGATCGAGTCGCTGAATCCACGGGTTAGTGGCTCCAGATAACTTCTGGAGCCGCCCTTGATAACGTGCCACTGGGGCCGATCGTTGACGCTCAGCAGGCCGTGGTTCTTGAAGAAGCGGGTGAAAAAGAGCAGCGGGAAATCGATCATGCGGTCGGTCGACGCGGACCAGATCGCACATCCCATCGGTAACAGATACTGGAACATGAAGGCCTCGCCGTAGCCGTTAGACTCGAGGTACTCCCCGAGCGTGGTCTCGGCCGATATGTGCCCACTCTCGAGATCGCGCACCGCCTCGCGGTTGAATCGCAGTATATCCCGCAGCATGCCGTGGAACGAAGGGCGCAGCAGGTTGCGGCGCTGCGCGAACAGGGTATTAAGGTTGTTACCGCCGTATTCGATACCACTATTGTCACAGCGGACGCTGAAACTCATTTCCGTCGGTTGGGTCTCGATTCCCAGTTCGTCCAGAAGCTCGATAAACATGGGGTAAGTCCAGTCATTGTAAACAATAAAGCCGGTGTCGATCGCGTACTCGCGACCCTGATGTTCGATATCGACAGTTGCGGTATGCCCCCCGATTCGCGGTGACGATTCGTAGACGGTGATATTGTGCCCTTGCCGCAGGTAATAGGCGGCGGTCAGGCCGGATATACCGGCGCCGATGATTGCGATGTTCATTTTCATGCTCCCCTTTTTGATTCGGTCGCAGATTCTTCTGTTTTTGGCGCCATCATCTTCTGCCAGGTGCGCGGCATCAGCTTCGACAGCCAGAGCATTGCCGACAGTCGCAGCGGAAAGCTGTAGCTCCATGGCCTCGATTCGATATTTTTGACGATACGCTTCACCGCCTCGTCGACATCCATCAGGAACGGCATTTCAAAGTCATTCTTGCGGGTCAGCGGCGTATCGACGAAGCCCGGATTGACAACGCTTACATCGATGCCCTCGCTCGCCAGGTCGATGCGCAGGCTCTCGAAAAAGTATTGCATTGCGGCCTTGGACGCTCCGTAGGCCTCTGACCGCGGAAACGGCGCGGCGGTGACCTGCGAAGCCACGGCGACGATGTGAGGCCGATGGGTGGTCGCCTGGCGCAACAATGGCAGCGCCATCTCGACGCAGTTGACGGTGCCGAAGAAGTTGATTTCCATAACGCGGCGAACCGCCGCCCAGTCGGGGTCGGGAAAATCGAGATACTCGCAGTTGCCGGCGTTGAGTATCACCTGGTCGAGATGCGGCGATACTTCGAGAATACGTTTTGCCGCCACCTCGAGTGCGGCCTCGTCGGTAATGTCACAGGCCACAGCAACGATGTTCGAATCGAGTTCCGCGAGCTGATCGAGCGCTTCCCGGTTGCGGGCGGAGGCGATCACCCGGTTACCGTTGGCGGCCAGCGCCAACGCCAGGCTGCGGCCGAGGCCGCTGCTGGCACCGGTTACCCAGATTACTTTCTTTGCCTTGGCGTTCATATTATTAGCTCACCAATCTTAGTTTGAGCCAGCGAGTGACGTTACCCAGCAGCGGCAACTGTTCGTACAACATCGCGCCCATGTCGTAAAAATCTTCGTGGAACTCGATCTTTTCGCCAATCTTGAGGTGGCTGACACCGCGGACGCTGATCAGCCGGTTACCCAGTTTCGGGTGTTTGAAATGCATCATCCACTTAATGTAGGCGGCATCTTCGGTGACCAGTTCGTCCAGGTACTCGAAACGGCAGTCGCTCAGATCGGCACACATCGAGGTGAAATAATCCTCGAGCTCGACCAGGCCCCTGATTTCATGCACCGGGTCCTTAAACACGATGCTCTGATCGTACAGGTCCCGCAGTTTGCTGAGGTCGGACGCGTGCAGGAGTTTGAAGTAATCCTTGAAACGCTCTATCAATGGAGTGTCGGTTTTCATTCGGGGTGTTCGCTCTCGTTTAGCTTACGGTTAGTGTGGTTTCTATACGGCCTGTATTTTGTTTTGGATCACGGTGATCCAGATCTGTCGGCGCCCCGTATTCATCGTCACAACCAAAAGGCGAGCCTGTATAATGTCGAGCATGACCAAACGATCCACTCCGAGCGACAAGCTTGCAGCACTGAGCGCCTGCATGGCGCGCGTGGCCGAAGATCGGGATAAATCGGCATTCGCCAAGCTGTTCGATCACTACGCACCACAAATCCGCTCCTACAGCCTGGCGCGCGAGCCAGGGTCCGATCTCGTGGCCGATGAACTGGTCCAAGAGGTTATGACCCGGGTCTGGTTGAAAGCGTCAAGTTACAATCCAAGCCTCGCTAATCTTAACACCTGGATCTTCACCCTGGCTCGTAATTGTCGCATCGACTACCTGCGCCGCAACAGCCGCTACGCTACTGAAATCGATCCGACCGATATGTTCAACGAGATGGAAGACGAGGGTCCCGATCCGTTCCAGCTGGCCCAACAAAGCCGGGTGGAGGAAAGTATCAAAGAGGGCCTGAAGCAACTGCCGCGTGAGCAATCCGAAATCTTAACCAAAGTTTATCTGGAGGGGAAAAGTCATCAACAAGCCAGCGACGAGCTTAAGCTGCCGTTGGGCACCGTTAAATCGCGTGTTCGACTGGCACTCAAGAAACTCGAAGTACTGGTCGTGAGGTAACCATGAGCAAATCAACCACCCATCCCTATGAAGAATTACTGGCCGCCTACTCCGCGGGCAGCCTGCCGTTAAGCCAGGCTTTGTGCATATCGGCTCACCTAGAGCATTGCGAGCCCTGTGCGCAGAAGCTGGCACGCCTGAACCGCGTTGGCAGCGAACTGATGCAGCAGTTGAAACCGTCAGGCGCGTCAGTCGAGCTGAAAAATCGACTGCTTGACAGCCTCGATTCGCTGACGGTCGACGATATTTCGGAGCAGCATCAGGTCAGCACCGATCCGTCGGTACCGCGCTGCCTGCATCAATTTATCGACGGCGGCTACGACGATTTACCGTGGAAACGCGTATCCTCCGATATTCAGAGCGTCGAACTATGTCGTGACAACAACGGCGCCAAGGTCGAATTGTTGAAGATCAAGCCCGGCGGGTCGGCTACCACCCACACCCATCTCGGCGACGAGTATACCGTCATCCTCGAGGGCAGTTTTTCCGATGAGGCGGGGGTATACCGCGAAGGAGACTTCATGGTCAGGGGCAAAGACGACCAGCACACCCCGGTGGCTACCCAGGACCGCGATTGCATCTGTCTCGCGGTAACCGAGGGTCCGGTCCAGTTTACCGGTCTGTTCAGCCGAATGCTGAATCCGCTGATTCGGCGCGACTATGCCTGATCTGCGAAACCCAGCAGGTTCCTGTCCACATGGTCGGAACTAGCGCGACGGAAAAGATACTGGTCGGGGTCAGCAGCTGCCTGATTGGAGAGAAGGTGCGCTTCGATGGTGGCCACAAGCAGAATCGCTACCTTCTCGACACTCTCGGACAATACTTCGGGTTTCGGCCCTTCTGTCCTGAAATGGCGATCGGCCTCGGGGTGCCGCGTGAAACCATTCGGCTGGTCGACCTCGACGGCCGCACCCAGGCCGTAGGCAACAAGAACGCTGATTTGAATGTCACCGACGCGCTCATCCAGAGCGCGCATGACCAACATGACTGGCATCAGCAAATTTATGGTTATATCGTCAAGAAGGATTCGCCCAGTTGCGGCATGGAGCGGGTCAGGCTTTACCAGGGCGATCTACCTCAACGTATTGGCGTCGGCCTGTATACCGAGACCATGATGCGCAATTTTCCACAGTTGCCGGTCGAGGAAGAAGGCCGACTAGGCGACCCGGTTTTACGCGAAAGCTTCGTCAAGCGGGTTTTTATTTACAAGCGCTGGCGCGATATGGTCGAAGGCGGTCTCGACTGGGCGGCGCTGACCGATTTTCACGCGCGCCACAAGCTCATACTTTACAGTCATGACCAGGATCTCGGACGTAAGCTAGGCCGTGAGCTTTCGGCGGCACACGATCACCCGGTGGCCGACTATGCGCAGGTCTACCTGTCCCAGCTGATGGCAATCCTGAAGATTTACGCGAAAAGATCGAACCACGTCAACGTGCTCGAGCACATTCGCGGCTACCTGAAGCGCGACCTCGATAAAAGCGATAAACAGGAATTGACCGAAACCATCGAAAAATACCGCCTGGGCCTGCTGCCGCTGATCGTCCCGATTACGCTGTTGCGCCATCACTTCCGCAAGAACCCGAACGACTACATCGAGCGTTCTTACTACATGCAGCCGCATCCCGACGAGTTGATGCTGCTCAATTCACTGTAACCGTCGCGAACCTCCGGAATTCAACCTTGAGCAAAGAACGCCTAACCCTGGTCTGGTTTCGTCAGGATCTGCGACTGGCCGACAATCCGGCGCTGAGCGCCGCCGCCGCGGCTGGCCAGGTGTTGCCGATTTATATACTCGACGACGTCAACGCCGGCGACTGGAAGATGGGGTCCGCCAGCCGCGTCTGGTTAAACGATTCGCTGCGGGCGCTGGATCGGTCGCTCGAGGACAGGCTGCAATTATTTCGCGGTGATGCCCGGACAATCATTACAAGGCTGGTCGAATCTTTACCGATCGACGCAGTTTACTGGAATCGCTGCTATGAACCCTGGCGCATCGAGCGCGATGCGCAAATCAAATCCGCGCTGGCGGATCGGGATATCGAGGTCGAGAGTTACAATGCCAGCCTGCTGTGGGAGCCCTGGACTGTGAGCAAGGGCGACGGTACCCCCTACCGTGTTTTCACGCCCTACTACCGCAAGGGTTGCCTGTCCCTGCCGGCGCCGCGTCAGCCTCTGGATCGGCCGCGCGAGCTGCGCGTTGTCGAGCCCGGGTCCGTGAACGGCGTATCGCTGGCGGCCCTGGATCTGCTGCCGGCACAGGACTGGCATCGCAGCATGTTGAAACACTGGAAAATCGGGGAACAGGCGGCACAGCGCAGTCTCGAATCGTTTTGCGCCGACGCGCTCGAAGTCTATCGGGAAGGCCGCGACTTTCCGGCACAAACCACGACTTCGAGGCTGTCTCCTCATTTACACTTCGGTGAACTTTCGCCGCAGCAAGCCTGGCATCGTATCGACAACGCCGCGATGCACGTCGAAGGCGATGGCCCGGGTCATTTTATGCGCGAACTGGCATGGCGTGAATTCTCCTACTACCTGCTGTATCACTTCCCGCATTTACCCGAGCGCAACTTTAATCCCAAGTTCGACGGCTTTCAGTGGCTGGCCGACAACCAGGACCTGAAAGCCTGGCAGCGCGGCAACACCGGATTCCCCATCGTCGATGCGGGCATGCGCGAGCTCTGGCAAACCGGCTATATGCATAACCGCGTCAGAATGATTGTCGCGTCTTTTTTGATCAAGAATATGCTGATTCACTGGCGCACCGGCGCCGACTGGTTCTGGGATTGCCTGGTGGACGCTGACCTGGCCAGCAACAGCGCGAGCTGGCAGTGGTGCGCCGGTTCCGGGGCCGATGCCGCACCCTACTTCCGGATTTTCAACCCGGTGCTGCAAAGTGAAAAATTCGATCCGCAGGGCGAGTACCTGCTGCGCTATTGCCCGGAGCTTGCCGGGTTACCGCTGCGCTATCGCCACAAGCCCTGGGAAGCGTCACCGGAGGTTTTAAAGACAGCCGGGCTAAGGCTTGGCGTTGACTATCCGCAACCCATCCTGGATTTGAAGACAACGCGCGAGCGCGCGCTGGCTCGCTTCAAGGCACTGGCCTGAGCGTAACTTAAAGCGTTCAGGCCGCTTCCATCTCCTTGATATGTTCCTGGCAGCGTTTCATCGCTGTCGCCATCTGCTTGCCGCTCGCGTAGCGAGCCTGCGCCTCCTTTTGCAGCGCCTTGTTGACGACGTTATTGACACAGTTCGGCAGATCGGAGCGATAGCGCCGAATATCCGGGTGTTTCTCGTTGGTGATGTTGTACATCAGGTTGGCGATGGAGTCGCCCTGAAACGGTAGCTCTCCGCTCAGCATCTGGTACATCGTCACGCCCAGCGAGAACAGGTCGGCTCGCCCGTCGACCTTCTTGCCCGCAAGCTGCTCGGGAGACATATAGTAGGGACTTCCAAGCACGGTGCCGGTCTTGGTTTTACTGGCATCGGTCAGGCAGGCAACCCCGAAATCGGTAATCTTGGCAACGCGTTTGGGTTTGTCATAAATAATGTTGGCCGGTTTGATATCGCGATGCACCACGTGTTGTTGATGCGCGTAATCGAGCGCCAGCGCCACGTTCGAAATTATTTCAAACACCTCGCTCACCGGTAACAGGCTCTTCGCCGTGCTGTAGGCGGTTAAATCCTTGCCCTTGAGGTAGTCCATCGCGATGTAGGCGAGATCCTGCTCGTCGCCGACGTCGTACACGGTAACGATGTTGGGATGGTCGAGGCGTCCGGCGGCTTCGGCTTCGCGAAAAAACCGGGTACGCACTTCATCGCGCATGTCTTCTTCGAATTCGTCCGACAGCATCATGGTCTTGATCGCCACAGTGCGGCCGATCTTGTCGTCGTGCCCGAGGTACACCATACCCATCGCGCCGCGGCCGATCTCGGCGTCAATCTGGTAACGGCCGAGCTTCGGCTTCTGAATTCCTTCCTTGCTGGAAATCAGCGTCGGACCGGGGCCGCTGGTATCCCGGCCGGCCAGTACCACAGTATTGGAGGCCTGCTCGTTCTGCTGGATACGGTCTTCGACATCGTTGTACTTGGCATCGTTAAGGTGAATGAGTTTGAACACCGACGCCGCTTTGTTGAACTGTCGTTTGCGCTCGTAATCAAGACCGAGGTTGTACATCTGGCTTAGTAACGATGCGTCGATCTCGCAACTGCGGAATTTTTCGAAGGCCTGGTCGAGGTTACCCTGCGCGTGCAACGATTGCCCGAGCTGGCGGTTTGCCGCCGAAAGCTCGGTCTGCACCCGGCCCAGTCGCGCATTGAAAGACTGGCGAGTACCCAGTATCAGATGGCCAACGATGAGCATCACCACGGCCGACATCATCGGCAACCACAGCGCCTGCGAACTCATCAGCACAAAATGCGCGTTGAATATCATCAGGATCAAAAACAGGCTAAGAAAGAAAGCCGTATTGGTGCGAAAGCGACCCAATACAAACATCAGGTAAAGGCCGAGCACGACAATAATGCCGCGCAGCGCCCAGCCGGCCCATTCGGGAAGCCGATAGATATCTCCATTCAGTAGACTCGAAACCGTATGCGCGGTTGCGAGGGTCGGGGATATCGACTCTCCGGTTGGCGTCAGGCGCGGTTGCACCAGCCGTGGCGAAGTAAGGCCAACAAGAACAATCTTGTTGCGGAAAACGTTGCGATCGACGCTGCCGTCGAGCACGTCGATCAACGAGAAGACCTTGAATGCCGGTTTACCGTTCTTGTCGCTGTAAAATCGCGGGTAAATCTTGAAATCGATGTCCGCTCCAAGATCCTTGCCGCCGAGCATCGGGCTAATACTGGCCCTTGATTCGATATGCTGCATCGACATACCCTTGCTGCGCGTGGCTACCATCAGCGCAAACGAAGGCAGGAATTCCTGACCATACTGGACGATCAACGGCTCGCTGTTGAAGTGCTCGGAATGGCTAAAAACGCCAATCCCGCCGACCTGCTTCGCCAGTTTCTCGATTGGTGGAAACAGCTCCCTGGCCCGGGTAACCTCGGGTGAAGGCCAACCAAGCCCGCGGTCGCTATTACCGTTAACGCTGACTTTTGGGAGCGCAAATTTCTGCATGTACCTCGGCAGCGAGGATGTAAGCCCCGGGATCGGTTCGCCAGTCGGGATATACTGCATCGACAGTACGATGCGCCCCCCGGATTTAAACGTTTTGGCCAGGTTATTGTCACCGTGCAACGCAGACTCGGTCATGCGCAACGCTTTATTAACGCTACGGCTCAATTTTTTCTGTTTCTTCAGGATTTTGCGCAGCTCGGCCAGCGATGTCAGCCCGGCCTGGTACTGCCCGGTATCGAAAGGCATGGTAAAACCGACCACGCTCGGTTTTGTCATGGTCAGCAATTTCATACTTTCCGCCAGCACGTCGCGTGACCAAGGCCAGGCCCCCAATGCCTGCAGCGATTTGTCATCAATCGCCACGACCACGATCTTGTCGTTGGGCTCGCGCGCTGAAGAGAACTTGACGCCGAGATTATAGGCCTGGCGATCGAACCCGGAAAACAGACCGATCTCCGCGAAGATTAGAAACAGGACGGTGATGACCAGTCCTATAAACCAGTCCCGTTTTATGAGGGATTTAAGTAGCGGCATTCAAGCTATTCTAATTTGAAACCATGTAGCTAATTGATCTCTTATAGCTTATTAAACCTGGATTGTCTGCTCAGTTTGGGTAACAAAATGAGCGGGTATTGGCTGGTGTTCGGTTTTCTGACAAAACTGTGACACACGCCCTAAATTCGGGCCTGGTACCGGCCTAGCGGACTATTTGTATGCGGCAGGTGTCAGATTTGAGTCGCAACACGGAAAACGTTGACTACTTCCGCTGCCTGGCGAGGTGATATCTGGGGCTTTTCAGATCAAACTTTACGCTAACGACCGGGGTAATTACCTGCAATTACAAGGCCGTGACAGCTGAGAAACGATTGCTCTCGGGGTCACATTCTTTTAGCCTGTAGCGCTAAAAAACGAGTCCATCATGCCCGATTCGATAAAGCTATTATCGACCCCGCGTTTTCGGCCCTTCTTTCTGACCCAGCTTGCAGGCGCCTTCAACGACAACCTGTACAAGAATGGCCTGACCATATTCATCGCTTTCCAGGCCGCGAGCGTGTCGCAGGAAGAAAGTAACACCCTGGTCAATATCGCGGCCGGATTATTTATTCTGCCATTTTTTCTGTTTTCACCGATCGCCGGTCAGCTCGCCGACAAACACGAAAAATCAATGCTGATCCGGCGCATTAAGCTGTTGGAAATCGCCATCATGCTGCTGGGCGCAACCGCCTTTATGCTGCAAAGCCCGGCAATGCTGGTGGCCATGTTGTTTTTAATGGGGACGCAGTCTGCACTTTTCGGTCCGGTTAAATACAGCCTGTTGCCACAGGCGCTGAAACCCGCTGAACTGGTCGGCGGCAACGCGATGGTCGAGTTCGGCACTTTTATCGCCATTCTGGCCGGCCTGATTGTCAGCGTCTATCTCATCGGCATCGGCAACCACGCAATAGCAATCGCCGTAGTCGTTACCGCCTGCCTGGGTTACTGGTCGAGTCGTAGCATACCCCGACTCAGCGCCGGTGACCCGAAACTAAGAATAAGTTTCAACATACCCCGACAAATGCTACATATCATGCAGGATACCCGGCATAACCTGACCGTTTTTTACTCGGTCATAGGTATATCCTGGTTCTGGTTCATCGGCATCACCTATATTACCCAGCTGCCCAACTTCGTACGTTATGAACTGGGCGGCAACGAACAGGTGTACGTGTTGCTGCTGGCCCTGTTCTCGATCGGTATCGGCGCCGGCTCCTTTCTCTGTGAAAAGCTTTCCGGCCGTATCGTCGAAATCGGGCTAGTGCCGATTGGCTCGCTCGGACTGACGCTGTTCGGAATCGATCTTTACTTCAACCAGGACCTGGCCGCCACTGGAGAGCTGATCGGACCTACGGCTTTTATTGCCGCGGGTTCGAGCCTGCGCGTCTGTTTCGACATCATCATGCTCGGTGTTTCCGGCGGCATGTATATCGTGCCGCTATACGCCCTGGTTCAACAGCGCAGCGAAGTTAGTAAACGTTCTCGCATAATCGCCGCCAACAACGTTCTGAATGCATTATTTATGGTTGCGGCATCGTTGTACGGACTGTTTGCGCTCGCCGCCGGCGTTTCGATTCCGATACTGTTTCTGATCATGGCCCTGATGAACGCCGCGGTTGCGATGTTCATCTTTATGCTGGTGCCCGAATTCATTATGCGCCTGTTAATCTGGCTGTTGGTGCACAGCTTCTATCGAGTCGACAGGTCCGGGCTCGAGAATATACCCGACGAGGGGCCCGCAGTGTTAGTCTGCAATCATGTCAGTTTTGTCGACGCACTGGTTTTGGCCGGTTGCATTCGGCGTCCGATTCGCTTCGTCATGTACTACCGCATTTTCCAGCTTCCAGTACTTTCGTTCATCTTCAGAACCGCGAACGCTATTCCGATCGCTGGTGCGCAAGAGGATCCGGAGATGATGGAGCGTGCCTTCGATCAGATCAGCGCGGCGCTGCGGCAGGATGAAATAGTCTGCATTTTCCCCGAGGGCAAGTTAACCGAGGATGGCGAGATGAACGCTTTCAAGACAGGTGTTAGCCGCATATTGCAGCGCGACCCGGTACCGGTGATACCGCTGGCGTTGCGCGGTTTGTGGGGCAGCTTCTTCAGTCGCGCTTACGGCAGCGCAATGTCGCGCCTGTTGCCGCGTGGTATGTTGAGCCGTATCGAGCTGGTTGGCGGCGAACCAATCGATGCCGGCGACGCGACACTCGAGCGCTTGCAGCAACAGGTGCTGGCGCTGCGCGGCAGCCGACGCTAGTCACCCATCATCAGCGACGGATTGTGACCCAGTAACCTGGTCAGAAATTTGCACACCGCGTCGACGCGCGCCACGCGCCGTAAGTCTTCGTGCACCAGCAACCAGTAAGTGCGCTCAACCGAAATCTGCTGCGGCAATACCACCTGCAGACGGGGCTCGGCCTGCGCCATGAAACAGTGCACCAGGCCGAGCCCGATACCGTCTAGAATCGCGTTGAATTGCGCGCTCACGTTGGTGCTGCGAAACACCACGTGGGCATTTTTAATCGTATTGTCGAAAAACCTGAGTTCCGGCATTTCGATCAAATCGTCGACGTACGAGACAAAGTCGTGCCCGGCCAGGTCTTCGCTACCGTTTATCGGCGGGTGCGCGGCGAGGTAATCACGCGCAGCGTACAGCCGTAACCGGTAATCGCAGAGCTTCCAGGCGATCAGGCGACCGCTTTCGGGGCGGGAAAAACTGATCGCGATATCCGCCTCGCGTTTCGACAGGCTCATGCGCCGGGTTTCTGCTACCAGTTCGATTTCGATATCCGGATGCTCGCTGCGGAATCCGGCCACGTGGCGCGCTATCACCTGCGAACCAAGCGCCTCGGGCGTCGCTACCCGCACCGTGCCGCCGAGGCGCGCATCCTTGCCGGCTATATCCTGGTATAGCTGGTTCGACCGGGTTTCGATCTGCTCCGCCAGCGGCAACAGGCGCAGCCCCGCATCGGTCAACTGGTAACCGTTCGGTGACTTATCGAACAGGCGCACATCGAGCTGCTTCTCGAGCGCGGTAATCCGCCGGCTGACGGTGGTATGGTCGACATGCAGGCGCGCCGCTGCACGCAGCAGCTTGCCTTGCCTCGACAATTCCAGGAAATATCGCAAATCGTTCCAGTTGTACATGGCTTCTTTATCTACAGGAATTGAATCCCGGTCGTTTCGGAGATAACGAAACTGGAGGTCCACCCCCGCCTGGCTCGGCTCGATAGATTTCGGAACAACGAGCTATTGTGTATTTTTGCACAATGGTTGTGGATTTCGCACTATATATTTGCAGAAATATCTTGTCTATACTGCGCTCCTGTTAATTAATCAACCCTCATTAGTACGGAGCCATCATGAGCCAGCCAGCCGCAGCCGTTTCCCCCGAAATTACCCAGTTAACCCATTTTATCAACGGCGAACGGGTCGCCGGCAGCAGCGGTCGTTTCGGTGACGTTTTCAGTCCAACCATGGGCGTCAAAACCAGCGAGGCCCCGCTGGCGTCCAAAGCCGAGGTCGAAGCCGCGATCGCGGTCGCCGAGCAGGCTTTTCCCGACTGGGCCGCGACTTCGGTGCTGCAGCGCTCGCGCATCATGGCGCGTTACGTGCAGTTGCTTTACAAGCACCAGGAAGAGCTGGCGACGCTGGTTTCCAAAGAACACGGCAAGGTCATCGAGGATGCCATGGGTTCCGTGCTGCGCGGCATCGAAGTCGCCGAATTTGCCTGCGGCGCACCACATGCGCAGAAAGGCGAGTTTTCCGACAACGTCGCGCGCGGTATCGATATCTACTCGATGCGCAAGCCGCTGGGAGTGGTCGCCGGTATCACGCCATTCAACTTTCCGGCGATGATTCCGCTATGGATGGCAGGCATGGCGCTGATTACCGGTAATACCGTGGTGCTAAAGCCCTCGGAGAAGGATCCGTCCTGCCCGTTGCGCCTGGCCGAGCTCTTTATCGAAGCCGGTGGACCGCCCGGGGTTTTCAACGTGGTCAATGGCGACAAGGAGGCCGTCGATACACTGCTCGAGGACGAGCGCGTCAAGGCGATCAGCTTTGTCGGCTCGACCCCGATCGCGAAATATGTTTACGCTACGGCTACCGCCAACGGTAAACGTTGCCAGGCTATGGGCGGCGCCAAGAATCACATGCTGGTCCTGCCCGATGCCGATCTAGAAGACGTCGCCAACGCGCTGATGGGCGCGGCCTACGGCTCCGCCGGTGAGCGCTGCATGGCTATCTCGGTCGGCGTCTGCGTCGGGGATGAAGTCGCCGACAGACTGATCGAAATTCTCAAACCGCGGGTCGAAGCCTTGCGCATCGGTGCGAGCCTCGACCGGGGCCTCGAGATGGGCCCGCTGGTGACCAGCGAGCATCGCGAAAAAGTTATGAACTACATCCAGATGGCGCAGGACGAGGGATCGCGCCTGGTGGTCGACGGCCGTGATTTCGTTTGCGAAGGTCACGAGAATGGCTATTTCCTGGGCGGCTCCCTGATTGATAACGTCAAGCCCAATATGCAGTCGTACCAGGAAGAAATCTTCGGTCCGGTGCTGCAAATCATGCGCGTGGGCTCGTTCGAGGAAGGCGCGGCGCTCGCTACCGATCATCCCTATGGCAACGGCACCTCAATTTTTACCCGCAATGGCGCCGCCGCCCGCACCTTCGCCGACAAGGTCGAAGTCGGCATGGTCGGTATCAACGTCCCTATCCCGGTACCGCTCGCCTTCCATAGCTTTGGCGGCTGGAAATCGTCGGCCTTTGGTGATCA
>CAMYON010000005.1:0-56583 GCA_947260025.1 uncultured Gammaproteobacteria bacterium
ATACAGGAATTGAGTCTAATAGTCAGTTGATGGCCTTGCGGGTGAGCATTTCCTCGATTAGCTCGTCATCCTGCAGCTGCAGGTGATATCCCTGGTTTTCGAGGTTTTCTAATACCTCGGAGGCGTCTTCCTTGGCGAGTTTACGTTCCCCGGTCAAATCGAAGCTGAAGCTAAACTCGGGCGGTCCGAACACGCGCAACAGCTCCTCTGGAACAACCGAAAAATCGTCCTTGTCGATCAGGTAAAGATAGGTGTCGAGCTTGAGGTTACTGCGGTAGATATGGCACAACATGGCGTATTACTTTTTTGAATCGGGCGCATGTTAGCACAGAGAAGGCGGGGCCGGCAGTTGCCGGCCCCGATTTGCCAGGATCAGGTAGTAGCGTTGGTAAACTCGGGGTAGGCTTCCATCCCACACTCGGAGAGGTCGACGCCGTCGTACTCTTCTTCCTCGCTGACACGAATGCCCATGATCATCTTGATCACTAACCAGGTCACGAAGCTGGCGCCAAAAACCCAGACGAATATTGTCAGCGCACCGACAATCTGACCGGAGAAGCTGGAACCATCGTTGGTCAACGGCACCAGCAACAGGCCGAGCAGACCGACCACACCGTGCACCGAGATCGCACCCACCGGATCGTCGATCTTGAGCTTGTCCAGGGTTACGATGCTGAACACGACCAGCACGCCTCCGGCTGCACCGAAGATCGTGGCTAACAGCGGCGTCGGTGTCGACGGCTCCGCGGTAATCGCCACCAGCCCGGCCAACGCACCGTTCAGCGCCATCGTCAGATCGGCCTTGCCGAACATGATACGGGCGAGAATCATCGCAGCGATCAGGCCACCAGCCGCCGCCGCGTTGGTGTTCATGAAGACGATAGCAACCGCGTTGGCGCTCTCGACCGACGCGGTAGCCAGTACCGAACCGCCGTTGAAGCCGAACCAGCCCAGCCACAGGATAAAGGTGCCGAGCGTAGCCAACGGCAGGTTAGCGCCCGGGATCGCATAGATCTGGCCGTCCTTACCGTACTTACCTTTCCGAGCACCGAGCAGTATTACGCCCGCCAGCGCCGCGGCCGCACCCGCCATGTGGACAATGCCGGACCCGGCAAAGTCGGAGAAGCCGAGGTCGCCCAGCGTGTACATACCGAAAACCGGCATGCCACCCCAGGTCCAGCTGCCCTCCAACGGGTAAATCACGCCGGTCATAACAACGGCGAAAATCAGGAATGCCCACAGCTTCATGCGCTCTGCGACCGCGCCCGAGACGATTGACATGGCGGTCGCGACGAAAACGACCTGGAAGTAGAAGTCCGCCGATGGCGCGTAGGCCGCTGGCTCTTCAGCGCCGGCGACGCCATCACCCATAATGCCCGACAGGAACATCGTGAAGTCCCCTCCGCCGTACATGATCCCGGCGACGCCATCACCCATAATGCCCGACAGGAACATCGTGAAGTCCCCTCCGCCGTACATGATCGAGTAGCCGCAAACCATGTACATGGTGCAGGCGACGGCGAACAATGCAACGTTCTTGGTCAGGATCTCCGTCGTGTTCTTGGAGCGCACCAGACCAGCTTCGAGCATCGCAAAGCCGGCGGCCATCCACATAACCAGGGCGCCACAGACGAGAAAATAAAACGTATCTAGTGCGTACTGTAACTGAAAAATCTCGTTTTCCATGGTGATCTCCTAAAGTGCTTCCGGACCAGATTCGCCCGTACGAATACGAACAACCTGTTCAAGGGGTGTGATAAAAATCTTGCCGTCACCGATCTTGCCGGTGTTGGCACTGCTCGTAATCGCCTCGATTGCCTGATCTAGGATGTCGTCGTCGATCGCGATCTCGAGCTTCACCTTGGGCAGGAAGTCGACCACGTACTCCGCACCCCGGTATAATTCGGTGTGCCCCTTTTGACGACCAAAGCCCTTTACTTCCGAAACGGTCAGGCCCTGCACTCCGATTTCTCCGAGTGCCTGGCGAACGTCATCGAGCTTGAACGGCTTGATTATCGCTGTAATGATTTTCATGGATATCTCTCCGATTAATTTTCGCGGTAGATTTTGGCGACTCTGGGCAAGCAAGCAAATAGTCGTTAATATTGGGCCATTCAAGCCTGTATATGCACAGTTATGATGCATATATTGGAGTTATTGCACTATTTTGGGGCTTTTATGATTGATAATCAGACGATCAACCGGTTATCCGCAAAGATCAATGAACTACTGCCGCCCGGTTTACAGCAGACCAAGGCTGACTTCGACGCGCGCTTGAAAAGCCTGCTACAGCAGCAGCTTGCCAACTACGAAATGGTCAGTCGTGAAGAGTTTGATATTCAGGCGCGGGTGCTGGCGCGTACCCGGGAGAAACTCGAAGCGATCGAGGCGCGTCTGAAAGAACTGGAGAAAACGCCGGAGTAACGGCCGTAACGATCAGGCTGCTCTCCCCACGTTGAGCAGTAACGGATTAACCGTCTTTGGCGCCGGTGTTGATCCCGAGCAGCGTGTAGGGTGGACACCAGCGCAGCGCGGCAGTAATCAGCAACACCACACCCGCAACCAGGGCAATCATGCCGATGGTCCCCTGCAAAAGTTCAAGCGCGAAGGCTGCGATCAACGCAATGCCCACAATTGCACGGATTACCCGGTCTACGGTTCCCATGTTTGGTTTCATAACTTGCTCCTGATCGAGTATGAACTGGCGCGGTATCAGATACCGCGCCAGATTTTACGTCCTAGTTTGCAGGCGCTGCTGCCTGGCTTCCAGCTGCAGGCACCGGGGCGAAGTAACCGCCCATGTTCATCATGTTGAACATCGGTTGCATAGACTGCGGGTTCATCATCCAGTTGATTCGGGGAGTATACCAGTTGGGATCAGCCATTGACGTGATCGGCTGGTAGAAGGCCGGATTCATCATCGCGTTCATCCAGCGGGTGTAGTAGGCCGGATCGGCCATTTGCATCATTGGCTGGTACATGGCGGGATTCATCGGCGCCATCATCCACTGCATGTACATGTTCGGATTCATGAAGTGACCCATCGCACGACTCATCTTGTTGAAGTCGGTCATGCCGCTCATCCAGGTATCCCACATGACCGGTTCGGTAGCGCACTTGGTCATGACATGAATAGTGCGTGGATCGTTGACGACCGCCATCAACTGAGCGAATTTTGCCGGGTCGGCCATGGTTTCAGCCATGATTTCCATATCGGTGAACGCCTTGAGCTGCGGCAGGATCGCGTCGAACTGCGTGCTGTCGGTAGCGGTGCACTGGCCGTAATACTGCTTGGCTAGTTCGAATTTGTGTTCGGACGGGTTTACCGCTTCTTCATTGGCGAAAGATACCGAACTGGCAATAGCGACGGTAAGTGCCAGCATGGGAGCTGAAACTAGCGCCAGTAATCGTTTAATACTCATAACATAATCCCCCTGCTAATTTTCAATTATAAAATGTCGATCCATTATATTAATAAACCCTAATATACTAATATTCCTTCGGGGATAGATAAGCTGCGCATTCGGGTAAGTTAGTAGCGAGTTACGCGATAAACCGAACAAAGTACTCGCGAAACCGCGAGGATTTTCGTGCTAGACTGCTACGCGGAACGCTGGAAGCGTTCTACAGGCCGGTCAACTGGCCGGTTTATCTTCAGAAAGGATGCTGCCATGTCACTCACTCAGCTCACTACCCGTGCACAATTGGGCATTAACGCCCCCGAGGTGTGCGTCGAAGTACACATATCCGGTGGCCTGCCGGCCTTCACCGTGGTCGGACTGCCGGAGACGGCCGTGCGCGAGGCGCGCGACCGGGTTCGCTCGGCAATCATCAACTCGGGCTTCGAATTTCCCGCACGGCGTATCACCGTCAACCTGGCTCCAGCCGATTTACCCAAGGAAGGAGGTCGCTACGATTTGTCGATCGCGCTGGGCATCCTGGCCGCGTCGAGCCAGGTCAATATCGCCACACTGCAGAATGTAGCCTGCTTCGGGGAACTCGCACTGAGCGGCGAGTGCCGCAAGATCGAAGGTTTACTGCCGGCGCTGATTGCAAGCAAAAAAGCCGGCCAGGCGGTCACGATACCGGGTCCGAACGCGCCCGAGGCGATGCTGGTGCGAGATCTGCCGGTACAGTTGACTGACTCCCTGGCACAGGTCTGCGCCAGCCTGAATGGCGGCGAGCCCCTGCCGATGGCAGGGTCCCGACCCGAACCGAAGTTGCCAAACTACGGTCTCGATCTGGCGCAAGTTCGCGGCCAGCACCAGGCCAGGCGGGCTCTCGAGATTGCCGCCGCCGGCGGACATCACATGCTGATGATGGGGCCGCCGGGTACCGGAAAGAGCATGCTGGCCAGGCGCCTGAACTCAATTCTGCCGCCGATGAGCGAGGAAGAAGCCATGAGCCTTGCCAGCATCCGTTCGATTTCCCAGCAACCGGTCGATCCGCACAGCTGGCTCGAGCGCCCTTTCCAGTCTCCCCACCACACGGTCTCGGGGGTCGCGCTGGCGGGCGGCGGCGGCAATCCCAAACCAGGTGAAATATCGCTGGCGCACAACGGCGTGCTGTTTCTCGACGAATTAACCGAATTCAGGCGCGGTGTCATCGAGGTGCTCAGGGAGCCGCTGGAAACCGGACAAATCCATATCTCGCGAGCCTCAGGCAAAGCCATTTTCCCGGCGAAATTTCAGCTTATTGCAGCGCTGAATCCCTGCCCGGGCGGCTGTGATTCAATCAAAACCTGCGACTGCTCACCCCAACAGTTGAGCCGCTACCGTAACAAGTTGTCAGCACCCCTGCTTGATCGTATCGATATCCAGATCGAGCTGGGCCGGTTGCCTCATCATCAACTACTGGGCGAAACAAAACGTCCAGGAGAAACCAGCGAACAGGTTCGAAAACGCGTTTGCGCCGCACGTCAATGGCAACTGGCTCGCCAGGCCTGTGTTAATGCAAATCTCGATAACCAGCAGTTACTCGACGCCTGCCGGCTCGACAACAAACTGGAGCAGATGCTGGTGCGGGCAATCGACAAGCTGCACCTGAGCGCGCGTAGTTATCACAAGCTACTCAAGCTGGCGCGCACGATTGCCGATCTGTCACAGTCGGAGCAGATCACCGAGACCCATCTCACCGAGGCGATTTCGTACCGGCAACGCGACCGTCAAAGGGTGTAGCGAAAAATCTTCTGGATCAGGAATAACCTGGCCCACACGGGCCTACTCTGCTTTCGCGTTGAGCGCGCTCGGAGAATTAGCTACCTGGTCGTAACTAACAATGCGCGCTTTACCCGGGATACCGGGTCAGTGATTTGCAGTTGTGGGGATGATATCGCCGGCAGGCGACGATATCACTTCGATTGATCGAGGATATACTCGACGACCGCTTTGATCTGATCGTCGCTGAACTGCGAACCGCCGCGCGGCGGCATGGCCCCGATGCCGTTGATCGCGGACGTCACCAGCCCGCCCACACCCTTCGCCAGGCGATCGGTCCAGTCGGCGGCAACGCCAATCTTGGGCGCACCCGCGGCGCCGGTTGTATGACAGGCGAGACAGGCGCTCTGGTAAAGCTGGTCGGGCGACTGATCGGCCGCACCGCCAGCGGCGGAAGCTACCGTCATGTTGCTGCGCATCTCGTCAAGTGTTACTACCGGTCTCAGACGCATGGCAATATCTTCCATGGTGTCCACCACCTCGACCACCGCTTCCTCATCGCTCTGAGGACCGATAACGACTTCTCCGATAATCAATGCAATGAGCAACAAACCGCCGAGGACGGTTATGTTGTGTGTCGAGAAAGTCTGTTGTTCACTAGCACTCACGTGTTTCTCCAGGCATTGGGTGGGTCTGAAACGCAGCGCATTATCGTCGAAAAGCGGTTAATTCGCAAAAATTATTTGCTGAATCCGCCTAAACCACGGTGCGATAGTTTACAATCACGGCGCTGCCCTGCCGGGCAGCGCGAGGAATTGAAAAGCGCTCGTAGCTCAGTTGGATAGAGTGTTGGCCTCCGAAGCCAAAGGTCGTGGGTTCGACTCCCGCCGAGCGCGCCATTCCCGCCAAACATTATCCCGGTTACCCGTATTCAAGCCATGCCCAAAAGTGCGGGAGACGAAACCTTTTACACGCCGCAGGGTTAGTAAAGATTCGCGCGTACTTTTCGCTGCAGGCCGTCGCGAGCGCCGCAGGACTGCAGGCAAAAAAAAGCCCTCCCGCGAACGGGAGGGCATAATATAAGTCAAAACCTGAGGAGGAGGAGGGGGTTTTAACTTGTTGCCTGGGCAGTCGTCCTGCCGCAACGGCAATGGTGCAATAATATGGACGAAACTGTTACAATAACAGTTACAATTTTCTCAAAATCACTACAATACAGTTGATGGAATACCATGACAGTTACGCGTCCGGAAACCTATAAATACGATCAGGTTTCACGCTATATCAACGAGCTAATCGAAAAGGGCGACCTCAAGCCCGGCGATAAAGCGCCCTCGTTGCGCAAGCTCAGCAAACAGCTCGGGGTCAGCATTGCAACCATTACCCAGTCCTATGTCAATCTCGAAGACCAGGGCATCCTGACCGCCAAACCGCAATCCGGATTCTACGTCAATGCGTTGGTCAATCAAATAAACGATATCGGCAAATCGGCCGCGACCCCCGGGCAGGCGCGGCGGGTGCGCTTTGGCGAACTGTTCGAAGAAGTTTTTCGCAACGCCAACAACCCGCGTATCGTCCCGTTCGGCACGTCCAATCCGTCGATGGATTTCATGCCGGTTAAATCCCTGACGCGCGCAACCCGCAGCATCATAAGTCGCTACCCGCAACGCAGCATGGATTACCTGTTTCCGCCCGGCGATCGCAAGCTACGCGAGCAGATTGCCCAACAGTACGCCCAGAACTATACCCGCGTAACTGCGGACGACATCATCATTACTTCGGGCGCGACCGAGGCCCTGTCGATCAGCCTGCGCACGGTAGCCAAGCGCGGGGACATCATCGCGGTCGAATCTCCGACCTACTTTGCCGTGCTGCGCATGATCGAGCAGATGGGAATGCTGGCGGTCGAGATCGATACCGACCCGGTAACCGGGCTCAACCTCGACGCGCTCGAGGAAGCTTTCGACACGATGGACATCAAGGCCGTGATGGCATCGCCTAATACCAGCAACCCGCTGGGCTGCCAAATGCCCGAGGAACGCAAACGCGAACTCGTCAACCTGCTGGCGGAACGCGATATACCCTTGATCGAAGACGACGTGTACGGCAGTGTTTATTTTGGCGACAAACCGCCCCGCCCTGCAAAGTCCTACGACTTGAACAATATCGTCCTGAGCTGTTCGTCTTTCTCCAAGACTCTGGCGCCGGGCCACCGCGTGGGCTGGGTTATCGCGGGTCGTTACCATAAAAAGTTTCTACAGTACAAACAGGCCTGGTCATCGGCCACATCGTCAATCAATCAGCTGGCGCTCGCCGAGTTCCTCAGCAGCGGGCAGTATGACCGCCACCTGGTGCGTCTGCGCGTGGCCATGCGCGAACAGGTCGAGCGCGGGCGCTTCATGATTGCCAAGAATTTTCCCGAAGGTACCCGCATCTCGCATCCACACGGAGGCAACGTGCTGTGGGTGGAAATGCCAAAAGGATGTGACAGTATCGATATCTTCAATCGCGCGCTGGAACACAATATTGCCATTACGCCGGGCATCCTGTTTTCGGCAACCCGTCGTTTCCGGAATCACCTGCGCATCAACTGCGGCTCTCCATGGAACGAGTCGACCGAAACCGCGCTCAAGACGCTCGGGAAAATTGTCTGCGGCTGCCGCGGCGGCTAACCCGCCTGCTGTTCCAGCGCCTCGATGGTTTCGCTCAATTGCAGCCAGTTCTCTTCCGCCTGGGTTAAACGCTGCTGGTTTTCAGCCTGTGCAGCCAGGGCAGAATTCAGCGCTTCCCGGTTTTGTGCATCGTAGATCGACTGCTCGCTTAGTTCCTGCTCCAGTTGATCACGCGTCGCGCTGAGCCTGGCGATTTCGCGCTCGATCTTAACCAGTTTCGCGGCATGCGCCTTCAATTCGCGTCGATGGCTCCCGCTATTACCGGGCTTGCCCTGGCTGGCGTTCGGCGCCGGCCGAATCCCGCTACCTGATTTACGCTTTGCCAGCCAGGCGGGATAGGCGTCGAGGTCCTGGTCGAAACGCTGCAGTGCCCCCCAATCGACCAGCCACAGGTCGTCGCACACGCTGCGCAACAGGTGCCGATCGTGAGACACCAGGATTACGCTGCCTTCGAAACCCTGTAGTGCCTGGTTCAGCGCCAGCCGCATTTCCAGGTCCAGGTGATTGGTCGGTTCATCCAGCAGCAACAGGTTGGGCCGTTGCCAGATCAGCAGGGCCAGCACCAGGCGCGCCTTTTGACCGCCGGAGAAAGTCTTTATCGCCTGCAAAACCTTGTCACCCCGAAAATTGAAGCCGCCGAGATAACTGCGAATCTGACGTTCGCTCAGTTCAGGGTCTAGACGCTGCAGGGTCAGTAGTGCACTGGCCTCGAGATCGAGCTGCTCTACCTGGTGCTGGGCAAAATACCCGATGCGCAATTCCCTGGCGCGGGTTATATCGCCGCTAAAGGCGGTCAGCTCCCCGGCCAGCAGCTTGATGAAAGTCGACTTACCGGCGCCGTTCAAACCGAGTAAACCGATGCGCTCGCCCGGTATTAACGAAAACTCGAGATCTTGCAGCACGACCTTTTCGCCGTAGCCGGTCGCCACGTGGTCAAGCTTGAGCAGGGAACTGGGCAAGGCTGCCGGCGCCCGGAATTCGAAGTGAAACGGGGAATCGATATGGGCCGGTGCAATCAACTGCATTTTTTCGAGCGCCTTGATGCGGCTCTGCGCCTGCTTTGCCTTGGTGGCCTTGGCGCGGAAGCGGTCGATGTAACTTTGCATGTGCGCAATGCTTTGCTGTTGCTTTTGATGCGCCGCCTGTTGTTGTGCCAGCCGCTCGGCTCGCTGCAGTTCAAAGGCTGAATAGTTGCCGCGATAAAGCGTAATGCGCTGGTCCTCGATATGGGCCACGCTGTCGACCACCGCATCGAGAAAATCTCGGTCGTGCGAAATCAGCAGCAAGCTGCCTGAATAGCGCCGCAACCACTGTTCGAGCCAGATCACCGCGTCCAGGTCCAGGTGGTTGGTGGGCTCGTCGAGCAGTAACAGGTCGGAACGGCACATCAGGGCCCGGGCCAGGTTGAGACGCATAATCCAGCCGCCGGAAAAACTGTTCAGCGGCTTATACATTTCTGCATCGGCGAATCCCAAACCCGCCAGCAAGCGTGCCGCCCGGCTTTGCGCCTGGTAACCGTCGATTTCCTGCAGCCGCTCGTGACAGCCGGCGATCTGCATCGAATCATGATCGCGCTCCGCCTGTGCCAGCCGGGCCTCGGTTTGCCTGAGCTCGGTATCGCCATCGATAACATAGTCGAGCGCCTGGCGCGCACACAGCCGGGTCTCCTGCTCGACCGCAGCCACCGCCCAGTCTCTGGGCATGCTGAAATCTCCCTGGTCTGCCGACAGCTCACCCCTGATCAGTGCGAACAGTGACGACTTGCCGCATCCATTGGCGCCGGTAATGCCGAGCTTCTGACCGCCGTATACCTTGAAGCTGGCCGCCTCGAACAGCAAAGTGGTCGAACGCCGTAACGCCAGGTCGGAAAAACTAAGCACGCCCTGCCCCCCGCCGACCGAATCCTTGACCCGATTTACTCACGTTCACTATCGCCTCGGAAAATGCGTTAAGATAACACTCTGGGCTGCAGGAAGTTAACCCGAGAATAATATGAATCTAGAAAAATACTATAACCTGGAAGGTTGCAAACTTTCATTCACGCGGCAACAGGCAAGCGATTTCGCTAAAACGGTAGCGGGTGACTTCAACCCGATACACGATGTCGATTCGAAGCGATTCTGCGTGCCGGGGGACCTGCTGTTTGCGGTAATCATCCATCACTACGGCCTGCGTCAGACCATGGGATTCTCGTTTTCCGGCATGGTCAGCGATGACGACACGCTGATCCTGCCTGAAGTCAATGCACGCGAAATTTCAATCTACGACGAGAACGACAAGAAGTACCTCGATGTCTCGACCAATGGCACACACAGTCAAGACCAGAAACTCATCGCCTCGCTAACGCGCAACTACGTCGAGTTTTCCGGTCATACCTTCCCGCACGTGCTGGTGCCTTTGATGAAAGAAAACAACATCATGATCAATACCGAACGGCCACTGGTGATTTACGACCACATGCGAATTTCGCTGGATACCCTCGACATCGATTCGGTCGATCTTTCGCTGTCAGAGAGTATCTTCCGACTCTACGGTAAACGCGGTGACGTTGCACTCAATTACGATCTTCTTTGCAACGGTGACAAAGTGGGCAAAGGTCAGAAAAAGATGGTGCTTAGCGGGCTGCGAGAGTATGACCAGGCTCGGATCGATGAACTGGTCCAGGTCTATAACGAGCGCAAGAGCAAGTATCGCAACGGCGACTAGTAGCGGCGCACGAAACTGAGATAGCCACCGCTGCGTCCACCGTTGACGAATTCGAACCGGACAAATGCGGTGTCCTCGATGAAATAATCCAACCGAACCCCCTGGGTTAGCGGTTCGTCCAGTTCGAACACGTCGGTGCCGCCCCCGCTAATGTCGCCATCGACATCCTGGTATATCGCGTAGGGTGCAATCCGCAGTTTCGAGAAACGCAGGTTGAACCCCAGCTCGAAAGAGCTTTGCGTCCAATCGATATCCTTCTCGTCCTCGTCATCGTCGACGCCGCTTTCGGTGCCGTTGGTATAGCGGATACTGAACAACCCGTGAAACGATATATGTTTACTGATCGGTAACGGCTGACGTATATAAAGGCCGAGATACTGGCCATCGAATTTCATGGTTTCTGCCGCACTGTCACTGTCGGGAACCACGCGCATATCGAAGTAACCGATACTTGCGCCAAAGGTTAACCCGCTATCGATTTTCTCTTCGATTTGAAAGTTTATCTCACTGACCTGGGCTTCGCGGACATCGTCGTCGAATTTCCAGTCCGAATCGGTCTCGCCGATTTCGAGCGAAACGCCGGTCCACTCGGCGCTCACCAGGCTCGAGAAAAACAACAGGAACAGTAAACTAAGCCGCACCGGCTGTACCGATTTCAGGATAATCGTAAACGAGGCGCGACATGTCCGCTCCGACAGGAAACTGTAGCGGGATTATAGGACACCCAGCCGTTTTAACTGCTCCCGATCGCTGATTCTCTCGCATTCCGCCAGGATCCAGTTACCGACTTCCTCGATGATCGCTTCCGGCTTCCTGCCCGCTGGCTCGATCGGTTTGCCGATAACCACGCGAATGGTGCCAGGCCACTTGATCCAGCTATGGCGTGGCCAATACTCCCCGGCATTGTGCGCGATTGGCAGCACCGAGTATCCAGTTTGCTGCGATACGATAGCACCACCCAGCTTGAACGGCTTGATCTGTCCGGGCGGCACGCGCGTGCCTTCCGGAAACAACATCAGGATTCGCCCGTCGTCCATGCTTTTACGACTTTCCTCGACCAGCTGGTTGATAGCCTTGCGCCCGGTACCGCGGTTAAGCGCGATGGCATCCATAGATTTCAGTCCCCAGCCGAAAAACGGAATCAAGGTCAACTCACGTTTAACCACCCAGATCATCGGACGAAAGAAACGCTGGATCACGATTGTTTCCCAGGTCGAGCTGTGCTTGCTCATGACGATGAATCCATGGTCGGGAATATTCTCGAGTCCTTCGATTTCGTACTTGAGTCCACAGAGCAGGCGCAGGCAAGCGAGACTGTAACCAATCCAGACATGCACAATGCCGACGCGGAAACCCAGCGGCATGAAAAACGCCAGCGACAGCAGGCTGGCCAGAATCAGCGTTGCCGGTAAAAAGAAGACCCAGAAGACCGTTGAGCGCAGGCCCAACCAGAATTTATAGAGCGGGTTAACCACGGTGTACCCTATTTTCGGCGCAGGGTTTCGCGAACAAAATGAGCCAGGTCGTCGTACACCGGGACATCCAGGGCTTCCGGAAAATGCTGCATCACGTATTCGCCCTTGCCGGTGCGCACCAGCACCGGTTTCGCATTGGCCATTTTAGCCGCCTGTATATCGCTGATATTGTCGCCGACAACCGGCGTTTGCGATAAATCGATTTCGAACTGGCTGGCAATCTTGAACAATAAACCCGGCTTCGGTTTACGACAAATACAGTTAGCCTCAGGGCCATGGGGGCAGTAAAAAATCCCGTCGACGCTGGCACCGCGGATTGCCAGCAGCTTTTGCATTTTATCGTTCATCTGCTGCAAATCCTTTTCGCTGTAATACCCGCGCGCGATACCGGAATGATTACTCGCAATCGTCACCAGGTAACCGGCCTTCTTGAGCCGGTTGATGGCTTCGATGCTACCCGGTATCGGGTCCCAGCCGTCCACGGTCGTGACGTCGTCATCCGCCTGGTGGTTGATGACGCCATCTCTGTCCAGGATTACCATTTTGGGCACTCGAATCTCCCGCCTCCCATACGTCCCTCAGGACTGAATCCGTGAAAAATCAGCGACTAACCGGAAACTTTGCAACAGTTGATCGAGTAGTGCAAGCCGGTTGTTTTTCAGGGTCTCGTCGTCAACCATAACCATGACCTGGTCGAAGAACAGGTCAACCGCCGGACGCAGTTCGGCAAGCCGCTCCAGCCCCTCCAGGTATTCGCCTTGCGCAAACTGTTGCGCGACCGCGTCGGCGCGCTCCAGCAGTTGATCGTAGAGTTGAGTCTCGGCCGATTCCTGTAACAACGAGCGGTCGACCGTTTCGGCAATGTTTTTCTGCTTCTTGAGAATATTGCCGATACGCTTGTTGGCCGCGGCCAGCGCCAGGGCCGCTTCGTGGCTTTGAAACTCATGCAGGGCGCGGATGCGCAAATCGCAATCGTATAACTGGCCGGGACGGCTATAGGCGACCGCGTCGACGATATCGAAACCGATGCCCTGCTCCTGGTAATAGGCCCGCAGACGATCGAACACGTAGTCGATTACTTCGTCGATTACCGCCGCCGCTTCGATTTTCTTGTGGTAACCGTCGGCAGCGGCCTGGCATAGATCGCGCAGATCGAGCGTTAAACGGTTTTCGACGATGATACGCAATACGCCAAGCGCGGCGCGGCGCAAGGCAAACGGATCCTTGTCACCACCGGGCTTTTCGCCAATACCAAAAATGCCAATCAGGCTATCGAGCCTGTCGGCCAGCGCCAGCGCCTGCGAGATCGGTCCCTGCGGTAGCCGGTCGCCGGCATGCCGCGGCCAGTAATGCTGTTCGATGGCATCGCATACCGACTGCTCTTCCTGCTGCAAGTGCGCATAGTAACGCCCCATGACGCCCTGCAGTTTGGGGAATTCCCCCACCATGTCACTCATCAAGTCGGCCTTGCACAGATCGGCCGCGCGCCGCACCAGGTCCTGATCGGCACCGCTATGGCTGGCGATATACTTGGCCAGCCGAATGATTCGCGCAGTCTTGTCGCCCAGGCTGCCCAGCTTTTCCTGGAACACGACCGAATCGAGGCGAAATCGCATCACGTCGAGCCCCTGCTTCTGATCCTGCTCAAAAAAGAAACCAGCGTCGGCAAAGCGTGGCCGAATCACCCGTTCGTTGCCGCCGACAACAACCTCGGGCTTGCGACTATCGATATTGGAAATGGCGACGAAATGCGGCAACAGTGCGCCATCATCGTCGAACAGGGCAAAGTACTTCTGGTTTTCCTGCATCGTCATCACCAGCACTTCCACCGGTAACTCGAGAAACTCGGCGTCGAACTGACCGCATAGCGCGACCGGGTACTCCACCAGCGCGGTGACTTCATCCAGCAGGTCGTCTTCGATATGTGCCGCACCCCCGACGCGCGAAGCTGCCGCTTCGACCAGGTTGCGGATGGAATCGCGCCGCTGCTCGAAGCTGGCGATTACCATCCCCTGCGACAACAGCGCATCTTCGTATTCTCCCGGTGACGCGATCTCGATGCTCGCCGGCGCGTGAAACCGATGGCCGAAACTCCGGTTACCCGAACGCAACCCGAACAGCTCGGTATCGACGACTTCACTGTCGATCATCAGTAGCAACCATTTGACCGGACGCACGAATTCGTCGCTGCGATCGCCCCAGCGCATGCGTTTGGGAATCGGTAATTCGGCGAGCGCCGCAGCCAGCAGCTGCGGCAGCAATTGCTGCAGGCTTTTGCCCGCCTGCGTGCTGCAAAAGTAGAGCCAGCTACCCTTGTCGGTTTCGCGGCGTTCCAGCTGGTCGAGCTCGACCCCGCAGGAACCGGCAAAACCAAGCGCGGCGCGCGACGGGTTACCGTCACCGTCGAACGCGGCCGCCAGCGCGGGCCCCCGTTTCTCTATCACCTGGTCGGCCTGACGCGTCGGCGTGTCTCTCAACAACAGCGCCAGTCTTCGGGGGGTAGCAAACACTTCGACCGCGCCGGGAGCAAGGCCTTGTTCGCCAAGCGCTCGCTGCATTATCGTGGCAAAGTTCTGCGACAACGAACGTAACGCCCGCGGCGGCAGTTCTTCGGTTCCGATTTCGATCAGGCAGTCGCTATGCATCGCCGGCCTCCTGCTTGATCAGCGGAAACCCAAGCGCTTCACGCGATTCGTAGTAGCACTCGGCGACCCCGCGCGACAGCGTGCGTACGCGCAGGATAAAGCGTTGCCGCTCGGTCACCGATATCGCATGACGCGCATCGAGCAGGTTGAAGGCATGCGACGCCTTCATCACCTGCTCGTAAGCCGGCAGCGGCAATTTTTTCTCGATCAGTAACTGGCACTGCGCCTCGCACATATCGAACCAGCTAAACAGTGCCTCGGTATCGGCCAACTCGAAATTATAGGTCGATTGCTCCACCTCGTTCTGATGATAAATGTCACCATAGGTGACATTTCCCTGGGGACCGCGGGTCCAGACCAGGTCGAAGATATTGTCGACTCCCTGCAGGTACATCGCAAGGCGTTCGATGCCGTAAGTGATTTCGCCCGAAACCGGATGGCATTCGAGACCACCCACCTGCTGGAAATAGGTAAACTGGGTTACCTCCATGCCATTCAGCCAAACTTCCCAGCCGAGCCCCCAGGCGCCGAGCGTGGGCGACTCCCAGTTATCCTCGACGAACCTGATATCGTGCACCAGCGGATCGAGTCCCAGGGCCTCGAGCGAACCCAGGTAAAGCTCCTGGAAATTATCGGGAGAGGGTTTGAGCAAAACCTGGAATTGAAAGTAATGCTGCAGCCGGTTCGGGTTCTCGCCGTAACGGCCGTCGGTCGGCCGTCGGCTCGGCTGCACGTAGGCGGCGCGCCAGGGCTCCGGCCCGATAGCCCGGATGAAAGTCGCCGGATGAAACGTACCGGCGCCGACCTCCATGTCCAGCGGCTGCATGATCACGCAGCCATGCCCGGACCAATAGTTTTGCAGGGCCTGGATCATGCCCTGAAAGCTATGCAAATCGCTGGCTGATTGTTCGTTCATTTATTCCACGGGTCAAAAGCGGGTGATTATAACCAACTGGCATTTTTTCCACATTCATTTTCCTCGAGCATGCAACCCGCTATCATGTCGCGATGCAAAATATCATCGGCCAATGGCTTGTCAGCCTCAGGCAATACGTCTCCCTTAGCCTGTTCCTGTCGAGCCCGGAGCGTTTGCCGTACAATCGCTACTGCACGGCGCTGACAATTTTCACCTACTATATGCTGTGCCTCGGCCTGGTGGACGAAGAGCGCGGCTTTGCCGAGTTGAGCGCCCACCTGACCCTCGAGCTCGGCCTGCTGGCGCTGTTTGTCTATGGCGGGCTGCGCTGGAAAAACTCACTCACCCGTTTTCAGCAGACGTTTTCCGCGCTGGTCGGCATCAACATGGTCATCACGCTGGCCTCGATCCTGCTATACCGAATCGATACCGGGCAAGATAACCTGTTGGAAAATCCGTTATTCTACCTGCTGCTGATCTGGAACCTGGCCGCGATGTCGTTAATTTTCAAACGCGCGCTCGAAATACCGGTTCACCTTTCGGCTATGATAGCGTTCAATTACTACGTGTTTTATCAATTCGTCCTGATCTGGTTCTACTGGTGAAAGTATATATTCTCGGAATCTGCGGCACCTTCATGGCCGGCATTGCGCTGATCGCGCGCGAACTCGGCTACCAGGTCGAAGGCTCGGATGCGAACGTGTATCCGCCGATGAGCACCCAGCTCGAACGCGCCGGCATCAAGCTTCACAACGGCTACGATGCCGCCTCGCTGCCCGATGACTTCGACATTTTCGTCGTCGGCAACGCGATTAGCCGGGGTAATCCGCAGTTCGAGGAAATCCTGGAGCGCGGTTTGCGGTATTGCTCGGGGCCGCAATGGCTGTACGACGCGGTGCTGCACAAGCGCTGGGTACTGGCGGTTGCAGGTACCCACGGAAAAACCACGACCAGCAGCATGCTGGCCTGGATACTCGAAGACGCCGGGCTCGAGCCCGGCTATCTGATCGGCGGTATCAGTCAGAACTTTCCGGGCTCCGCCAGGCTCGGCAAGGATCCTTTCTTCGTGATCGAAGCCGACGAATACGACTCGGCGCTGTTCGACAAGCGCTCCAAGTTCATCCACTACCATCCGCGCACGCTAATACTGAACAATCTCGAATTCGATCATGCGGATATATTCGACGACCTGGACGCGATCAAACGCCAGTTCCACCACCTGGTGCGTACCCTGCCCGCGAGCGCGCAGATCGTGGTCAATCAGGATGACGAGAATTTGCCTGACGTACTGCAAATGGGCTGCTGGAGCGAAACCGTGAACCTGTCGCAGCGGGATTCGAACGCCGATTTTTATCTCGATGCGCAGCAGGTTCTGCATCAGCGCGAGTCCAACGCCGACTACCCGCTGCTGCTGTCGCAGCCCGGTCAATTCAACGCATTTAACGCCTGCAGTGCGCTCATCGCCGCACGCCATGCCGGCGTTCCGATCGAATCTTCGCTCGAATCGCTGGCGAGCTTCGACGGTGTCCGGCGTCGCCAGGAAATCATCGCCGAGATCGACGGCGTGCGCATCGTCGATGACTTCGCGCACCATCCGACCGCAATCGCGTTGACCCTGGAGGCACTGCGCGGAGCAACCAGTGGCCGGCTAATCGGGGTGCTGGATATCCGTTCGAACACGATGAAGATGGGCGCGCACGCCGGCCAGCTTGGCACGTCGCTGACCGCCGCCGACCTGGTACTGGTTTGCGAAAATTCTGATTTACAGTGGGATCTCGGGCAAATGGCCGAATCTGCGCCTACAATAGTAATAATCAAACCCGATTCACAACAAATTATCGATTACTTGTTGCAAAATTGTCGGTCGGGAGATCAAGTCGTTATCATGAGTAATGGCGGCTTCGATAACATACATCAACGCCTCATAGACGCAATGCAAAACTAGACTTCGAGTATGTCTGAGAAATCACAGAGACCTACCAAAATAGCCAAGTACGAAATCAAGCGCCGTATCGGCCGCGGCGCGATGGGTGTCGTCTACGAGGCCTTCGATCCTTTCGTCCAGCGCACGGTTGCGATCAAGGTGGCGCATTCCGCTCACGATATGGATCCGGCTACCAGGCAAAAGCTGCGTGAAGGATTTTTTTCGGAGGTTTATAGCGCCGGGCGCATGCATCATCCGTCGGTAGTCAGCGTTTACGATGCCGGCCAGGAAGACGACCTCAACTACATCGTCATGGAGTTTGTCGACGGCGTAACCCTGCAGGAATACGTGACCGGGGGCAAGACGCTAACCCCGAACCAGGTCGTCGACGTTATCTACCAGTGCGCCAAGGGCCTAGATTACGTGCACCGGGAAGGAATTATCCACCGCGACTTGAAACCCGGCAACATCATGCTCAGCAACGACGGCGAAGTGAAGATCATGGACTTCAGCATCGCTCACGTCGACGTCGGCTTCGAGGGTCATGATACCGAGGTGCAGGGATCGCCGATGTACATGCCGCCCGAGCAATTGTCCGAGGAAAAACGCCTGGTCGCGCAGTCTGATATTTACTCGCTGGGCGCGGTCATGTACGCCCTGCTGGCACGCAAAACGCCCTACAAGGCCGGCAGCCTGGAATCGTTGATCTACAAGATCAGTAATCTCGAGCCCGACCCGATCATGGAAGTCAATCCCGAGGTCCCGGATCACATTGCCACCATCGTCGAAAAGGCGATGCAGAAGATTATTTACGACCGCTACGAGTCGGCCTACCTGCTGGCGCGGGATTTGAGTAATTCCTTTGGGCGACTACGCAGCGTCGGCGAGCGTATCGACATGCAGGAAAAATGGAAAACCCTGCGCTACCTCGCCTTTTTCAAGGACTTCAGCGACGAGCAGATAACCGAGGTCGTCAACGCCAGCGAATGGAAGGAATTCGACAAGGGCGAAGTCATCGTTACCGAGGGTGAACAGGAAACCGCTTTTTATATTATCGCCAAGGGCGGCGTCGAAGTGGTCAAGAACGACAGGGTCGTCGGCCTGATGAAACAGGGCGATTGCTTCGGCGAAATCGCGTTTCTGACGCGCCAGCCGCGCAACGCCACCATCGTCGCACGCACCGAGGTGTCGCTGATGTGCGTCAGCACCTCGCTGATGGAACAGGCATCGACCGAGACCCAGTTGCGCTACTACCGCATCTTCCTCGAAAATCTTATCGCGCGCCTGTCGCAAGCTACCGATAAACTGGTGGAAGCCGAAATAGCCATTTCCGATCCATGAAACCACGCACCATAACTCTGGCCATGACCGGAGCCTCCGGCGCCGAATACATGCTGCGCCTGTTCGAGTGCTGCCTGCAGAGCAATATCCAGGTGCAGTTCATCACGTCGCAGCCGGGCCAGATCGTGATGGGCATGGAAACCGAGCTCAAACTGTCCGGAGCCCCGCAAAAAATGCGGCAGCAGTTTGCCGACTATTTCGATGCCGACCCGGAACTGATCAATGTTTACTCGAAAGACCAGTGGACCGCACCGCCGGCCAGCGGTTCATCGGTGGCGGACGCAATGGTGGTCTGCCCCTGCAGCATGGGTAGCCTGGCTTCGATTGCCGTTGGCAGCAGCGACAACCTGATTCATCGCGCCGCCGACGTCGTCATAAAGGAGCGCAAGACGCTGATCCTGGTACCCAGGGAAACGCCGTTCTCCAGCATACACCTGGAAAACATGCTCAAGCTGTCACGCCTCGGGGCAGTCATACTACCGCCCAACCCGGGGTTCTACCACGGCGTAACCGAGGTGGCCGAACTGGTTGATTTCATCGTGGCACGCATACTCGATCAACTCGATATCGAAAACAGCTTATCGCCACGCTGGGGACACTAGACGAAATCATTAGCGACTTGAGCATGGTAGAGATTCCGTTATTTCCGTTAAAGACCGTGCTGCTACCGGGCAATACGCTGGGACTCAAGGTCTTCGAGCCGCGCTACCTCGACATGGTTGCTACCTGCATGCGCGAAAACAGCGTTTTCGGAGTCGTGCTGATTCACAAGGGCGAAGAAACTGCCATCGACGCGGATATCTACTCGGTAGGCACCAGGGTGGCGATAAATGACTGGGAACATCGCGCAGACGGACTGCTGGGCATCACCGTGCTCGGCCTCGATCGTTTCGAAATCCTGTCTACGCGAACCCAGCATGGCGGGCTGACGTTTGCAGAGGCCAGGATTCTCGGGGAAAGCAACACCGTAGAAATTCCCGAGCAGTTCCATTACATGCTCGAACTACTCGATCATATCAGTGCCCAGGAAGGGCGTATTCGGAAGGCGGACCAGTCGTTTCCGGAAATTCTTTACCAGCTGATTTACCTGCTGCCGCTGGAAACCGCGTTGAAGCAGCGCCTGCTCGAAATCCCGGAATGCAGCGACCGCGCGGTAATCCTGCATGCCGAGCTAATCCGCCTGGGCGTTATTCAGTACATCAAGCCGGAGGCCACCAACGAATCCAGCCCGCGATAATACCGGCTGCAAATCGCGCGGGCTTTCAATTATCACCGGGTGGACTTACACTGATCCGAGGTCGGTCTCCCGGAGAACACGGCAATGAAAAAAATACTGCTTGCAACCTGTCTGGGCCTGTGGGGCGCAATCGCCGCCGCGGCCGAACTTTCAGGTGTTTTTATCGACGATGAAATCAAGATGCCCAGTGGCCAGACGCTGATGCTCAACGGCGTCGGCCTGCGCGAAAAATTCTGGGTGGACGTTTATGTTGGATCGCTTTACCTGCCGACCAAATCGGGCGATGTCGCCGAAATACTGTCGCGCCAGGGGCCCTGGCGAGTGCAGCTGGATTTCGTTTACAAGGAAGTCGACCGCGAGAAACTGATAACGGCCTGGCGCGAAGGTTTTGAAAAAAATCAAAGCGCTGAAACCCTGCAACAACTGCAGTCGAGAATCGAGCAGTTCTACCAGTATTTCGATAGCAACGTGGTCGCCAAGGAGCAGTATGCGTTCGACTACGTCCCGGAGCAGGGAGTGCGCGTCACTCGCAACGACAAGGTGCTGGGCATGATTCCGGGCGAGGACTTCAAAAACGCCCTGCTGGAAATCTGGCTCGGAAATCGCCCGGCCGACAAGAAGCTGAAAAAGGGCATGCTCGGGCTTTAATTCATCCCAACCGACGAGTCATGCCGTCGATAGCCTGATATCGAATAGCTAAATTTCTGCGAAAGTGGCCGCCGCGGCCTCCACGGTTTGCTCGATTTCGGCAGCGCCGTGCATCGCGCTGACGAAGCCGGCCTCGTAGGCCGAAGGCGCCAGATTGACACCGCGCTTTAACATGCCGTGGAAGAATTTCTTGAAACGCTCGACGTCGCAGGCGCTGACCTGGCTGAAGCTGGTCACCTCGGGCTGATCGGTAAAAAACAGTCCGAACATGGCCCCGACCTGGTTGGCGCGCATCGGAATATCGTTGGCTTCCGCCGCGGCGAGCAATCCTTCGAGCAACTGGGATGTACGCCGGGTTAATTCCTCGAAAAAGCCGGGGCGTGAAATGATTTCCAGGTTCTTCAATCCTGCCGCCATTGCCACCGGGTTACCCGACAACGTGCCCGCCTGATAAACCGGACCCAGCGGCGCGATGTGATTCATGATTTCGCGTTTACCACCGAAAGCGCCGACCGGCATGCCGCCGCCGATAACCTTACCGAGACAGGTCAGGTCCGGCACGATGCCGTAGCGCTCCTGCGCGCCCCCAAGCCCGACGCGAAATCCGGTCATGACCTCGTCGAACAGCAGCGCACTGCCGGACTCGTCGCAACAATCGCGCAGGGTTTGCAGGAATCCATCCACCGGCGGCACACAGTTCATGTTACCGGCCACCGGCTCGACCGCAATACAGGCAACCTCGGAACCGATTTCAGCCATGACTTCGCGCACCTGCTCACTGTTGTTGTATTCGAGCGTCACGGTATGATCGGCGAGCGCCGCCGGCACGCCGGGGGAGCTCGGTACGCCCAGCGTCAGCGCGCCCGAACCGGCCTTTACCAGCAACGAATCGGCGTGGCCGTGATAACAGCCCTCGAACTTGATGATCTTGTCGCGCCCGGTAAACCCTCGCGCCAGGCGAATCGCGCTCATCGCCGCCTCGGTGCCGGAGCAGGTCATGCGCACCAGGTCGATATTCGGCATCGTATCGCAAATGCGTTGCGCCAGTTCGACTTCGAGCGCGCAGGGTGCGCCAAAACTGAGGCCTTTCTGCACCACCCTGGTAACCTCGGCGATGATTTCGGGGTGCGCGTGACCGGTTATCATCGGACCCCAGGAGCCGACATAGTCGATATAACGATTGCCGTCGACATCGACCAGGTAGGCACCCTCGGCTCGATCGATAAAAAGCGGTGTCCCGCCGACCCCGTTAAAGGCTCGTACCGGTGAATTGACCCCACCCGGAATCACCCTTGTGGCCTGTTCGAAAAGCTGCTCTGATTTACTCATGGTTATTCAATCGAATCCTTGTAACCCGCACATGATACAACAAAACTCAGGAACCACGGCGATCCTGAATCTCGATCTTTCGCGCCGCCACCATGATGAGCAACAGCACCGGCACACCCAGGATTGCCGTCAGCAAGAAAAACGTCGGGTAGCCCATGGCGTCGACCATCGATCCCGAATATCCGCCAAGAAACTTCGGGATCAGGGTCATCAGCGAACTGAAAATCGCGTACTGCATCGCGGTGAACGACACGTTGGTCAGGCTCGACAGGAAGGCGACGAACGCGGCGCTGGCGATGCCGGCGGACAGGTTATCCGCCGAAATCACCACGTAGAGCCAAACCATGTCGTAACCGATATTGGCGAGCAGCATGAATAGTAAATTGGTTGCTGCGGCGAGTATCGCGCCCAGCAGTAAGATTCGAATCACGCCGAATCGCAGCGCTAGCAACCCGCCGACAAAACCGCCGGCAATCGTCATCAGTAGCCCAAAGGTTTTCACCACGCTGGCAATCTCGGATTTACTGAAGCCAAGATCCTGGTAAAACACGTTTGAAATCACGCCGAGCACGATATCGGCAATTCGATACATCCCGATTAGCGCAAGCAGTATCCAGGCCAGCGACCAGCCGTAACGCTCGAAGAAATCCCGTATCGGCAACAGATAGGTGCGTTCGACCATCGAGTAATCGACGATTCCCGACTTGACCAGCAGCATTGCCAGCAGCCATGCGCTGAACAGGGCCAGCGCCAGTCGCAGGCTTTCCGTCAGGAAAGCCGCCAGAAACGGATTGCCCAGCAGTCCCGCCAAACTCGCCTTGACTTCACCCGCGCTTTCGCTGGAGACGAAAAATACGCTTACGAAACCGCCTATTGCAATCACGAACAACAGCAGGAATCGTACCGTGTCGTGGTTACTAATCAGCCCGTTTGCCGCTGGTGGCACGTCCGGTTCCCTGATAATCAGGGTCGTGGTAACGCCGACCAGCATTGCCAGCGCCATCGCGAAGTAAGTCCATTGCCAGGCCTGGTAGTTATACACTTCGCTAGTACTACCGAACCAGTCGGCAAGAAACAGCGAGCCGGCGCCCGCCACCAGCATGCCGATGCGATAACCGGCGATATAAGTCGCGGACATCATCGCCTGCAGCTCGGGTTCAGCCGATTCGATGCGGTAAGCATCGATGACAATGTCCTGCGTAGCCGACGAAAATCCGAGCATCACCGCGGCTAATGCCATCAGCGTCAGGCTGGACCGGGTCGAGGATGGATCGATCATTGCCATCGACAGGATCGAGATGATTATCAAGACCTGTGCTACCAGCATCCAGGCACGGCGTCGGCCAAGACGGGCGGTTAATCCCGGCACCGACAGCTGGTCGACCAGCGGCGCCCAGACAAATTTGAACGAGTAACCGAGCGCGGCCCAGCTAAAGTAGGTTACCGCGGCGCGCTCGGCACCCGCCTCGCGCAACCACAGGCTCAGCGATGAAAATATCAACAGCAGGGGAATACCCGCGGAAAAGCCAAGAAACAGCATGGTTACCACGCGCCGATCGAAAAACAGCTCGATCGGCGACACCTGCCGCGGGTCGGGGTCTGCCACTAGGCCAGCAGCTCCAGATCGTAGTCCATGATCAGCGGTGCATGGTCGGAGAATCGCTGATCGCGATAAATTCGGGCCTTCCGAATCCGGTCTCTCAATCCGGGCGTCACGATCTGGTAATCAATCCGCCAACCCACGTTCTTGTCCCAGGACTGGCCCCGATTAGACCACCACGTGTACTGCTCGACACGCGGATCGACAACCCGAAACGCGTCGACGAAGCCGACTCGATCGAACAGGTCGGTTAACCAGGCGCGTTCCTCGGGTAAAAACCCGGAGTTCTTCTGATTCGAGCGCCAGTTTTTCAAATCGATGTTCTGATGCGCGATATTCCAGTCACCGCAGATAATGAACTCGCGGCGCTTGCGCCGCAGCGCCTGCAAATGCAGCACGAAACTATCCATAAACCGCCACTTGGACTCCTGCCGATGATCACCGGAGGAGCCCGAGGGTGCGTACAGTGAAATGATCGACAGGTTTTTGAAACGATACTCGAGGTAGCGCCCCTCGTTGTCGAACTCGGATTCACCATAACCACGAATCACCTGCAGCGGCTGGTGTCGACTGTAAATCGCGGTGCCGGCATAACCCTTTTTGAGCGCGTCGAAATAGCTGCAGTGATAATTCTTCGGGTGAAACATCGGCTGATCGAGTTGCTCGACCTGGGCCTTGGTTTCCTGGACACAGATGAAATCCGCGCGCTGGCGCGACATCCAGTCGAAAAAACCCTTGCGCGCCGCCGCCCGAATGCCGTTGGTATTGATTGAAATCACGCGCATCTGAAACTACTACCAATATTAAATTCTGACGATATGATACATGACTTGAGATAACCGATAACAACGAATCGTTCATGCAGGAATATCAATCCCGTTTCGTCGATTACTGCCTGCAGCGCGGCGCGCTCAGGTTCGGCGAATTTACCCTGAAGTCCGGCCGCGTCAGCCCCTATTTTTTCAACGCGGGCATCTTCAACCGCGGTGCGGATCTGGCCGCTCTGGCCGAATTTTACGCCGACGCCATCCAGCAGTCCGGGATCGAGTTCGACCTGCTGTTCGGCCCCGCCTACAAAGGCATCCCGCTGGCGGCGATTACCGCGAGCGCGTTGTTCCAGCAGCACGGACGCGATTTACCCTACGCCTTCAATCGCAAGGAAGCCAAGGATCACGGCGAGGGCGGCAGCACCGTAGGCGCAGAGATTGCCGGGCGCGTCATGATCATCGACGACGTGATCACCGCCGGCACCGCGATTCGCGAATCGATCAGCCTGCTCGAGACCCTCGGCGCCGAGCCCTGCGCCGTGACGATAGCACTCGACCGCCAGGAAAAGGGCCTCGGTGAGCTGTCGGCAATACAGGAACTCGAACAACGCGGATTGCGGGTGGTTTCCATCATCCGGCTCGACCATATCCTCGAGTATCTCGAAAGCCGCGGCGATAACGAACACCGCGCGGCGGTAGAGTCCTACCGTGCATCTTACGGCATCGATTGAACTCGCGCGCAGCGACGGGGTCTACCAGTTTTACGCGCATAAAACGGGTGTCATATGTTTCGAATCCTCCTGCTCGCGGGCCTGGTCTCGCTGCCGGCTTTCGCCGGCGACCCTATCGTCGTTAACAGCGGCGACCGGCAAACCGCGGTAGTCGAACTTTATACCTCCGAAGGCTGCAGCAGCTGTCCGCCCGCCGATCGCTGGTTGTCACGGCTGGTGGAAACACCCAAAGACGATCTCGACGTGCTGGCGTTGTCATTTCATGTCGACTACTGGGACTATCTCGGATGGAAGGATCGGTTCTCGAGCGCGGATTACACCAAACGACAGCGCCAACTCGGAGCGAACAACCAGCAACGTACCATTTACACCCCGGAGTTTTTCGTCAACGGCATGGAGGCGCGCGGCAGCGGTAACATCCTGAGTAAAATTCAGCAGGTCAACGCGCAGCAGGCGCCGCTCGCGCTGAGACTCTCCGTGTCCAGGGACCAGACCAGCCTGGTGCTTGACCTGCACTCACCGGCAGAACGTAGCACCATCGGTCAAACTCACCTGCGCTACCTGGTTTACGAAAACAACCTGTCGACCGAAGTAAAGCGTGGCGAAAACTCGGGTAGAACGCTCGAACACCAGCAGGTAGTTCGCTACATGAGCCGTCCCGAGAACCTGCGCCTCGACAACAGCCATCGCATCGAAATCAACCCCGCATGGAAAGCCGAAAACGTCGGCGTCGCGGTGCTGATCACATCGCCCGGAGACCAACATTACCTGCAGGCGCTGCACACCCCCGTGGCCAGCTTACTCGTCCGTCAGTAACACCCTGGACAAGCTCCATTGCTTTGTAATCGGTGATGCGATTGCAAAGCAAAGGCGCCAAACCAAAGGAATCCCGATTACCTGTTTTCGGAGCCAGCGGGATCATGACGACCCGGGCAGAACCACCCTAAATTAATGAAAAATCACGATTAATAAACTATTATGCTTGGTACGCTTTAAATGACTGTATTCGGTCAAGGACCAATCAACACCGTGCGCGTCGCTAATAGCCACCTAACCGCCCATACCATGAGGTTTAAGGTTTTGTTCGTGACCACTGCCCTCTACCTTGCTTCGGGCAGCGCCGTGGCGGCGCCATTGTATAAATGGGTCGATGAAAACGGTCAGATCCGATACAGCGATCGGCTGCCACCGACCCAGGTCAGAAAGGAACACCAGCAGCTCAATTCCCAGGGCGTGGTCGTGACGACCAAGGAAGCCGCCAAAAGCCAGGAAGAAATCGCTGCCGAGGCGGAAGCGAAACGTCAACAGGAATTGCAGGCGGCAGAACAGGCCAAACTGGATAAACTGCAAAACCAGAAAGATCAGGTGCTGTTACTGACCTTCAGTTCCGAGCAGGAACTGACGCTGGCGCGCGATGATCGGCTCGACGTGCTGGACTCGGTGATTCGGCTGATCACCAAGAGTATCGATTCGACCCAGACCCAACTCTCGGAACTCGAGTCCGTTGCCGAATTGAATTACACATCCAAGGAAAAAGAGGTGCCGGGTGGACTCGCGCAGAAGATCGAGCACTTTAGCCGCAAGATCGAGAGCCGCACCGATCAATTGCTATTGAAACTCGAAGAAAAGAATAGCATCAACCAGCAATACGAACTAGACCTGGCGCGCTACCGCGAGCTCAAATCAGAAGAAGAAGCCAACTGATCGCCGGCGCGGCTATTGCTGCGCGTCGCCCTTGATCAGCGTCCCTACCCCGCTATCCGTCAACAGCTCCAGTAATACCGAATGCTTCACCCGGCCATCGATAATCTGGCTGGTGCTGACACCCGCCTTGACCGCGTCCAGCGCACAGCGCACTTTCGGCAGCATGCCGCCGTGAATAATACCTTTGGCGATGAGGCTGTCGGTTTCATCCGCCGTCAAACCGGTTAACAGATTACCCTCCGGATCGAGCACACCGGGTGTATTGGTCAACAACAACAGCTTTTCGGCACCGAGCACCTTGGCCAGTTCACCCGCAACCAGGTCGGCGTTGATATTGTAAGACGAGCCATCGCTGCCGACGCCGATAGGCGCGATCACCGGGATAAAGTCATCGTCGTCGAGCATCGCGACCACTGCGGGATCGATGGCTTCGACTTCGCCAACCTGACCAAGATCGTGACTCTCCGAATCGCTACCAGTAAGTTTCATCTTACGCGCGCTGATCAGTCCACCGTCCTTGCCGGTAAGCCCGACTGCACGGCCACCGTGTCGATTTATCAGGGATACGATTTGCTTGTTCACCTGCCCGCCCAGCACCATTTCGACGACGTCCATGGTTTCGTTATCGGTGACGCGCATGCCTTCGATAAAACGGCTCTTCTTGCCAATCTGCTCCAGCAGTTTGCCGATCTGCGGGCCGCCGCCGTGCACGATTACCGGATTGACGCCGACCTGTTTCAGCAACACGATATCCTGCGCGAAGCTGCTCTTCAGCTCTTCGTCTACCATCGCGTTACCACCAAACTTGATGACCACGGTTTTCCGGTCGAGCACCTGGATATAAGGCAGCGCTTCGATCAGGATTTCAGCAACGTGGGTTTTATTGACTGTCATGGTTTAACGCACCGATTAAACAAGCGACGCAGTATAGCGCTCGGCAATCAAATCGATAAGCTGTTTCGCGACCTCGGCCTTGCCTGCCTGCTCGATCGTCTGCCGGCCGTCACGCCAGAACACTTCGAGCTGGTTGAAATCGGTCTCGAAACCGCTGCCATCGCCAACCCGGTTGGCGGCGACCATGTCGAGGTTTTTCTGTTCCATCTTGGCGAGCGCATACTGCTCGACGTGCTGGGTTTCCGCGGCGAAGCCCACACAAAACGGACGCTGCTCGAGCGCGCTGACCGTCGCCAGTATATCGGCGTTCAACACCAGCTTTAGCGACATTGCGGCGTCCGATTTCTTGATTTTCTGCTGCGCGGCCTGGTCTACCCGGTAATCCGAAACCGCCGCGCAGGCCACGAATACATCGGCTTCCGCGGCCTGCTGCATCACCGCATCCAACATCTGCTGCGCCGACTCGACGCTGATCAGCCGCGCTCCCGCCGGCGCCGCTAGCGACACCGGTCCGCTGACCAGCGTAACACTGGCGCCCTGTCGCATCGCCGCCTCGGCGATGGCGTAACCCATCTTGCCGGAACTGCGATTGCTGATGTAACGCACCGGGTCGATCGCCTCGCGCGTCGGGCCCGCGGTCAGTAGCAAGTTGACTCCCTCCAGACGGCCGGGGCCGAAATGCCGCTGCACGTTATCCAGCAGTTGCGCCGCTTCGAGCATGCGGCCCGCGCCAACGTCGCCGCAGGCCTGTTCGCCCTCGGCCGGGCCCCAGACGATTACCTGCCTGGCGGCAAGCTGTTTAACGTTTTCCTGGGTTGCCGGGTTGGCCCACATCTGCTGATTCATCGCCGGTGCCACCGCCACCGATTGTTTGGCGGCAAGGCACAGGGTGAGCAACAGGTTATCGGCGTAACCGGCATTCATCTTGCCGAGAAAATCAGCCGAGGCGGGCGCGACCAACAGCAGGTCACACCAGCGCGCGAGCTCGATATGATCCATCGCCGAATCGGCTTCGGCATCGAACAAATCGACATAGACGCGGTGCCCGCTCAGGGCCTGGTAAGTCAGCGGCTGCACGAACTCCTGCGCCGACGGCGTCATTACGACGCGCACTTCGGCCCCCGCCTTGATCAACAGGCGCACCAGCTCGGCGGACTTGTAAGCGGCGATACCACCGGTGACCCCGACCAGGATTTTTTTGTTGGCAATAGTTTGCATTCGTTCTATTTTAGCGCAGCGGTATACCAGGTAAAGGAATACCCACGGCTAGCACAACCTGACACGACTATCCGGCGGGAATGGTCACCAGCGGCAGGCCTTCCTTGCCACCCGACTCGGTGAGTGAGAATAACAGCATCAGGTAGGCAAAGCTGCGCTTGGACTTGAAATCCCGATCATCGATCCAGAACCAGTATTCCCTGTACTTCACCGCGACGAATGCATCCGTCGGCCGGTCTGCACTGGAATGGATATCGATGAGCCGATGCTGCTCGATATCAGCAGCGCTGCCTTCGCTTAGCGCAGATATCGTGCGCCCCTCTTCCACGTGCGCTGTGGGCACCCTGACCTGACCGGCCAGTTCCACCATGATTGCGAGTGTCGAGCGGGTCAGCATGGCCAGCTCGGTATCGTTCTTCGCCACTTCCCCGAACGAAATCGTATATTCATCGGCTCCCTGCCTGATGCCGAGCAGGCTCGCGAGTTCGGCCGAGGCCGCGCTTATCTCTGCTGGTACATTCTCGCTGCGAATCACGATCACCGTGGAATCCTGCCCGCTTTCCTTTTTGATGACGCGCATCCCCACAACGCCGCCTCTTTGCAACAGGCTAAACAACTCGACGATGCGATAATAACTTTCCTCACCACTACGCTGGCGTATCCCGGCAGAAAGTTGCGCACGCTGGCCGTTGATCGCCTCCAGCGTCATCGGCAGCACCAGCTCCGCCGGCCATCCCGCCTGTAACATGAATAGCAACGCGCTGGGCGGAATCGGGGTCATGAATGTTTTGTTGAAATTACCGCCGGTAATCGGCGCATAGGTGATCGTCGGTCGGTCTGTGTACTTGCCGGAACCGCCAATCGTGGCCGAGTCGGCCGTACCGAATTCTGTCGCCGAGCCTCCGTCGAAAAATGCCGCGCCCAGGTTGACCGAGCTTTCCAGCGTATAACCGCTGACGATCGAGGCCACTTCGACGAACAACGGCATATCGGCATAGCGCAGCTTCACAATATTCAGCAGTGTCTGTTCCTTCCAGGAATCGGAGATCGCCTTGTTGTAATCGAAACGATCGCGCGGCACGGACTTTGGGCCAATAGACGTGCAACCCGCAAGGAGGAAACCGATCAGGACAAATAGTGCTGCATGCTTTCTCATAGTGATACCTGCCTCTGCTCGAGGCTCTCCAAATACCTGTTTCGTTTTGCCACTCCCGTACCGCACGCGCAGTCCGATGGCTATCCTGGTCAACAGGCCCCGCGGTTTGGCAGCAAAGCCATTGCCGATGCCAAATAAAATATTCCTGTTGATGCCCGTTTACTTTTGCTCTATTTTAGCGGTTGATGACATCAGGTAAAGGATTACCCATGGCAATCTCCCACTGGCCCAGTGCCGAAAAGCCCCGAGAAAAACTGATAAACCGCGGCGCGGAAGCGCTTTCCGACGCCGAATTACTGGCAATCTTCCTGCGCACCGGCGTTGCCGGCTGCTCGGCGGTCGACCTCGCGCGACAGTTACTCGTCGACTATGGTTCGCTGCGCAGCGTTTTCGCAGTCGATGCAAAACGATTCTGTGACCGCAAGGGACTGGGCCCGGCCAAGTTCGCGCAGCTGCAGGCCGCGCTCGAAATTGCGCGCCGGCATTTCGCCGAAGCGCTGGATAACCAGGACTGCCTGACCAGGCCGGCGCAAACCATGAACTACCTGCGCGCGCGGCTGCGCGACTATGATTACGAAGTTTTCGCCTGCCTGATGCTGGATAATCGCAACCGCGTAATCGCGTTTCGCGAACTGTTTCGCGGCACCATCGACGGCGCCAGCGTTTACCCGCGCGAGGTAGTCAAGCAAGCGTTAGCCGACAACGCCGCCGCGGTCATATTCGCACACAACCATCCTTCCGGGGTGTGCGAACCGAGCCAGGCCGATATCCGCATTACCGGGAGCCTGCAGCAGGCACTGGGGCTGGTCGATATACGCGTGCTCGATCACGTTATCGTCGGCGATGGAGTTACCTGCCTTTCTGAACGAGGTCTAGTCTAACCGAGGTTTCGAACCAGGTGGAAACCTGATCTGCCTCCAGCGGGCGGCTAATGTAGTAACCTTGCACATGGTCGCAGTCCATTTCCGCCAGCAGGTCGCAGCTGGCGAGAGACTCGACACCCTCGGCCACCACCTTCAGATCGAGCGTGTGCGCCAGCTCGATGGTCGCCTTGACGATCAGTTGATCATCGGGATTGCTGGCGAGGTCGCGCACGAAAGACTGGTCGATTTTCAGTTTTTCCACCGGCAGCTCCTTCAGGTAGGTCAGCGACGCCTGCCCAGTTCCAAAATCGTCGATCGACAGCGACAGGCCCATCACCCCGAGGTGCGACAATACCTCGATCACCTCGTCGGGTTCCTGCATGATCTGCCCCTCGGTGATCTCGATAACGACCTGTGACGGCTTTACCTGGTAGCGCTGCAAATAGGTTTCGATGCGTTCGGGCAGGTGTCGATCGTGTAAATCGATCATCGACAGGTTGATGCCCACGGTTAAACCCCCGACCTCGCACTCGGCTACGAAGCGGCAGGCGGACTCGAAAATCCAGTTGGTCAGGGGCTTGATCAAATGATTCTGTTCCGCGAGGCGTATCGTGCGGTCGATAGCGATATCGTGTTTGTCCGGATCCTTCCATCGCAGCAGGGCTTCGAGGTATACCGTTTCATAGGTCTCCAGATCGACCACCGGTTGAAACACCAGCTTCAGTTCATCGTATTCGATTGCGCGGCGCAACGACTGAATCATGGTAAAGCCGGAAGTATCGGTGGAGTCGTCGGCATCGCGGAAAAACTGGATCGGCCATTCGCTGTGCTCCGCCCTGACCAGCGCGTTGCTGGCATGCTGATACAGATCGTCCGCATCGGCGGCGTGCTCGGGGTAAATGGCCACGCCGAAAAACGCGTTGAGCTCGAACTCGCGCCCGTAGACCTGGTAGGGCCTGACTACCGACAGGTAGATCTTCTCGACCAGGGTATTGAGTTGATCGCGCTGTTGCACCTCCAGCAGCAGGGCGAACAGGTTTCTTTCGAAACGTGCGACGTGATCGCTCTCGCGCAGCGACTCGCGCAGACCGTCCGCCACCTGGCGCAGCAGTCCGTCGACAAGGTACTGACCGCGCTGCAGGGCAACATCGTCGAGGCCGCGAACGTCGATCAGTACCAGCGCGTAGCGGCGAGCGCTGCGCTTGCCCTCGCGAATCGCCTGTGACAGGCGATCCTCGAATATGACGCGATTATTGAGCCCGGTTACCGGATCGCGCTTGGCGAGCTTTTGCAGAACGTTGAAGTATTCGCGCATCTGCCGCAACCCGGGCCTGACTTCTGCCTTGCCGACGGCACCAGCCGCCTGCTGGTGATGTGCCGCGAGCCGCATACGCTCCGCCAGTTCGAGCAACGGCTTGATCAGATTAAAGTGCAACAGGCTCAACAGCAGGATCGCGACGGCAACCAGGGCTAGCAGTACAATTGCGGCCTGGCGCTCGAACAGCTCCCAGAATGTTATCGGTTGCGCGTTCAGGTGCAGTTCACCGAACACCGAGGTGGTATCGCCAACCGGCAGGGTAACCCGGATATCACCGCTGGGATTGAAGCCGAATTCCTGGTACTGGAAAGCACCGTCGACATCGGCCGCACGCTGCAGACTGCGGCCCGACAGGGTGGAAAACTCGTTCAGAAAGTCGAAGTAATCCATGCTGACCAGCAACACCAGGGCACCGCCCTCGGCCGCTACCGGACCGGCAATTTCGAGCAGGGCCTTATCGTCGATACGACAGCTGGCAATTTGCGGCACCAGGTAGTCGTTAAAATTATCGCGATGCATCTGGGTCGGTTGCAGGCAGCCGGGTTTGCTGGACCTGGAAACGGGTTTTCCGCGCTCGTCGAACTGGACCAGGTTGACCGCCCAGATACTGGGATTGCGCTTGTAATAGTCCCACAGAAACGACTGGAAAGTCTGGCGCTCGGCGGACGACTCGGCCAGCGTATTGAGCAGGTAATACTGTGACTGCAGCCAAAGCCGCTGTTTTTGCTGCAACTGCAGCACCTGGCCATGCAGGTTTTGCCGATAGGCTGACGCGTTCTGCTGGTTCTGACGCTCGACCAGCACCAGCAGCGACAGGCACCACAGCAGGAACATCAGCAAGCTCAGCCCCGCTACCAGGAGCGCGCTGAAGGTTGAAATATTGAGCTTCACGTCCGCGTTTCCAGGCTACTCGATGTTCTGCACCTGCTCGCGCATTTGTTCGATCAGCACCTTCAGATCCACCGCGTGCTGGGTAGTCGCACTATCCTGCGATTTCGATCCCAGCGTATTGGCCTCGCGATTAAGCTCCTGCATCAGGAAATCGAGCCTGCGCCCCACCGCTTCGTCACGCCCGAGCACGTTGATAACCTCGGCGACGTGGGTATCGAGGCGATCGAGTTCTTCCTCGACGTCGAGCTTCTGCGCCAGCATGACCAGCTCCTGTTCGAGCCGGTTTTCGTTGGCCGTCTCGCGCCATTGCTTGAGTTTATCGTCGAGATTGGCTTCCCATTTCTCGCGCAACGCGGTCATCATCTGGGGTCGGTGCTTGCGCAGTTCGGCCACGATCTCGCTGACCTGCGCGCAGCGGCTGCGAATCATTTCCTCCAGCGCCTTGCCCTCGGTTTCCCGCCCTTCCTGCAATTGCTCGAGCGCGTTCTCGAGGCTCGACAGGGCAAGCTCGTTGAGCGACGAGAAATCGCGCTCGACATCGGTGATGACCCCCGGCCAGCTCAGTATATCGGCTACCGACATCTTGCTGCCCTCGTGCACGATATTCAGCACCTGCTGCTCGACTTCGCGCAGGTTATGAACGATTTCCTTGTTCAGGCTGATCCCGCCCTGCTGTTGCTGCTCGAGCTTGTAGCGCATGCCGAGATCGACCTTGCCGCGCGTCAGGTGCTTCGACAGCAGCTTGCGGATCTCGGGCTCGAGTTGCCTGAAGTCTTCCGGCAGCTTGAGCGCGGGCTCCAGATAGCGGTGGTTGACCGAGCGCAATTCCCAGGTTATCGATCCCGCCTCGTTACTCTGTTGTACCCGCGCGAAGGCGGTCATACTTCTTATCACAATTCGAATCTCATGTTTCGCTGCCGGCATCATAGCCTATTTTGCAATTTCGCTTAACTCGGATATTGCATGCTGCGTATAATTGCCGCTCACTTTAAGGAGACTACCCGATGCGACCCAGCGCCCGAGCGGCAGACGAATTGAGACCAATTAAGATCAGTCGACACTACATCAAGCATGCCGACGGCTCGGCCCTGATCGAATGCGGCGACACCAAAGTCATCTGTACCGCGTCGGTAGAAAACTCGGTGCCGGGGTTTTTACGCGGCAAGGGCAGCGGCTGGGTCACCGCGGAGTACGGCATGCTGCCGCGCTCGACCGGCAGTCGCATGCGCCGTGAAGCCAGTACCGGTCGCCAGGGCGGACGAACGATGGAAATCCAGCGCCTGATCGGACGCGCATTGCGCGCCAGTATCGATACCGAAAAGCTCGGCGAACGCACCATCACGATAGATTGCGACGTCATCCAGGCCGATGGCGGCACTCGCACCGCGTCGATCTCCGGCGCCTGGGTTGCGCTCGCTGACGCGATCCAGGGACTGATCGAAAACGGCGACCTCGAGCAGAGTCCGATCCACTGCCAGGTCGCGGCAATTTCGGTCGGCGTTTACCAGGGCAACGCGGTGCTCGATCTCGACTATGCCGAGGATTCCGCAGCGGACACCGACATGAACATAGTCATGAACAGCCACGGCGGTTTTATCGAGGTGCAGGGCACCGCCGAGGCGGCGGCTTTCACCGAGCAGGAGCTGAACGACATGCTGGCGCTGGCGCGCACCGGCATCAACCGCATCTTCGAGATCCAGCAAAGCGCATGAAACGACTGGTCCTGGCTTCGGGCAATCCCGGCAAGTTGCGCGAGCTGTCGCATATACTCGACGACCTCGGCTACGAGCTGCACCCGCAGTCCGAATTCGGAGTATCCGAAGTCGCCGAAACCGGCACCACTTTCGTCGAAAATGCGATCATCAAGGCACGCCATGCCACCACGCACACCGACCTGCCGGCACTCGCCGACGATTCCGGCATCGAGGTCGACGCGCTCGACGGCGCGCCCGGGGTTTACAGCGCGCGTTTTGCCGGACCCGGCGCCGATGACGCCAGCAACAACGCCCTGCTGGTGGAAAAGCTGCGAACGGTCCCGGCGGCGCAGCGCACTGCCCGCTACCGCGCGGTTATCGTGCTGCTGCGCCACGCCGCGGACCCGTCACCGCTTATTTGCGAGGGCAGCTGGGAAGGTGTGATCCAGCTGGAACCGGCCGGCACCGGTGGTTTCGGTTACGATCCCTACTTCTACCTGCCGCAACAGGGATGCACCAGCGCACAATTGAGCAGGGACGAAAAGAATCGGCTCAGTCATCGCGGCCAGGCGCTGACCGAGCTCAAACGCAGGCTCGCCGAACACGGTGTTTAGCAGCAATCCCCCACTCGGGCTTTACATCCACCTGCCATGGTGTGAAAAAAAATGCCCCTATTGCGATTTTAATTCCTACCAGGCGGACGGAACCATTCCCGAGCAGGAGTACGTCGACGCCCTGCTAAACGACCTCGAGCAGGATTTGCCGCTGGTCTGGGGCCGCGGCATCGATTCGATCTTCATCGGTGGCGGCACGCCGTCACTCTTTTCCGCGGACGCGATCGAGCGCCTGTTCTCTGGCCTGCGCGCGTTGATTAATTTTTCCCCGGCCATCGAAATCACGCTGGAATCGAATCCCGGGAGCGCGGACATCGAAAACTACCGCGGCTACCGCGAGACCGGTATCAACCGGCTCTCCATCGGGGTACAGAGCTTCGACGATCAAAAGCTCTCGAGTATCGGTCGCGTACATGATGCAGCGCAGGCGCTGGCGGCCTTTGAGGGCGCCCGCGCGGCCGGTTTCGATAACATCAACTTGGACCTGATGTTTGCCCTGCCAGGACAGAGCCTGGTCGAGGCGCAAGCCGACCTTGCCCAGGCCATAGCGCTCGGCCCCGAACATATCTCGCACTACCAGCTCACGCTGGAACCCAATACCCTGTTCCATAGTCGCCCCCCGGCAAAACTGCCCGACGACGATACCTGCTGGGAACTGCAGACCGGTTGCCAGGCGCTACTGGCTGACGCCGGTTATCGGCAATACGAGGTTTCCGCCTATTGTCGAAACGGTCGCGAGTCGCGGCATAACCTGAACTACTGGCACTTCGGTGATTACCTCGGAATCGGGGCCGGCGCGCACGGCAAGATTACGCTTGCCGGCGAAAACCGGGTAATTCGCCGCATGCGACAGCGCCAGCCGCGCGCTTACCTGGAATCCGCCGGGCGCGACAGTATCGTCAGCGAATCCGAACTCGGCACGTCCGACCTGTGTTTCGAATTCATGCTAAACGCGCTACGTCTCAAGGATGGGTTTGCCAGCAGCCTGTTTCATGAAAATACCGGGTTGCCGCTAAATGAAGTGCTACCCGGCCTGGAAACGGCGCGCGACAAGGGTTTGCTCGAATTCGATGGCACCAGAATCAGGCCAACCGAACTCGGATTTTGTCATTTAAACGACCTGCAGGCGACGTTTTTGTCGCTCCAACCAGCAAAGAACAGGCCATTTTTCGAGAGTTCTCAAAAAATTATGCACAACTGATATTTAGATGCTAAAAATGTCAAGAGTTTTTGGTAAATTTTGACGCCTAAAAATTCAGTTTACGTAAGCTATTGATTATTGGCAGTTTTTAAAGTTGGTTAAAAAGTGACTAATCTAACGAAAGTTCAGGTTTTTACAGGCTCTGCCCGGGCGTATACAGGTTTATGCACAAAGTTATCCACAGTTTTTGTGGATAAAATCATCTCTAATAGAGCGCTCAAGGTTTTATCAAATCTTGATTACAAACCGCTTTAAGTTGTGCGGCTAACTGACCCCAATCAGAGACAGTTCTTCACCTAAAAAACACTTGCACTTTTACGCCCAAAAGGCGAAAATTCGCGCCCGTTAACGCCCAGACCCGAAAACAGCAGTTATGAAACAAGACATTCATCCCGAATACAGAGACGTGGTGTTCCAGGACATCTCGTCGGAGTTTGCCATCCTGACAAAGTCTACCGTACCCACCCGTGAAACCATCAAGTGGGAAGACGGTAACGAGTACCCGTTACTGAAGCTGGAAATTTCAAGCCAGTCGCATCCGTTCTACACCGGCAAGCAGCACATTCTGCAAACCGCCAAGCAGGTCGACAAGTTTCGCCAGCGCTACGGCAAGTAATTCCGTCTGTTTTCGTAAAAGGGTGCCCAGGCACCCTTTTTTTTGCCTTGAATCTGCGCCCCGCTAACCCAATAATCCGGTCATGAAAAACATCATCGCCATGATCCTGGCACTGAGCCTGGCGCTGACAGGCTGTGCAGTCAACCCGGTGAGCGGCGAGCGCGATTTTGCACTGGTTTCCGAGTCCGACGAAATCGAGCAGGGCCGACGTTTTCACGAGGAGGTCCTCGCCCACTACGGAGTTTACGACGACCCCGAGCTGCAGCAGTACGTCGATCGCATTGGCCAGGAACTGGCTCGCAAAAGCCATCGCTCGCACCTGGATTACAGCTTCACGGTGCTCGATACGCCCGAGATCAACGCCTTTGCGCTGCCCGGTGGGTATATCTATATTACCCGCGGCATCATGGCCTACCTCGACTCCGAGGCGGAACTCGCCGGGGTTCTGGGGCATGAAATCGGGCACGTTACCGCGCGCCATTCGGTGCGCCAGCAGTCGGGTCAAATGGCGTCTGGCCTGCTCAGCATCCTGCTAACCGCCGTCACCGGTTATTCGACAATCGGAGATATCAGCAATCAGATCGGAACCGGGCTGGTGCGGGGTTACGGCCGTGAGCATGAGCTCGAAGCCGACCGGCTCGGAGCAGAGTATTTGCATAAATGCGACTACAACCCGGAAACCATGCTCGAAGTCATCGGCGTGCTGAAAGACCAGGAAGTGTACGAAACCGCCCTTGCCAAAAAGGAAGGCCGTGCGCCCAATATCTATCACGGGGTTTTCTCGACCCATCCACGCAATGACGATCGTCTCAAGACCGTGGTGCGTGCCGCCAAGAAACTCTCCAGCAAGACTTATAAAGACGACAATCATCCGGTTTACCGCGGCCTGATCGAAGGCATGACCTGGGGCCCCAGTCCAGAACAGGGCGTTGTCAGAGATAACCGTTTTGCGCATCCGGAGTTGCGCTTCGCGCTGCAGCTGCCATCAGGCTGGCGGGTCAGGAACAATACCGACTACCTGATGGCCCGCGATATGGACTCGGGAGCCGTGGTGCAGATCGGGATGGCAAGCCTCGACGAGGACGAGTCGTTGCCCGATTTGCTGCGGCGCCTGACCGGCGACAAGGAACTCGACGTGAGCGAAGAAGATTACGGCGTTAGCGCGAAAACCAGGGTCAAGCCACGGGACGGCGCAAAGCAGCCGGCGCGGGTCAGCGCAATCGCGCTGCAGGATGACTACGCGTTGACGCTGCTCGGGACCGCGTCCAGCAGCCAGTTTTCAGCGAACGATCCGAAATTCGTCGAAATCAATCAAAGTTTCGTGCGCTTGAACCAGGCGCAGGTCGACGCGATCGAGGCGCCTCGATTGCATATTGTCAGTCGGGATTCGCACAGCTTCGATTCGCTGGCCAGGCAAAGTGCTATCGAGTACGACGCGGAGAGTATTCTGCGTTTGCTCAACCGCGCCTTTCCCAGCGGAGATATCCGCGATGTCGAGAAACTCAAAACCGTTTCCTTCGATGATTAAGTTGCGAGCCCTTTTACTGGCCTTGATTGCTGCCATGGTCCACGGCGTGAGCGCCTCCGACGAGGTGATATCGGCCTGCCAGAAAATCTCGGGCAAACTCGCCAGCGTCAGTTTCAACGAGTGCGCGGAGTTAAAAATGACACCCAGCGGTCATCGCTCGGTCGACGGTTTTCCGCTGCTGATCAAGGAGTACCCGCCGCTGGAACCGCGCAAACCCAAAGGGCGCGTGCTGCTGGTCGGCGGCACCCACGGCGATGAATTGTCGTCCATCAGTATCGTATTCAAATGGATGCATACGCTCGAAAAACATCACTCGGGCCTGTTCCACTGGCGCATCAACCCGCTGATGAATCCGGACGGGGCGCTGCAGCCCGTTCACAGCCGCACCAATGCCAACATGGTCGATCTGAACCGGAACTTCACGACACCCGAGAGCCATCTCGGGGCGCCGCTGGCCTACTGGTATGGCAAGGCATACAAGAACGCGCGTCGTTACCCGGGCCCCTACCCGCTGAGCGAACCTGAAACTACCTGGCTCTACCAGGAGATTAAAAGTTTCAGGCCGGACGTTATCATCGCCGTACACGCACCCTATTCGCTGGTCGACTACGATGCGCCCAACCGCAGCAACGCGCCCAGGCGTATCGGCAACCTGCACAAGAACCTGATGGGAACTTATCCCGGATCGCTGGGAAACTATGCCGGTATTCATCTCGGCATCCCGGTTATTACGCTGGAGCTGCCGCACGCCGGCATCATGCCCACCAGGAAACAGATCAGCTGGTTGTGGACTGACCTGGTGCGCTGGCTAATTCGTAACGTCTGATTCTCGCTAAAACCCCGCTACCGCCTTTCCACCAATTGCCCAGAGGCTCGATCGGATAGGTAAAATTGATACAAATTTGACAAGTCGTCGCGTTAGTCACCCCTAAAGGTACCGGTATACGAAACTTTCGATAAATCAGTGGCCAAATGAAACTAATTGCCTAAGGTATGCGAATCGTTTCGAATCAAGTATCTGCGCGAGGTGCAAATCATGAAAACGATTCTGACAGGGCTGCTGGTGGTACTCGGATTTACGACCACGATCGCCAGTGCCGATTTCCTGGGTGATACCGACGACACCTATGTCGGCTTTCAAATGACTACCTCGCTGGAGGTCAAACCTACCGGGCTATTTTCGACGCGCAATCAATATAGCTACCTTTTGTTCAGGCAGCAGGATGGCATCAAGGACGGAATTGCGATCCTGCAAGACGCTGCTGGCAATCACAGCCTGAACTATCTGAAACCATCCGCCAGCCTCGATATTAGCCAGGAAAGGCTGTCGGAACGCGCCTTGCCCGTGATGAGACTCGGGACTACCGATAGCACCAGCACGACTGGCTCGACAAACGCTGCCGGGCTGGGGTTAGCTGCAGTTTTGATCGTCGCCCTGATCGCTAAAAACGATCTCGAAAAGAAATGGAAGCCGGCAGATCCGGATTGAGAATACCCGTTGTTTGGAGTTCAACCAATCGGCCGGTTAGCGGAATCTGCCTGCTATAGATTCCGAGCCTTTCCCTGGTTCATTTGCCGCATAAATCGATAGTTACCGGACGCCTGCCTGCCATGCAGGTAAGGCATTCCCCCGGGTAAATTGATTTGTATCAACTTGATGTCAGCACAGATATGGCACTGTCGGTCGCCAAGTAATCAATAAAAACGAGTGTTCCTGGTTTTCTCCGGCGACGCTACACGGCGGGCGGAACGGGAATACAAACAAGAACAGGATGTGCGACGCACATGTTTCAGGTACGCATACACGGGCGCGGCGGTCAGGGAGTGGTGACGGCCGCCGAAATGCTGTCGATTGCAGCCTTCGATGAGGGCAAGCATGCGCAGGCAATTCCGAGCTTTGGGTCAGAGCGCATGGGCGCGCCAGTGGTGGCTTACGTGCGTATCGACGACGATCCGATAGAGCTCACGGAACCGGTGCTGCAACCCGACCTGCTAATCGTTCAGGATCCAACCCTGTTCCACGCGGTCGACGTCTTCAGCGGACTTGCCGACGATGGATTCTTACTCATCAACACCGCGCGCGAATTGCCCGAACTGCACATCGACGAGGCACTGGCACGACTGCCGGAGCAACACGTTTATACGGTCGCCGCAACCGAGCTCGCGCTGCGCCACCTCGGACGGGCGACACCGAACACGGCTCTACTGGGGGCTTTTACGGCGCTGTCGGGAATGCTGCAGCTGGAGTCGGTCATCAAGGCGATCCATGACAAGTTTTCGGGCGACGTCGCGACCAGTAACGCCACCGTGGCACAAGCAGCACACGATGCCGCGCACGCGGCCTGAGCCGGGAGGAGACACATGCTACAACAGATCGAGGGTTCGGCAGCCGTGGCACAGGCCGTGGCGACCTGCCGCCCCGAGGTAATCGCCGCCTACCCGATCACGCCGCAGACGCATATCGTCGAGGGCCTAGGCGACATGGTCAAACGCGGCCTGGTCGGTAACTGCCAGTTTCTCAACGTCGAATCCGAGTTCGGCGCCATGAGTGTATGCATCGGGTCCTCCGCTACCGGCGCGCGCACTTACACGGCAACCTCGAGCCAGGGCATGCTGTTCATGATGGAAGCGGTCTACAACGCTTCCGGCATGGGGCTGCCGATCGTCATGACGGTCGGCAATCGCGCGATCGGGCCGCCCATCAATATCTGGAACGACTGGAGCGATTCGATGGCCGCGCGCGATGCCGCCTGGATTCAGCTCTTCGTCGAAGATAATCAGCAGGCGGCGGACGTCCACGTGCAGGCATTCCGTCTCGCGGAAGCGGCCAGCCTGCCGGTGATGGTGTGCATGGACGGCTTTATTCTGACGCATGCCTACACCCGCGTCGACGTGCCGGAGCAGGCGCAGGTGGACAGCTTTCTGCCGGTGTTCGAGCCGCGCCAGCTGCTGGACCCGGCGGCACCGATCACCATGGGCGCCATGGTGGGGCCGGAAGCGTTTGCCGAAGTGCGCTTTCTGGCGCATTACAAACAGCTCGAAGCGCTCGACCTGATCCCGCGCCACGCGGCTGAATTCGAGGCGATTTTCGACCGGGATTCCGGCGGCTTGTTGAAATCCTTCGATGCCGAAGACAAGGATACGGTGGTGGTGAGTATGGGCTCGGTCATCGGCACCTTAAAATCGGTGCTAACCGACATGCGACAGGACGGCAGCTCGATTGGTTTACTGTCTATCCGCAGCTACCGTCCGTTTCCGAAGCAACAATTGAGCGACGCGCTGGCAAACGCCAGGCGGGTGATCGTATTCGAAAAATGCCTCGCGGTAGGCATGGGCGGCATTCTCGCGGCCGACGTGCGCATGGCGCTCGCCAACCTGTCGATTCCGATCTATTCGGTTATCGGCGGTCTCGGTGGACGACCGATCACGCAGGACAACCTGCGCCGTATGCTCGACAAGGGCGTCCAGGATCAGCTGGAAGAGCCCCATTTTCATGATCTGAATGTCGAGGTCGTGCACCGTGAACTCGAGCGTTTGCGCGACATCCAGCGCCCCGGTTCCAGCGCGGAAAGTATTCTACGCGACATAGCCGGCGCCGACGCCGCCGCCAGGGGGTCCCGATGACAAAGGTTCCAGATTCCGAACAGCGTGTGAAGTTCTACCAGACCGGCACCTTCACCGTCGGTAACAGGTTGTTGGACGAAGCCCAGCGCACGGTGCAGGCAAGCGTCGAACGCGCCAACTCGCTCGACTCGGGGCATCGCGCCTGCCAGGGCTGCGGCGAGGCGCTTGGCGCGCGCTACGTGGTCGACGCCGCGTTGCGCGCCGCCGACGATCAGCTCATCGCCGCTAACGCCACAGGCTGCCTGGAAGTATTCACCACGCCCTACCCCGAGTCGGCCTGGCGCCTGCCGTGGATACATTCGCTGTTCGGTAACGCGCCGGCCGTCGGCGCGGGAATCGCGGCCGCGCTGCGCGCCCGGGGCCGTGAAGACGTGCGCGTGATCGCCCAGGGCGGCGATGGCGGCACGACCGATATCGGCATGGGCTGCCTGTCGGGCGTATTCGAACGCAATGACGACGTACTCTACGTCTGCTACAACAACCAGGCCTACATGAACACCGGCGTACAGCGCTCCAGCCAGACGCCCCCGGCCGCGCGAACCGCGACCACTACCGTTGCGGGTTCCGAACCCGGCAATGAACTGAACAGCGGCAAAAGCGTGCCTTTGATCGCGATGGCGCATGGAATACCGTATGTCGCGACCGCCTCGGTAAACGACCTGCATGACCTCGAATACAAGGTGGTCAAGGCGATGGGCTTTCGCGGGGCCCGCTACCTGGAGGTATTCGTGCCCTGCCCGCTGGGCTGGGGTTCGCGTCCGGCAGATACGATCAAGGTGGCGAGGCTCGCCACGCAGTGCGGCATGTTTCCCCTGATCGAGGCCGAGTATGGCGAACTCACGGCGGTTACCCGGATCCGAGATCGCAGGCCGGTCGAGGAATACCTGAAACTGCAGCGCCGTTTCGCACACGTGTTCGCGCCCGAGAATGCGCATCAGCTCGAAGCATTGCGCGAAATCGCGGAACGCAACATCCGGCGCTTCAATCTGCTGCCGAACGAGGAGGCTGCGCCGTGAGTATCGATAGCGCCAAGACCCCGTTTGCCGTCACGCTGGACGTTGGCGGCAGCCTGCTCAACAAGACCGGCAGCTGGCGCAGCGAACGGCCGGTCTACGTCGATCGATTGCCGCCCTGCAATCATGCCTGCCCGGCCGGAGAGGATATCCAGGGCTGGCTCTACCACGCCGAGGAAGGCGACTACCGCGGCGCCTGGGAATCGCTGATCGCCAACAACCCGTTGCCCGCAATCATGGGGCGCGCCTGCTACCACCCCTGTCAGCAAGCCTGTAACCGGGCGCAGCTAGACCAGGCGGTGAACATTCACGCCGTGGAAAGATACCTGGGCGATCTCGCGCTCGAAGAGCAGTGGCCCGCGCAGATCGTTAATCCCCCCAGCGGCAAGCGGGTGCTCGTCATCGGCGCCGGCCCCAGCGGCCTGTCGGCCGCCTACCATCTGGCGCGACTGGGGCATAGTGTCGAGATCCACGAAGCCGGCCCGCTGCCGGGCGGCATGATGCGCTTTGGCATTCCGCGTTACCGCCTGCCGCGTGAAGTGGTCGACGGCGAAGTGCAGCGCATCGTCAATATGGGAGTCGAACTGCAACTCAATCGTCGCGTCGACGATATCCCGAAGGCACTCGAGGACGGGGGCTTCGATGCCTGCTTCGTCGCGATTGGCGCCCACATCGCGAAGCGCGTCGATATTCCGGGTCCCGACGCGGCGCGCATCGTCGATGCCGTGAGTTTTCTGCGCGATATGGAAACCGGCGATGCGCCGCTGCAGCTCGGTCGTCGGGTCGTCGTATACGGCGGCGGCAACACCGCCGTCGACGTCGCCCGCACCGCCAAACGCCTGGGCGCCGAGCCTATGATCGTCTACCGGCGCAGCCGCTCACAGATGCCGGCGCACGATTTCGAGATCGACGAAGCGCTGGAAGAAGGCATCGTCGTCAACTGGCTACGCACCATCACGGAATCCGATCAGCAGGGTTTCAAGATCGAAAAGATGACCCTCGACGAAAACGGCTGGCCGCAACCGACCGGTGAATTCGAGACCATCGAGGCGGACAGCCTGGTACTGGCGCTCGGCCAGAACGTGGATCAGAGCATACTGACCAATTTACCCGGAGTGACGCTTAACCGGGACGGCGTGGTCGAAGTCGGTGCCGATATGGCCACGGCTTTCGCCGGCGTGTTTGCTGGCGGCGACATGGTACCCGCCGAGCGCACCGTGACGGTGGCGGTTGGCCATGGCAAGAAGGCGGCGCGCAACATCGATGCTTACCTGCGCGGCGAAACCTACCGGCCGCTACCGAAATCCGAGGTGGCAAATTTCGAAACCCTCAACACCTGGTACTACACCGATGCAGAGCAAAAGATGCAGCCAGTGCTGGATGCCGCGCGCCGGCGCAGCACTTTCGAAGAAGTGCACACCGGCCTCGATGCCGATAGCGCGCTTTTCGAGGCCCGCCGTTGCCTGTCCTGCGGTAATTGTTTCGAGTGCGACAACTGTTACGGCATCTGCCCGGACAATGCCATCACCAAGCTCGGGGCCGGTAAACGTTTCGAGTTCAAATACGATTACTGCAAGGGCTGCGGCATGTGCGTCGCAGAGTGCCCCTGCGGCGCCATCGTGATGACACCGGAGGCAACCTGAATCGACCGGGATTCGTTTCGGTTCCCGGTAAATCGTTATAGAGTTCGAATCAGGCTGGTATAAACAGTACTGATTTAATAATCTAACCACCCGCAAGCACGTGAAACAAACAATAGCATTTCTAGAGGATCAATTACTCAAGGCCGGCCTGGTCGACAAACCCAAGGCCCGACTGGCTAACAAAGAAAAACAGAAACTGGCGAAACTGGCTCGCAAGCCCGGCGGCAAAACCGTAAACGAGGCGCAATCCGCCGCCCGGCAGCGCCATGCCGAAAGGGTGGAGCAGGATCGAGCGCTTAACCGGAAAAAACAGGACATCGCCCGACAAAAAGCAATAGTCGCCCAGGTCAGGCAGCTTATCGAAACGAATAAACTGGGGAGAGATCATGGCAAGATTGCATAAAGCTTCGAGTATCGAAACAGGATCAAGAATCTGCTGATTACCGAGGATCAGAGGCAATATCAAACCTCGGAGCATCTCGCGATAGTCGTCATAGGTAACAGCGGGGACAGCCAGCTCGAAATTGTTGCCGTCCAGGTGGAACGGAAAATTGCCGAACAAGACTTAGAATCGGTAGCACTGCCAAACGACAGGGATAGCGAGGCCGCCCTCGATGACGACCTCTACGCCGCCTACCAAATCCCCGACGATTTAACCTGGTAGCCGGTTTTGCGTTGTTTGACCTGACTAGCGCAGCGATCGAGTGACACGGCCAACTTCCCATTATCGATCTCAACGATTGATGCCGCCGGCATAGCAGCGATTTCCTCAACCATTACTCCACAGGTAATAGAGGCATCTGCACCGGAATCGTTGATTTTATACCTGTTGTAACGTGATTACTTCGTCTTTCTGTTCGAACTTGATCTCTATTTTATCGATATCGATTACCAGATCCGAGTTGCCAAGTATCAATTTGCTATCAAGATAGTCTCTTATCAGAACAAATTCACAAACGGAATGTGAGCTCTTTCCATTACCGTCATTCTCATATGTGGTGAGCAATTTTATGTCGGGATCTTTAATGTTTAGCCTGAACAACCAGGGGTGCGAATTAAAATATTCCATGACGATATCACTGACGCGCAAGGTGAGTAACTCCGGACACTTGCTTGCAACTATTTTCCCGCTGCGTAAAAAATCGTCATTGGCAAAGCGGACTGACGAGGAGATATCAACGTCTTCACAACCGTATAAATCTTTAAGCCTATGCCATAGCGAGGTTTCAATCTCGCGGCGAATGTGGTTTTTCAGGGTGTCACAGTAAATCGCGAGAAAATTGAAATCATGCTGCATCGCAAGTTTCAAGCGCTCGGCCTCTGAACCGAGTTCTTCGATCAAAAACTTTGCATGCTCCCTGGCTTGCCTGGCAACGGCGAATTTTTCTTCGCGTCTTATCGAATCAACAATTTCGAAATAATCTTTTGCACGATGGATGTATTTTTCCTGCAGCTCGAATGATGAATCCTCGAATTTGCGCCCAATCGGTGATTTTGCAACGGTTACAAAAAACGATGCTGCACAATGCGCGAGGCAATTTTTGATACGTTCCTCTGAAATCTTAACGCTGGGACAGATTCTAACAGAGCCCGCGTGGTATTTACGGGTCTGAATCGGGTACGGCGACCAGGCTGGGGTTTCTTCATAAATTCCACCACACAGGCTACCCAGGGTCGTGAGCTTTTCGAGATCGAGGAACTCGAAGGGATTATCAAAAGTAAATTGTTTGACATCGATACCGGCTTTCCCCACGAAATTCCTGATGCAGGGCTCGATCAATGAAAACCATTCCAGGTACACCTGTGAGCTTTTTTCGATCAAGGGGATATCCCCGGCTGTTATGCTTTCCGAGTCTATGGTTTGATCCAACAGCCTTTCGACCTTTTGCGCGACGCAGGAGAAAAATTCGGCCTCATCAGTATTCAATAATTTTTCGGCGATTTTGATTTCGCGAGCAATTTTCTCGTTACAGACATTTTCAGCATATTCAACGAGTAATACTTCCTTCCCAGCGCTGTTCGTGGCCACGGCTGTAATCGAGCTATCGTAATCAAGCTCCATCATAAACTCATCACAAAGACCATTGACAACAAAATACTGCTGGACTGCCGAGATGTCCGAAATCGAGGGATTAAGCGTGAGGTTTATAATAAAGAATGGTGAATTGGTGCGGAGATCATGCTGATACTCGAGTAGTGTGTCGTCAGAAACATGCACACTCACTTTTATCCTTACATCGCGCAACGGTGGGACGGCGTGGTTTGCTTTCGAGGTTTCCGATAACGCCAGAAATCGACGCGATCTGAGAAACCCCAAGAATCGGGGTAGTTCCATAGGTTGTGTCTCGTTCCAGACTATATCTTGCAGCTGGAAATATTCTTTATAGTGGCGATAACAGGACAATCGACCATAAAACCGCACTTGATCATCGTATAGTCAATTGCCAACAAGATCAAATCGCCTGGAATCGACCTATGGTAACCTGTCGAAAAGTTAATTTTATCCGGAGTAAAATACTGGCATGTTGATAGCGCACGAGGTTAACGGTCGAGATCGACTGGTTGCGGAGTTCCCGACCACTGCCGGGAATGTCGGTGACGAAGCCATAGCGACTTACCGGGAAGATAGCCTGATGTGCCTGTGTGATGCTTTTCCCCAGCGCTGGCGACTTACCTGGATCCGGGCCTGAAAAATGGAGATCGGGTCATCAGCGACTAATTTCACCTGATTATGGGGAAGCGTTGGCCAGGGCTGAACGGGTATTGTGACAACAGTAACACCTGTCGCCAGCGCCCGATTTATGCGATATTTGCGGTTTAGATTTTAACCGGGACAGAGCCGTGTCAAGTTATCCCTATACCCGCAAACGCCGCATGCGTCGAGACGATTTCTCGCGGCGCCTGATGCGCGAGCATCGTCTCAGCGCCGACGACTTCATTTACCCGATGTTCATCCTCGAAGGCGAACAGCAACGCGAGCCGGTCGAATCGATGCCGGGCATCGAACGTGTCAGCATCGATCTGCTGCTCGACGAGGCCAACGAAATAGCGGCACTCGGCATCCCGGCAATCGCGTTGTTCCCGGTGGTCGGTGCGGACGGCAAGAGCGATAGCGCCGATGAAGCCTGGAATCCGGACGGCTTGATCCAGCGCGCGGTGCGCGCGCTCAAGGACGCACAGCCCGAACTCGGCGTAATCACCGACGTCGCGCTCGACCCTTACACCAGCCACGGCCAGGATGGACTACTCGACGATCAGGGCTACGTCACCAATGACGCCACCGTCGAAGTCCTGGTCAAGCAGGCCCTGTCGCACGCCGATGCGGGCGCCGACGTGGTCGCGCCGTCTGACATGATGGATGGACGCATCGGCATGATCCGCGAGGCGCTGGAATCGAGCGGCCATACGAACACGCGCATTCTCGCCTACGCGGCCAAGTATGCATCGAGTTTTTACGGGCCGTTTCGCGACGCCGTGGGCTCCGCCGGCAATCTCGCCGGGGGTAACAAGTACAGCTACCAGATGGACCCGGCAAACACCAACGAGGCGCTTTACGAGGTCGCGATGGATATCGATGAGGGCGCCGACATGGTCATGATCAAACCAGGCCTGCCCTATCTCGATATCGTGCAACGCATTAGCGAAGAATTGCAGTTTCCGACCTTCGTCTACCAGGTCAGCGGGGAGTACGCGATGCTCAAGGCCGCCGGCCAGCACGGCTGGATAGACGAAAAAGCCTGCGTACTGGAAGCACTACTGTCTTTCAAACGTGCCGGCGCCAACGGCATACTGACTTACTACGCAAAGGCAGCGGCGGCCTGGCTGCAGGAATAGTAGTGGCTCCGAGCGACCAGGTTGTGCGCTACGCCGTGGTCGGCAACCCGGTAACCCACAGCCTGTCGCCGCGAATCCATGCCAGTTTTGCCGAACAAACCGGGCAGGCGCTCAGCTATAACGCGATCGAAATTCCGCTCGAAGATTTCGACGATGAAATACGCGCCCTGCAGAACCAGGGCTTTGGCGGGGTCAATGTCACGGTTCCCTTCAAGCGCGAGGCCTGGGAACTCTGCGACACCCTGAGTGCGCGTGCCGAACAGGCCGGCGCCGCCAATACCCTGAGCTTCATGCCGGACGGCGATATCGCCGGTGACAACACCGACGGCATCGGGCTGTTGCGCGACCTGCTCGAGAACTTGAAATTCGAAGTATCACGGCGCGAAATCCTGGTGCTCGGCGCCGGCGGCGCGGTGCGCGGCGTACTCGGGCCGCTGCTCGAGCAGTCGCCGGCCTGCCTGACGCTGGCTAACCGCAGTCCGGATAAAGCTGTCGCGCTGGCGCGGGATTTCGGTAACCAGGGCAACATCCAGGCAGTCAGTTTCGATGCGCTCGGCGCCCGTGAGTTCGACCTGGTCATCAACGGTACCGCCGCCGGTCTGGGCAACGAAGTACCGGATATCCCGGAATCGGTCGTAGCCGAGCACACGGTTTGCTACGACATGATGTACAACCTGAACGACGCCACCGCCTTCGTCGACTGGGCCCAGTCGTGTGGCGCGGCCAGGGCCGTCGACGGCCTTGGCATGCTGGTGGAGCAGGCAGCGGAAGCCTTTAATATCTGGCGCGGCATCCGGCCCGCAACCGCCCCGGTTATCCATGCTTTAAGACAGGCATGAGTTTGCAAAGCGCCGAAGTTCCGCTAACTGTCGGCAGGAGTCGGTGGCGGCCGTCAGCCTCCCGCGCGCTCGATAAACGCCAGTTCTTCCTCTTCGACTTCGCGGATGCCGAGATCTTCCATGATGGCGTAGGCGGCCGGCAACACCAGCAGCAGTAAAAAGGTCGATGAAATCATACCGAATACGACGCTCGCCACCAGCGGTATCAATACCTGTGCCTGCAGGCTGGTTTCCGACAGCAGCGGCAGCATGCCGGCAATGGTGGTGACCGAGGTCAGAAAGATCGCTCGGAAACGATCGCGCACCGCCTGCCCCGCCGCGTCGTGCAACACCATGCCCTCGAGGCTGCGGCGCTTGACGAACTCGACCAGCAGAATCGAATCGTTGACGACGATGCCCGCCAGCGAGACGAAACCGATCATGCTCGGCATGGTGATGTCGAGGCCCATCAGTTTGTGTCCCCAGACCACCCCGATCAGCGCCAGCGGAATATTCATCAACACCACCAGCGGTTCCCGGTAGTTGCGAAACTGGAAGGCCAGCAGGAAATAAACCCCGAAAATGCCGAGCGCAAAACCGGTCAATATCGACTGGTTGGTTTCCCGGCTGTTCTTAACTTCGCCCTCGAGGCTGATGAACATGCCGGGATAACGCTGTTGCAAATCGCTTAAAAAACGCTCGCGGGTATCGCCGATGATTTCGTTGGTGTTGGCGATATCGGCATCGATATCGCCCGAAATGGTGACAGTGCGCTGATGGTTGATGCGTAAGATGCGAGAAAATTCGCGCTTTTCGGTGACGCTTGCGATCGCGCTGAGCGGAATATCGACGCCCTGGTTATTGAACAGGCTAAGCTGCTCGAAATCGCTCAGTGCCCGGTCGCGATCGGTATCGAGCCTTACGTTGATTTCGTAAGCTTCGCGGCCGCGGTATACCTCGTCGACCTTGATACCCTGGTAGGCAGCGCGCAGCTGCTGCGCCAGTTGCTGCGCATTGAGACCCGAGACCAGCGAGCCTGGCAGCAAGCTGACGGTGAACTGGGGTTTGCCCAGCCGCAGGTCATCCATGACGTTGGAAACGCCGGGATAGCCATAGAGCCAGGTTTGCAATTCCCAGGATGCATTCGACAATTGTTGCAGGTCGTCATGCTGTAGACGAATCGAGATCGCCTGCCCGGCCGGTCCGAGCACCGGCTCCTTGAACTGTACCGAGACGGCATCGGCAATCGACCCGGTGGTTTCGAGCCACAGGCGTCGCAGTTGGTTCAGCGAAGTGTTGCGCCGCTCCGAATCGAGCAAATCCAGGCTGATGGTCGCGAGATGCGCCCCTACTTCCCCGGCGTCCGCATTATGACTGTAGAAAACCTGGATATGCCGGATCAGCTCGCCCTCGTCTTCCGGAGGCAACTGTCGCTCGGCCTCGCGCAGGCTGGCGATTAGTCGGGACACCACCGCTTCGGTGCGGTCGAAAGGCGTGCCCTGGGGCATGATGATACGCGCCTCGAGCACGTTGCCCTCGAGATCGGGGAACGCCTTGAACTTGATCAGACCTGCAGGAAACAGGCTGATGGTAATGACGAACAGGCCGATGGCAGTCCCCAGCGTCAGGTAACGGTAGCGGATCGCCAGATCGGCAAAGTCACCGACGCAGGCACGCAGCGCCTCGAATTTCTGCTCGAAGCGATGACGCCAGTTCGGCTTTTGCTCGGCGGCATGACGCTGCAGCGAGTGCACCAGGTGATGCGGCAGAATCAGGAAGGCTTCCACCAGGCTGATGGTCAGTACCGACAGCAGCACTACCGGCAACACGCCCAGGACCTGCCCCATATCGCCTTTCAGCAACAGCAGGCTGCCGAACAGCATCGCCGAGGTCGCAAATGACGACAGCACTCCGCGACCGACCTTTTCGATGCCGTCCACCGCCGCCTGCAGCGGCGGCTTACCGGAGCGATGCTCGTTTTCGATGCTTTCGGAGATGACGATGGCATCGTCCATCAGGATGCCGATCGCCATCAGCAGCGCGACCATTGAAATCATGTTGATGGTAATGCCGAACAGGCTCATCAGCATCAGTCCGCCGATAAAGGATATCGGCAAGCCGAGCGCGACCCAGAAGGTATAACGCCAGCTGAAGAACAAAAAAAGCGCCAGCGTTGCCAGCAACAGTCCCTGCAGGCCATTGCGGGTCAGGAGCTGCAGTCGATCCTTGACGATAGATGCCGAATCTTGCGTGATTACCAGTCGCGTCGATTGCGGCAGCCTGGCGTTTTCGGTATCGACGAAATCCTGCACCGCGTTGTAGACGGTCAAGGTATCGTCACCGGTGTTTTTCTTGACCTGCAGCAATGCCGCCGGCCGGCCGTCGAGCTCGACGCGCACCTCTTCGTCGGTAAATTCATCGACGATGGTGGCGATATCGCCGAGCCGCAGGCGCCCGCCCTTGTCGTCGTTGAGCACCACCAGGTCGGCAAGTTCGTCGACGCTGCGGCGCTCGTTCTCGACCCGGATCTGGTAGGAGCGCAGGTCGGCCTCGAGAATACCGGCAGGCAAATCAACCGCCTGCTGCTGGACCAGGCTGGCGATATCCTGAACACTGAGCCGATAGCGACGCAGGGTTTCGGCCTTGACGCGCACGCTCAATTCATGCGTCGAGAACCCGCTGACATCGACCATGGGCACCTCGGGCAGGGCCAGCAGGCGATCGCGATAATACTCGGCCAGCGCCTTCAGCTCCGACGGTGACATCTCCGCGCTAATCGCGACGCTGACCACCGCCGAGGTGCGGCCCAGCTCGTCGATCAACGGCTCTTCCGCATCGCTCGGGAAGTCGGTAATGCTATCGACCGCGGAATTGACGTCGTCGATGAACTGCTGCAGGTTCCCGACTTCCTGCATGTCGAGCACCATGATGCCGACGTTGTCACGCGCCTCGCAGCTGCGCTCCTCGAGAAAGCTGATACCGTCGGTGGCGTCTTCGAGCCGGTTACAGATGCCTTCCTCGACCTCGGAGGCGCCCGCCCCGGGGTAATTGACCGTGACCTGTACCTTGTAGAGCTCGATCTCGGGAAAGGTTTCCTTGTTCAGACCGGGCAGCGCCGTGATGCCGAGCACCACGATAATGAACATCAGGATGTTTGCAACCGTCGGGTGGGCCGCAAAATAGCGCATCATTGGTCTGCCCCAAGGGCGCGCCGACGCAGGTAATCCTCGACTTCGTCAGCCGGATTCACCTGCAGCGGCATCCCCTCGATCACCGGAATCAGGTCGGTGATGATGACTCGCTCACCCGCCGCGAGATCATCGCCGACAACCACCAGGTCACCCTGCACCAGCTGGACCTCGACCGGCCGGATTTCGAGCCTGTCGTCGACGTCCGCGATATACACCCGCCCCTCGTGCACAGCCCTGCGGGGAATAACCATCGCCGACCGCTCGGGCGCATACAGGTCGACCGCTGTATACATGCCCTTGAGTAGCGGCGGTCTGCGGCCAGGGATAATTTTCTCATAGGGATTATCGACGCCGACCACGATGCCAAGCGTCTGACGGGTCGGGTCGATCGATTCACTGATACGCAGTACGCGCGCGTCCCATACCGCCTCCGGCATGTCGTTGACGAGCCTGACGCTCGCGTCGAGGCCAAGACTCTCGTTGATGCGGCCACCGGTCTGGGTAAACTGTCGCGTTATCGCGGAGTGATTCTCGAGATGGCTGGTCAGCTTACGCATCGAACCCATCGAAAGTTGTGCGCTGATCTCGACCCCTTTCAGATCAATGGCTTCGAACAGCAGCGAGCCGACCGACACAAACTCGTTCTGGTCGACGCTCACGGCGCCGATTCGCGCATCGAAAGGCAACGTGATTTCGGTACGGCCGAGAATCGTAATGCGGTTCTGAACCTCCTGTTCGGCGCGCGCGATCTGCGCTGCTATCGATTGCCTGCGACTGGCGTAAGTGTTCAGCCTGCCCTGCAAATCCTCGACCTGCTGGCGCAGCTGGATGACTTTCTGCTCTTCGGCGTCGAGGGCCGACTTGGAGATTACCTGTTTCTGGTAAACATCGCGCAGCCGCTCCAGCTCGGCCTCGCCGACCTCGAGATTTTTCTGCGCCAGCTCGAACGAACGCCGGGTCGATTTTTCCTCCGCCTCGAGCTCGTTGAGCGATGATTGGCTCGCCTTCAAATCTTCCTCGGTTTGCTTTAATGACAAGGCGTAGTCTTCGGCTTCGATTCGCACCACCAGCGTGCCCGCCGGAATGGTTTCACCGGATTTCAGGTTGGGATGTACATAGCTTATCTTGCCGCTCAGCTCGGCCATGCTGTGGAGCGTAATGGCGGGCTCGACATTGCCATAGGCCGTAACCCGGGAACGAAACGGAATCTCCCTGGCGGATATAACATCGACCGATCGGCTCGGCATCTCGACCGCAACGTGTTCGAGCGGGGTTTTGGACTTGACCAGTATAACGGCGATGACGATAGCCACCGCCAACGCAATGACCATTCCAAATCCATTCTTCAAGCTGATTTTCATGCTATTCGCCAATTCCCGTGAAATTTTCCTGCGCGGCCGTGCAGCGGAATTTTAACGCGCCAGTCGGGGGACAGACCACGGTTTTCTGCCTGCAAAGTCATCCCCGCTTGCGCGGGGAAGACATCGATTATCCAGCAGCAGCCTCAGGCCTTGAAGGCGTCGTCGACCTCGAGCTGCAGCGCGCCGACCAGGCCGTTGGTATGATGGGCCAGGCCGATGATGGCGAGCAATTCACCGTACTGCTCGTCGGTCATGCCCTTGGCGCGCGCGGCGGCGGTATGCGAATGGATGCAGTACTCGCAGGAATTGGCGACCGAGACCGCGACGTAAATCATCTCCTTGGTCATGGCGTCGATCGCTCCAGCCGCCATCACCGTCTTGATCTGCTCCCAGGTGCGGCGCAGTTGCGCCGGGTTGTTCGCGAGCCCCTTCCAGAAATTGTTGATAAAGTCAGTCTGCCTGACTTCCCGGATGTCGTCATAGACAGCGCGAACCTCGGGGCTCGCATCTTCGTATTCGATGAGTGCAACGGTGGCCATATACGTTCTCCCTGGTAAATTAGGGGGACAGTATACTCATTTTCATTGCCGCGATTTACTTGCCAAAATCGCCAACGGGCGCAGCACGACCGGATTCTTCGAATGGCCGTTCGCCATTTTCCTCGGCAATTTTCATATCGATAAACTGCTCGATGAGCCGGTACTCGCTCGACCTGCCGACCATGCGCATGATACCGGACAGCATTCTGAATTGAGTGGAGTCCTTCAGCGCCTGGAAATTCTCGAACCGAATCTTCTTGCCGTTGACCTCGATTTCCGGCTCGGCAAATTGCGCATGCATCTGCTCGAGCTTTTCCGGCGACAGTTCGGGCGCGCCCGGCGTATCGCCACGGTCGCCCTGTTCGTCCTTGTGCCAGTGATAAACGTCGAACCCGGTTTTTAGAAACACCAGGATCAGCAAACCCAAAACCGGCTCTTCGAGGGCACCGAGCGCAAAACCGGAAGCCAGTATCGTGATATGCAAAATCACGATGCGCCGATAAGGTGCCACCATTAATGTCCTGACGTTATCGAAACCGAAGCCGTGCTGCCGGGAATCACGTATCCAGTCGAACAGCTGCAGCAATAGCAGGCAGATCGCCGCCCACAGCAGATGGTTCTGCTGCAGAACCGGCCAGATGTTGTAGAGCGCCTCGAAAAATCCACGTGAATCGTAGCGACCATCGCCAAACAGCGAGAAAACGAAGCTGCCGTGCCCGAGACAGAACATGCCGTAATGCAGCGTGAAAAACGGGGCGAAAAAAAGTGGCATGACCAGTTCGATGCCGTGATCGTAGGGGCGAACCAGCATGCGCAGCAGGGTGAAAACCCCGATTATCAGGTTTTCCAGCCAGTAAAGGAATATCAGGTCGAAGCTCTGCCAGCCCCAGGCGACGACCCCGTAAAGCGGCAGCGCGTTCAGCGCTATCAGAACTGCAATGAAAAATTGCCTGGGCATGTGCTCCCCGATGCCGTCGTTAATATTTCTATTTTAGTTGGTTTACGACCTTCGGTTGGAGATTTGTACCGTTTAGGAAAACCGTCTGACCGCCAATCACTGCAGGATAAACAGGTATACTGTCCCCGGATTCAGGGTAAATAACGGATGAATACTGTCTGGAAATTTCTGTTGCTCGCGGCATGCCTTTATGCCGCCCTGACAGTATTGATTTATTTTTTTCAGTCGAGCCTGATTTACTACCCGAACCTGGCGGGCAGGAACCTGTCCGCGACGCCGCAACAAATCGGCCTCGCTTTTGAGGACGTCGAACTGGTAACCGGGGACAAGGTTGGTTTGCACGGCTGGTTCGTTCCGAGTGAAAACGCCCGGGGTACCCTGCTCTTTTTTCACGGCAACGCCGGCAACATCTCGCACCGGCTGGACTCGATCGCGATCTTCAATCGGATGAACCTGAACGTTTTCATAATCGACTACCGCGGGTACGGTCAAAGCCAGGGACGACCGACAGAAAAAGGCACCTACCGCGATGCCGAGGCCGCGTGGTCCTACCTGACCGTGACACGCGGCATCGAAGCCAACAGGATTATCGTGTTTGGCCGCTCGCTCGGAGCATCGATCGCCGCCTGGCTTGCCAGCCGCCACACGCCAGCCGCTCTGATCCTCGAATCCAGTTTCAGTTCGGTGCCATCGATGGCACAGCGGCTGTACCCGGTTTTACCGGTGAAATGGCTGTCGAAATTCGATTACGACACGCG
>CAMYON010000005.1:56594-83980 GCA_947260025.1 uncultured Gammaproteobacteria bacterium
CTGGTGGTGCATAGTAAAACCGATGAAATCATTCCCTACGCCGAGGGCCGGCTCGTATTCGACGCAGCGCCTGCCGCCAGGCAATTCCTCGATATTCGCGGCGGACACAACGATGGCTTTTTCGTCACCGGCCAGGCCTATGTCGACGGCTTGAGCAATTTTATCGGGAACAGCCTGGAATAAACCCGGCATACCCGTGTCGCTAGCCGGCCAGCAACGTGTCCTTCGCCAGGTTGATCTTCGCCGCGAGGTAAGCGGATCCACCGCGGTCCGGATGCAGCTTCTGCATCAGCCGTCGATGCGCCTCGATAATTTCTGCCTCGCCGGCATCGGACGCTAGCCCCAGTACCTGCAACGCCTCTTCACGCGACATCTCGCCCGCCGCGGTGGCGCCCGGCTGCTGCCCCTGCGAGCCGGCCTGCTGTTGCCAACTGCCCGCATACTCGCGCTCCAGGTAGGTTTGCAGCAGGGCAACCGACTCTTCGTCGTCCGCGCATTCACGCAACAATTGCAGCAACGCTTCGAGGTCCATTTGATCGAGCTTGCTGCCCTTGAACCGCCCGCTTAGAACTTCCCCGCTGACATCGCCCGAATCGTGGTTCAGCGTCATGCGGACATATTTGCTTTGGACGGTGGAAGTTTGCCCGCCGCTCGGAGCGTCCCTGGATTTGGCGGAATCCATGCCGGCCAGCACACGTTTTAGCAGCGGAACACTGCCGAGCAAGGAGATCAAACCGCGTACGAACGGCAGTATGGCGGCGAACACCGCCGTCAGCCAGTGCGCCCGACCCGTCAGCACCAGCGTCAGCAACACGACCGCGAGCAGGACCGCAATCACCTGCCAGTAAACCCTGGGAGGCTGACGAAACAACCAGCGAAAAATGATGAACAATGCGGCCGCCAGGCCGATTAACAGTATCAGTCGCGCCATGGATCAATCCTGGCCCAGCTCGCGGGTCAGTCTCCGCACAACCTCGCTGCGAGTTTTACTGAAATCCTGCAAGGCTTGCTGGCCTCCCGCGGCATAGACAGCAACCGCGCTCAGCAGGTCGCGTAACTGCCCGGCGCTGTTCGCGTCGAAGGCACAGTAGGCGCCACGGGTCAGACGCGCGATCTCCCTGAACGCCCGCTGCGCCGCAGGGTCTTCACCTTCATGAAACAGGAATGCCGGCACCCCGAGCATCCCCAGCTCGCCCGCCAGATGACACAGGCGGTCGACGTCCTCCTCCATGCAATCGCCCACGAACACGAGCGCCTGGACCCTGTTCTCCCTGGTTTGCTCGATCGCCTGGCGCAGCACCTTCTCGATCTGCGTATAACCGCCGCGGCAGGACACCGCCGTCATGCGTTGCAGCAACGCATCCGCCGAAGACAACCACGGGCTCGCCTCGAATTCGCCGAAACCGCGGTAATAGCAAAGCTGGATATCCAGGCCGCCGAGCGCCGCGGTCTCGGTAAACATCTCGCCCTGGATCTGACAGGCACGATCCCAGCTGGGCTCTCGACTGGCGGTGGCGTCCATCGCAAACATCAATCGGCCGCGTTGTCGGCCGGATTTGAGCGCCGGCGTCGACCTGACCTGCGTCACGAAGGCGTCGATCGCGGCTTTGCTCGATTTTTGAGGGAGATCTTTGTTTGCGCCTGCCATAACATCCGAATTCAGACAGTTGTTTCGCGGATAGTATACCTGTTTTACGAGCGACTGATTCAAGCCCGGGCTGGTAATCCTGACCCCGTGTTTGCCTGCCGTTGATTTATCCCGGCGAGCGAAATAGTATATTTGGATCGCTTTCCTGCCCGGGAGGACCTGAACATGCTTAAAAAGGGATTGAAATTTTCCGTTTCGATGGCCGGAACCGGCCTGCTGATCGTCAACCTGGTTTTCGCTTCTGCCACGGTTGCCGCAAATTCCGAATCTCCGTCATCCGATGCTGACAAAAAATCGAAACTGATCGATCTGTGGCAGCCCGGCGATTCCGGCCAGCGCATGAATATCCGCGGACGGGTCACCAGTCTCGATGGTACGCCGCTGGCCGGCATCAATATCGAGATTCGGCAGCCGGACGGTGACGGCGACTGGATCGACCAGTACCAGACCACCCTGACCACCGACGAAAAAGGGCGCTACCAGTTCGGCTCGGTGGTGCCGGAGAGTAATTTTTGCGGCACTCCGTTCGTCCACGTCAAGGTGTACCAGGACGGCTGGGAGTATTTCGATACCAACATCGTGTTCGAAGACGACACGGAAGTGTTCGAAGAGGACGGCACGCCGGTTTTCCTCGAGGAGTCCACCGTGAAAGGGGAAACCATCATGTTCGGGCGCTTCGATATCGTGCTGTCCCCCGAGTAGCTGGTCCGGTATCGGTCTCGTCCAAACAACGATCCCGGGCGGCAGGCCTGGTACTCCCGTTCGAAATTCAGGAAAAGAACCGGGAGAACGTGCCCCTTTCCCACCAGCGCATCAGTAAACCGTCGATCGAATCCTGCAGCACGATCCCAAGCCGCTCCGGCAACGGTTTTTTCTCGACGTACTTGACCTCGAACACGTCCGATGCCTCGCAGGCCCGGGCGATGTACTCGTCGCTGGTCACCAGTTCGTCCACCAGTGAACGCTCCAGCGCGCGCTGACCGAACCAGGACTCACCGGTCGCGACCTGCTCGATATCGAGCCCGGGCCGGTGCTCCGCGACGAATTCCTTGAACAGCAGGTGAACGTCCTCGATTTCCTCGATGAACTTTTCCCGCCCCTTGTCGGTGTTCTCGCCCAGTAGCGTCAGGGTACGTTTATACTCTCCCGCCGTAATCAGCTCGAAATCGATATCGTGTTTTTTCAGCAGGCGATTGAAATTGGGCATTTGGGCGACCACGCCGATCGAGCCGAGGACGGCAAACGGCGCCGCCAGGATTTTGTTTGCCACGCAGGCCATCATGTAGCCACCACTGGCGGCGACCTTATCGACACACACGGTCAGATCGACACCCTGCTCCCTGATCCGCTGCAGCTGAGACGATGCGAGACCGTAGGCATGTACCATGCCGCCACGACTCTCCAGTCGCAGGACGACCTCGTCGCTGTCCCGCGCCATCGTCAACACCGCGGTAATTTCCCGTCGCAGGCGCGACACCGCCGAGGCGCGCAGGTCACCGTCGAAATCGAGCACGAAAACGCGCGCTTTCGCATCCGACTCTACCGCATCGACCTCGCCGCGCTTCGCGGCCCGCTTGAGCGCTTTGCGCCGGGCTTTGCGTTCGAGTTTTTTCTCCCGCTGCTTGTGCTTGAAATGCAGTTTGAAGGCTTCCGGATCGGAAACCCCGGCGTCGAGCGCGAACCGCATGGCGTCGATTTCTTCGTTGACCCGGGTGGTCTCGATATGGCCTTTCATCGATTTCTTGACGCGCCGGGTAGCGGCGACCGATACGACGATCACCACCAGTATGGCAATGACAAAGGTGGCCAGCTTGGCGGCAAACAGGCCATATTCAAAAAAGAATTGAGTCACGCGTTTCTCCTGTTGGGCGAGCAAGTATAAGTAGATCCAGTCACACTATCTGGGGGCGATTTAGCGATTTTCTAATCAGGCGACTCGGACTGTCAGCTGAACGTGCTGCCCAGGTACCCGGCCCGGCCCTGATTGGCGGGGCCGAATGCCCGCACTGGATTAATATCGGGCAGATTCTATAGTTACCTGTAGAATTCTATAAAAACAGGAGCATCGGGGTGAAATCGACCTTACTGGCAGCAGTTATAAGTATCCTGGCCCTGGCAACGGTCTACGCCAGCGACGCGACGGTAAAAGATATCGTGGTGTACAAGAATCCCGAATGCGGCTGCTGCACCAAGTGGGTAAAGTACCTGCAGGATAACGACTACAACGTCACCATCGAGCACACCCGCGACGTGCTTGCGGTCAAGCAGCGTCTCGGTGTTCCGGAAAAACTGGCCGCCTGCCATACCGCGGTTATCGACGGCTACGTCGTGGAAGGTCATATCACGCACCGGGATATCAAACGCCTGTTATTATTCCGGCCAGACGTAACGGGCATCGCGGTTCCCGGAATGCCGATCGGCACCCCCGGCATGGAAAGCGGCGATACCAGGCAATCCTACGACGTCATCAGCTTCGACGACCAGGGAAACACCGAGGTCTTTGTAGCCCACTGAGTCGGTGCGACAATCGTTAGCCGGCCCCGGTCAATGGCTGTTACCCTGATTCGTTGATCTGTATCAGTTTGCGGAATCCGGATTCAGCGGATAATTTCTCAGCAATGTGATCGCCAATACGTTCCTTTTTTATCGAATGATCTCAGGCATTAATCGACAACGACATTAACCCATTCAGCATCAAACCTAATTTATGGAACAACCACTACAAATCACTTTCCGCGATATTCCCCGCTCCGAAGCGCTCGAGGCGGTTATCCGCGAAAAAGCCGAAAAACTGGATCAGTTTTACGAAAAGATCATGGCGTGCCGCGTCATGGTCGAGGCACCGCACGGCCATCATCACAAGGGCTACCTGTACCATATCCGGATCGACCTGACGGTGCCCCGCGGGGAACTGGTCATCAAACGCGATCCGAAAGAACACCATGCGCACGAAGATCCGTACGTGGCGGTGCGCGATGCCTTCAAGGCCGCACGACGAAAACTGCAGGACTACGCCCGCAAGCAGCGCGGCGAAATCAAGGCCCATGACGTGCCGCCGCACGGCAGCATCAGCGAAATCATACCGTCGCAGGATTTTGGCCGCATCATGAGCTCGGACGGCAGGGATATCTATTTTCATCGTAACAGCGTCGTCGAAGGAGACTTCGACATGCTCGAGGAAGGCGACCAGGTATGGTTTTCGGAGGAGATGGGTGCCGAAGGCCCGCAGGCCAGCACGGTACATATCGTCGGCAAGCATCATCCGATCGATCGCTAAGCGCCCCTTTTCAGGGCAATCGTTTAACCTTTCACGGGAAACGTCGTACAGCAAAGGCAGCGCGCTGCCCGGGAATACGGCCTCGAAGGCCTGCCGCGTCAAATGCGTAATGATCTGACGTTTGGCAAGTGCTCAATTGACCGCGAAGCGTATCGCGCCCATTTCATTGCGCTACCGATGCCTGGCCTTTTCCGACACCTGGCCGGGGGCAGAGTCCGGCATATTCCTGGATCCATTGTTTATCATATCAATACTTTTGCGATGTCTCGGGTTTTGACCAGTTGCCCATTTAATTGCTCATAAACAGCGTTCAGGTTTTCTCCGTTTATTCCGAGCCTCGACGAGCGGGTATCCTGCCCGGGACAGGATTCCTGTTTTAAAACGGCCGCAACCAGTCTCGCTGCCAACCCGACGGTGGTTACAATTTCGCAATGCGAACCTTGATAATCGGATTCCTGATAATGGGTCATTGCGCTAACCAGTGGTTCCGGCAAGGCCCAGCTGTTTCCGAGATAGCCTCCGGCTTGCGCCTGATCGAAACCGAGGACCTGGGTAAGCGCCCGCTGCACCGACTCGGCCTGACCGCTATTAACCATTGCCAGGGCCTGATCGACCTCGACTGGAAGTCGATCGGCCAACCATAACAAACCCAAATTGTGCAGCAGCCCTGCTGCCCTGGCGGTCGCTGCCTCGAGTTCATGTTTTGACGACGAAACGGTTGCCAGCCTGGACGCTGCATCTGCGGTGAGCAACACGCTGCACCAGTAGTACTCGAGATCGAATGAGGGGCACCTGGTCGAATTGAACGGAGCGGCAACCGCCAGTGCGATGCTGGTGCTTCTGACGACACCCAGTCCCAGCCGCGAGCAGGTAGCCTCCAGCGAGGTCACCGCCGCAGTCGGCGCAGACCATGCCGAATTAACCAGTGAAATCAACTTGCCGGCGATCCCCGGAAACTTTTCCACAATCGATGCAAGTTCGGCAAATTCGATGGCCTCGTCGGTCAGTGACTTCAACAGGTAAGGTGCCCCGGCCGGCATACTGGGTAGCTGGAGCGTGGTCAATTGTTTGAGCGTGGAATCGCCGGCGTGAATCGATGTCGCGGTCATAATGCCTTCTTTTGCTGGAGTGGCAGTACTATTTCCGACTGGCTGGTATCGGTCAGGAAATTAGTTATTGCAAAGTCCGGTATCTCGCGCGCAGTAACCGGGCGACTGAAGTAGTATCCCTGGATGAAGTCACTACCGATCGCGGTTAATACCTTCACCTGGTCTTCCTCTTCCACGCCCTCGGCGACAATGGTGTGGCCCAGCGCATGGGCAGCGCCGATAATCGTACCGAGCAATACCGAGGACTCCGGATTTTGCAGCATATCCTTGATAAAGAGCCGATCGATTTTCAGGCAGTCGATCGGCAGCTGCTTGAGCGATGCCAGCGAAGAGTTTCCAGTGCCAAAATCGTCTACCGCAATCCTGATCCCCATTTTCCGCAGGCCGGCAAAAATCGAGATGTTCTGGCTGGTCGGCTCGGTTGCGCTTTCCGTGACTTCGAGTTCGAGCAATGACGCCGGGAAGCCGCTATCCGTCAGCGTTTTCTCCACCATGGTGATAAAGTCCGAATCCTGAAAATGGACGGCGGAAATATTAACCGACAGCTGCAGGTCTGGTAGCCCCATATCTCTCCAGGTCATGGCCTGCTGACAGGCCGTTTTCAGTACCCACTGGCCCAGGGGCTTGATAAAGCCGATTCGCTCGGCAATATCGATAAATTCTGCCGGGCCTATGATGCCGCGCGTCGGGTGGTTCCAGCGCACCAATGCCTCGACCCCGGTCATGCGACCCGTCTTCAGGTTTACCTGCGGCTGATAGTGCAGTTCCAGTTCCTCGTTATCGATGGTTAGCCGTAACTCCTGCTCGATACGCAGACGCTGTTCGGCCTTCTCGGTAAATTCAGGCTGGTAGTAAACATAACGATGCTTGCCGCTCTCCTTGGCGGCGTACATGGCGCTGTCGGCCGCCTTCAGCAACGATTTTGAATCTTCACCGTCATCGGGATAGTAGGCAATGCCGATACTGCACCGGGTGCGAATACTTTGCTTGCCCAGATCGACCGGTTCATTCATTTCTTCCAGGCAGCGTTCGGCGACATAAGCCGCACCGTACTGATCGTTGATATTGTCGACCAGGATGCAAAATTCGTCGCCGCTAAGGCGCGCCACGAAATCGGTGTCCCTGATCAGGTCCTGCAACCGTTTGGCGACGATTTTGAGCAACATATCGCCAACGTCGTGGCCCAGGCTGTCATTCACGTCCTTGAATCCATCCAGGTCGAGAAACAGCAATGCGAAACGTTCGCTACGGCGGTGTGAGGCTTTGATCACGTCTTCCAGGTGCTTGTGGAAGTAAACGCGGCTGGCGAGCCCGGTCAATTCGTCGGAGTAAGCCAGCTGGCGTATCTTGCTCTCGGACTCGCGCTGCACGGTGATGTCCTGCACGGTACCCAGGACAATATCGCTGGAGTTTGCAGGCTGGGCCAGTTCCTGGTGTACCACGATTGTTTCGGATTCTAATGTCACCAGCCGGTAGTCGTCGGAACTCGCCGTGCCTTCCATTCCGGCCGACAGAATTCTGCTGCGCACAAATTCCTGGTCTTGCGGATGCACAAAGTTCAAATAGTCATTCAGGTTCTGTAAACCGGATGCATCGTCGAGAGAGAGCATCTCTACCAGTTGCTCGGATACGGTAATATTGTCGCTGGCTGAATCCCATTGCCAATGGCCGACACCCGCAATGCGCTGCGCGCTGGCCAGCCATTCCTGGCTGATGTTCAATTCCTTGAGATTTTCGGCAACGCGCAGCTGGAATTGAATCCGGGAACTCAGTACCGCGTAATTGACCGGCTTGACGATAAAATCGGTGGCTCCCGATTCGAACGCCTTGTTTACAGATTCCATATCACCGAGTCCAGTCAGAATCATTACCGGTATGGCGCGGGTTTCACGTCTTTTCCGAATCTGCACACAAACCTCGAAACCGTCGATGCTTGGCATAATGGCATCCAGCAACACGAGGTCGGGTACTCTGTCCTCGAGAATCGACAGGGCGGCTTCACCGCTGGATGCCTCGATCACGTTAAATCCGTTGCCCTTGAGGGCCTCGCAGGTGGTGAGGCGAAAGCCGTTATCGTCGTCGATAACCAGAACGGTGGGCGCCCAAGCCTTCGCCGGGGATTGATCCCGTTCCATCTCGTCAGGCTCCACGCTGCCGTCGATCCCCGCCTGCTGCCGCAGTTCGTAAAGCAGCCGCGGAAGCATGGCGTCAAGTTCAGTCAAGTACGCCGTGGCCGCATCGACGCGTCCGTCGCGGGCCACATCCTCGATCAGGTTACAGCATCTGGAAAAACTCATCGCACCCAGATTGGCGCTCGATGACTTGAGACTATGCGCAATATTTCCAAGCTTTTCCGGATCCGCCTGGACTACGGCCTGCTGCATCGCGGCGACATCGTCGACTACTTGCCTGATGAAAAATCTTGCCGATTTGCCGAGAATATCGCGCCCGGTAGTTTCCGATAACGTTTTCAATTGATTCAGCACATCGATATCGATTACTGGTTCCGCCGAACCGCTAGCAGCAGCCGACAATACCTGGCTGGTATCTGCCACCGGTTTGTTCGATCCCAGCCACTGATCCAGTAATTCCTCCAGTTTGTTCTTGCTAAAGGGTTTGCTCAGGTAGCCGTCCATGCCCGCCGCGGTGCATTCCGCTTCTATGCCTTTTTTGATATCCGCGGTTAATGCCACGATAGGGGTTCGTGTCAGTCCTTTTTCTTTCTCGTGCTCGCGCAGTTTCCTGCTCGCTTCGAAGCCATTCATTTCCGGCATATGACAATCCATCAGGATCAGGTCATATCGCTTGCCCTTCGCGGCGATCACGGCGGCCTCGCCATTTTCTGCCAGGTCCGCATTGCAGCCGAGTGCCATCAGCATGCCGATCGCGACTTCCTGGTTCACCAGGTTATCTTCGGCCAGCAGCACTTCGCCTTCGAACTGGCGATCTTCGATGACTACCACGTCCCTGGCCGATTTTTTCATACCGATGACTTCGCACAGGCAATCCAGCAGCAACTGTTGCCGGACCGGCTTTTGCAGGTGCATCGAAATAGATGCATTTTTTGCGATCGTGGAGTTACTGTCGAAACCGGTAGAGCTCAACAGCACCAGTCGCGGGGTGCGGATCGACGGATCCGTGGTCAGGGTTCTGGCCAGTTCCAGCCCATCCATGTCCGGCATATGCCAATCCAGCAAAACGATCTGGTAGGGATCATCCTCTGCCTGCGCCAGGCGAATATGTTCTATCGCTTTCACGGCAGACTCGGCATTGTCGTTGCGCATACCCCAGGAAATAACCTGGTTGTGCAGGATGTCGCGGTTGACCGCATGATCATCGACAATCAATACTCGTATGCCCACCAGGGCTTCCGGAGGTTGCGGTTGAGGAATATCGCAGGCGGCGACGGCAAGCGGGATGTTTAGACGGAAAAGTGCGCCGCTGCCGGGTGTGCTTTCCAACTTTATCTGGCCTGACATCAGATCAACCAACCGGCCGGTAATCGCAAGGCCCAGGCCGGTTCCACCAAAACGGCGGCTCGCGCTACTGTCGAGCTGGTCGAATGCATTGAAGATGCTGTCCTGATTCTCCAGTGGAATACCGGGGCCGGTATCGGAGACTTCAAATGCCATTTGAAAATGGTCGACGTTACGCCGCTCAACCCGCGCGGATAACCTGACCTCGCCGCGCTCGGTAAACTTTACCGCATTGCCCAGTAAATTAATCATCACCTGGCGCAACCGTACCGCGTCGCCCCTGACCTGTCGCGGCAGCTCGGGTGGCAGATTCGCGATGCATTCGAGACCCTTGCGATGCGCTTGCCCGGCAATCATCTCGAGCACGTCTTCGAGCACTTCTCTGAGATCGAAATCATCCTCGGCGAGCTCCATCTTGTCGGCTTCGATCTTGGAGAAATCGAGAATGTCGTTAATGATCTCGAGCAGGGATTCGGCCGAGCGATGCGCGGTAATGGCGAGACGCTGCGCGCGCATATCGAGATCGGTATCCATTAACAGCTCGGTCATGCCGAGGACACCGTTCATCGGGGTTCGAATTTCGTGGCTCATGGTCGCCAGGAAATCGCTTTTCGCCTTGCTCGCCTGCTCCGCCGCTTCCTTCGCCGCTAACAGTTCCCTCTCGTTTTGCTTACGCTCGGTGATATCCTCGACAAGTGTCAGCACCCTGTTCCAGGTATCTTCATCGCCCCTGACCACGCTCGTAATCAGGCGGACTTGAAACGGGGATCCGTCCCATCGCTCTTCTTCGAGTTCTTCGATATGTATCTTGTCGTTCCCGGCCAGTGCCGCAATTTCGGATGCATATAGATTTGACCAATCCTCGTCCAACCAATCCGTAGCGTCTTCCTCGCCCTCGATATACTCTTCCGCAGAACTAGCTCCATATATTTTCAACAAGGCATCGTTGACGCTGACGATCGAGATCATCCCGACCAACTCCTTCAATACCCCGGGGTTATCAACTAGATACGCTTTTAAATCTTTTATCCCGTCGGCCCGCAGCTTGTCGACCGCAACTTTAATCCCGGACCAATCCTGTTCCTGGGCACCCAATGGTAGTTGAGAGAACAGGGAGCTGTAGCGCTGTTCGCTTTCCACCCGGGACTGGGTTAACTGGTGTATATCGGTCATATCCTGAATCGCGCCATAGCTGCGAGCTGTAACGCCATCCCTTTCCATTACGCCGTATTCCAGCTCACGCACGTAGCGTACTTCACCATTGGGCCTGACGATTCGATAATCGAATGTATGCGCCTGACCGCGCGGATGATCGGGGTCCAGCACGGTGCTCAGGTTGGCGATATAGTGATCCAGGTCGTCGGGGTGGATAAACTGATAAATATCTTCCTCTTCCTTGTAGATTTCATACAGCTTTTCCCGACTCATCCCGAATATGCCCGCCATTTCTTCGGAGAAATAGGCGGCTTGTTTGGTGTATTCGTCCCATTCCCAGTAGCCGATATTAATCGCCTGCGAGAGGGTCTGGATTCGCTCCTTCTCGGATCGCCTGTCTGCTTCTACCTGGGCAAACTTTTCCCGCAGCTGCCCGATCTCGCCGAGCAGCTCCTCACGGGTTTTCGATGCGTCGCTGCAGCCCGCATTATCACTGGAACTGGAATGTCCGTTAGCCAATATTAGGATCAACAAAAATTTTCGAGAACTATTAGTTCTAAATCGGCATTCCAGTTATATTCTTAAGGTAAATCTAATAAGAATCAGGGACGGACTGGAGGGAAATATGGTGGGTACCGGAGGGATTATTGCTTCGAACGCCGGTCTCGGCAGCTTCCTCGACTCCGAGTCTATAAATCAGCCTGGCGGAACCGAAGATCTGGAACTGGAACGAAAAAAGGGGACGGAAATCCGTCCCCTTTTCGCGTTATTGCTTGTGCGCGAAATCAGGCGCTAGTTAGGTCCCCGGGGAGTCCGCGAAGCATCGTTGTCTCCAGGCTGATACTCGCCCGGTAATCTATCCTCTTTCCTGCGGTCCTGTCGGATGCTGAAAAGCTCCTGCTCGTGATTGAACAGTAACTCCAGCGCGACCTTGTAGGTGTTGAACGCGCGCTGGTAGCGATCCTGGTCCGGAAACAGGGTGTTGATGTATTCCATCAGCAGCGCGGTCGGCAAACCCACCAGCGAGCTGACGATCGCCACGGCCGCACCGGCCTTGATGTCGCCACCCGTGGCCAGGGCCAGGTAAAAACCCGCAAAGGTACCGATAATACCAACCAAAATGATCATGAAGGGCGCCCGTGCCAGGACACCGGCAATCGCCTCCGAGTCGAAGAACTTGTAGGTCGTGCCGAAGTGGGGATTGCGGTCGAGCGCAATGCGGCTGATCATTTCGTAATCCGGCGCCAGCCCGTAACCCTGCTCCTTCACTTCGTTGGTCGTCAGCTCGATAATCGCCTCGGTACCTTCGACCATATCGAACCAGCGATCGAACAGCTTGGGCGTCTCGCCGGTCGCGAGATTTTTATCCACCAGGTCGTCCTGGGTTTTGTCCAGCAGTATATTCGCCTTGGCATCGAGCTGGTGCGACTGCAGTTTAAGCTTTTCTGCTTCCTTGATCTTGGCGCGCAATTCCTCGAGGTAGGGGTCCTTGCCGGAATACAGCGTCACGGGAATCGCCAACTGGCCGGTTGTCAGCGTCGGGTCGAAGTTGGCGGCCAGCGCTACCTCCGCCTGCTGGCGTACACTGTCGACGTAGTCCATGTCCGACGGTGAGGTCTGCACTTTCTTGTACTCGAACACCGCGTAATAGAACGCCGTGGCAAAGCGGTTCACCGATGCAATCTTGTAATGCAAGCCGAACTTGAAAAAACAAAACACGAGGAAACACGCCCCGATACCGCTGACGAACAGCCTGCCAATCATTTGATTGGTGAATTCCACGTCCAGAATGAACACGAAATAAACCGTCGCCGCAACAATTCCTAAAAATACGTACTTAAACATTTGTTACTCCACTAACCCTTCGTCAGGATAAAAGTAAGTTTTACAGTTCCGAATATAGTCGGAATTCCAGAATAGACGCCTGCTCCTTCTTACAGTCGTACTCGATACAGATCGCTTTTTCTCCCACCAGGTGCGGTGGAACCGGGGTTGCCGTCCGGTAACCCAGCGCCTCGATACCCAGGTCGGCCTTCAATTGGGCGCGATACTGGTAATCGCCCATTTCAGCCTCGTCGAAAATGAAGCTGTACATCGCGAGCGCGCGATCGTTACTCAGTTTCAAATTGTATTCACGCGCCTCTTCGCCTTCCGGAGAGGTATCGTTGATGTCGAAGTATTTGCCGCGAAAGATAGGCGACGTCAGACCCGAAATCTTGAGCGACTCGACCTGCTTGGCCGCACCCTCGTTTTCGTAAATGCTTTTCGCATACTTTGGAATCATGACCCGGAGTAATTCTTTCATGCTGTCCGACAGCTCGGCCGATCCGCGCACGAAATAAGATTCCTGGAAGTTGATCCGAACCTTGCCGGTCTTCTGGTCGATGTTGACGTCTCCGCCATCGTCGTCCTTGAAGTTCTCGAGCAGGTTGTCGACGATCTGCTCCCTGACCTTCTCCGCCTCTTTCCTTGCTTGCTCGGCGTCGAGAAACGGCTTGATCTCGGCATCCTTCTCGGCCTCGAGCTGGGCCAGTTGCGTCTCGAGCTCTTTAGCGTGTTCCGCTTCGACTTCAGCCTGTGCCCGTTCCTTGGCGTCCTTCATGACTTCCCGCTCGGTGGCCTCAGCAGCCGCTTGCGCCGCTTGCTGGGCCAGTTCCCGTGCAGCCGCTTGCGCCTGCTCCAGTTCCTTGGCCTTTTGCGCCTCGAGCTGGGCTTGCTGAGCGGCCAGCTCTTGTGCCAGCGCCTGCTGCTTAGCCTGCTCTGCGGCCGCTTGTGCCGCCGCTAATTCCTGTGCCTTTTGCGCCTCGAGCCTGGCCTGCTGAGCGGCCAGCTCTTGCGCGAGTGCCTGTTCCGCTTCTGCTGCTGCCTGCTGCCGGGCCGCCTCGGCCGCTGCCTGGGCCGCCGCCTGTTTCTGGGCCTCCAGCTCCGCTTTTTGCTGTGCCAGGGCCTCGGATCCTTGTTGCTGCAGCTGGGCTATCTGCTGGGTGCTTTGTTGCTGGAGCTGGGCTACCTGCTGGGTTCGCTGTTGCTCCAGCTGGGCTACCTGCATTTGTTTCTGTTGTTCGAGCTGCTCTTGCTGCTGGCTCAGATCTTTTACACGCTCAAGCTCGGCGGCGATAATCGCCTGCGTGGTCGTCTCGAGTTGCGCTTCTTTGGCCTTAACGACCTGCTCGAATTCCTGTTTAGCCGTCGATACTTCTATTTCCGCCTGTTGCTCCAGCTCGGCCACCTTCTTTTCCACATCCTGGCGCTTTTCTGCTTCGAGCTCGGCTTTTTGCTTTTCCACTTCCTGCTCGTGCTCGAGTTCGAACTTGGCGACGAGACGCTCATATTCCACTGCGGCCTGGCTTTGCTGCTGTTCCAGCATCTGCGTAAATTGCTGGACCAACTCTTTCGCCTGCTGATCTCGCTCCGCCTCAATTTCCTCTAACGACTTGACTGCATTTTGTGCCAGGAGCTCGCGGCGGTCCTGCCTGGCCTGCTCGGCCGCGGCAACCTCTTCCTGCAGTTTCTTGTACTCGGTGGCGATCTCCTCGATCGTCTCCTGGCTCTTCTCTTGCTCGGCGATGATTTCATCACTCGAGTAAATCATGAACACGATCGCCAGTACGGCGAACAGATCGATCATCGGAATCAGTGCATCGATCGTTTTAGTCTTGTTCGTATCAGGTTTTGTGTGAAACATGAGCTACTTTTCCGGTGTTTTCGGAATCCGAAATTAAAAGGTTTAACGTGTTTAATATAGGCCAGATTGGGGAAAAACCACTGCCAATTTCGGAGATAGCTGTTTCGTTTACCTTGCGCCTTCCGGAAGATTCGAGTATCTCTATATAAATCAATGATTTATTTGGTCCGTTTATAAAATATACCCACCGTCAATTTTTCTCTTTTCGTCGCACTACACGTTTATCGGCGGACTGCCCTCTATTCCGCCCGGTGTACTACAATCCTTAAGAACGGTGCCCATTGCCGGGTTTATCGGCGGCACTCGTTCAGCAACAATTAAGCCCCCATCGCCAGGATGGGACCTGCTTTCAGATTACAACGAGGCTGTCGGGTTATTATCTCGCTACTAAAACATACGACTACCTTGATGGCGCTGATTACGCTCAGTGCATGCGCTCCTTTCCAGCCGTATACCGAGGATTCGTCGGACCGTTACTACATAGTCCAGCCCGGCGACAACGTCGATTCGATCGCCTTCCTGCTCGAAACCACGCCGCGGCAATTGCAACGCGCAAACCCGTGGGCCAATTCGGGCAAGCTGCAACCCGGCATGCGCCTGTCGATTCCCTCGCAACGGCCGGGCCAGGATATTGCGACCAGCGAACCAGGTAAGCAGCAGCTCGAACATGCGCCGCAAGATATCCAGCTGAGATCGGCTGAATTCATCTGGCCGTTGCGCCAGTTCGAAGTATCGTCAAATTTCGGTAATCGCCGGGGCCGACTGCACAGCGGCATCGACCTGAGGGCACCACGCGGAACCCCGATTCATGCCGCCGCCGACGGCCGTGTGAAATTCGCCGGTCATAAGCGTGGTTATGGCAAGATGATCGTGATCGATCACGGGCGGGGAATCGAAACCGCATACGCACACAACGATCGCAACCTGGTCGCGGCAGGGCAGCGCGTTTCCCAGGGCGAAGTCATCGCCCGGGTCGGCCGCTCGGGCAGAACCACGGGCTATCACCTGCACTTCGAGTATCGCCGCCACGGCCAGGCGCTCAACCCGGTCCATCGGATGCAGGCCGCGTTATAGGTATACTGTCCCTGTAATTACAGGGACATTGGATGAACGATAAAAGTCAGCGCGCGGGCTTTGCTCTCGTTTTGCTGCTCATCGGGGTGGCGTTCACACCCGTCGTCGCCACGGCCTCGGAAGAAGCGATCCTCATCGAGGACGTGACCAACGATCAGGGTGTCCATGGACTTCGCGCAACCTTCCACCTGCAGGCTTCCCGCGAGGCGATCTGGGCGCTATTGACCGATTACGACCGCTTCAAGGAGACCTTCAAGGGATTGCGCCGTATCGAAATCATCGACGAAGACGAACGCGGTGCGCGGGTACGCTATACGATCAAGGCCTGGATCCTCAGCTTCGCCTACACGCTGCAAAGAGATTACGTGCGCCCCTACGAATTGATCACCTGGCGGCGTATCGGCGGGGACTTTCGCGTGATATCGGGCGCCTGGATGATCCTGCCGGGGCCTCGCGAGGACTTGCATGAAGTTGTCTACGAGTCTTACGTCGATGTCGGCTTCCTGATTCCGACGACACTGGTGCGCAATCGCGCAGCGAAAGAACTCGAGAAAACCATCGCACGCATGCGCACTCGCCTGGCGGGCGGTTGAGCGATTTCTAAGGCGCAGCAGGCAAACTGGACGCCGATCATGAACAGGCCCGCCGCGAGCAGGAGCCCGGCCGGCGCCTTGAGCTCGTTGAGCAGGTTCACGTTCGCGCCAGGCTCGATATTATTCGAGGCGTAAAAGTCGGCGGGCGAAGCCAGGATAAAGCTGCTGACCAGGATCAGCAGTGCCCCTGCAACGAACAGGAGCGCTTTTTGAGTTTTCGCCAGTCTGGTTTTCATCTGAGTTCTCCGGGAAAGTAATCGATGGTTAACAAAAATTCAGGCCTGCTGCTGCATGCCGCTGCGCTCCCAGGCGCCGGTCGCGATGACCTTGCGTACGTATTCGCTGAAGTCGGTCGCCGGACGCCCAAGCGCTTCCTCGACGCCGCCGGTCGGGCGCGAATTGCGGCCGTCGAACACCACGGTGAAAAGCTCGCGCATCAGCCATAACAGGGGCTCCGGCACACCCTGGCCACGCAATCCGTCGATGAAATCCTCGATCGGGATCTGGGTGTACTTAACCGGATATCCCGTCGCCTCGGAGATGGCCGCCACGCATTCGGCAAAAGTCATCGCCCGCGGACCACTGACTTCGAAGACGCGATTGCGCAGCTCGGGGCGGGTCAGCGCCGCGACCGCGACCTCGGCGATGTCATCGATGTCGATGAACGGCTCGACGATATCGCCTGCCGGCAACATCAACTCACCGTTCAAAATCCCCTCGATCATGAAATTCTCGCTGAAGTTCTGCATGAACCAGCTGGCGCGAACGATATTCCAGTCGAGTCCGCCTTGCTCGAGGACCAGTTCGGCGCGGCGGGCGCCGTCTTCGCCACGGCCCGACAGCAGGACCAGGTGCTGCAAGCCCAGTTGTGCAGCCAGCGCGACAAAGTCGCGAATGGTTTGCTCGGCGGTCGGGATCGCGAGATCGGGGTGGAAGGTGACGTAAGCGGAGCGGGTTCCCGCCATGGCCGCACGCCAGGTGGTTTGATCTTCCCAGTCGAAAGCGGGTGCAGTCGAACGCGATACGCCACGGGTGGCGTAACCGAGCGCCTGCAGGCGTTGCTCGACCCGCAGGCCGGTTTTACCATTTTTGCCGATGATCAGTATGGGTGAATCTTTCATGTTTCCAGTCTCCTGTTCGGGTTTGTCAATAAACGGGCAAGCGATTCACTTGCCGACGCAGGAAATTCTGGGCCAGAAAGTCTGGATATAAAATCACAAAATATCTAAAATAATTAGCTTATTGTCTAAAATTGGCCAAAACTAGTGAATGACCCACAACTGGTAACGCCGCGCACCGACCCGGAGTTGCCGCCGAGTTCCGATCCGCTCAGCGAAGTACTGCAACTGCTGCAGTTGAACGGCGTCCTCTATTGCAACGCGGAATTGACCGACCCCTGGGGTATCGAGGTGCCGGAATTACCCGGCGTGATGAACGTGGAAGTGGTGACGTCGGGGCACTGTTGGCTCGAACTCGAAGGCGAGGCGCCGGTGTTCATGCCCGAGGGCAGCCTGGTCCTGATTCCGCGTGGCAGACGGCACAAACTGCGTGGTAACCCGGGTGACAGGACCACGTGGCTCGAAGACATTCCGATCGAACGAATCGGGGACCGCTTCGAGAACATGCGCTTCGGCGGCGGCGGGCGGCTGACCCAGGTGACTTACTACGGCGTGCGTTTCGATCCGTACCTGGCCGACCGCCTGATTCGGCTGCTGCCCGAAATGCTGCAGCTACGCACGCACGTGGACGACGGCAGCTGGTTGCACGGCACGATTCGTTTCATCTCCCAGGAGGCGCGGCAACGCCTGCCGGGCAGCGAAACCGTAATCACCCGGCTCGCGGATATTCTCGTGATCCAGGCGATTCGCACCTGGATCGAGAGCGTGCGTGAAGCCGAGCACGGCTGGATCGCCGCGCTGCACGACCGCCAGGTCGGCAAGGCGATGTCGCTAATGCATCGACAGCCCGAACGCGACTGGCGCGTCGAGACGCTGGCGCGCGAAGTCGGCATGTCTCGCTCGGGGTTCTCGGCGCGTTTTACCGCGCTGGTGGGGGAACCGGTGCACCAGTATCTCACCGGGCTGCGCATGCAGCTCGCGCATCGCGAGTTGCGCGCGACCCGGGACACCCTGGCGAAAATCGCCGAGCGCGTCGGTTACCAGTCAGAGCCCGCGTTCAACCGCGCTTTCAAGCGCGTGATGGGCATGCCGCCCGGCGCGGTGCGCAAGCTGCACGCATAGCACCAGGCTGAAACTTTCCTCCCCGCAATCGAGGCTTAGATCCCACTCCTCACAGAATCAAGTAAACTGTCGATGCAAATTCGAGCGCGAGAAATACGAGATGCATACCAGCAAAAACGTCTTCAAAGGATCAGAGGCCATCAAGGATTTCATGGATCCCGGCAAACTGCCTTACGTTCCGCTGGTGGAAATCCCGCAGGCGCTGAATCCGTTTGCCGACGATGGCGTACGCATTCTGGCCAAGATGATGAACCTGTTGCCGCTGGGTAACGTCAAGGCGGTTCCGGCCTACAACATGATCCGGGAAAAGGCGCTCGCCGGCGAACTCGAGGGCGTCGACGCGTTGATCGAAAATTCGTCCGGCAACACCGTGTTCTCGCTGGCCATCGCCGCAAGGCAGTTCGGTGTGGAGAAGACTTATTCTTACGTGCCGGCGGAGATCTCGTGGAACAAGCTCCTGATGCTGCTGTTCTTCGGCGTCGAGCCGATCGTGAACCAGGAGCCGACGACCCCTGCCGAAAACGATCCGGCAAGCGGTGTCTACAAGGCGCGCAAAGATGGCGAGCGGCCCGATATGATCAACCCGGGACAGTACGAGAACCCGGACAACCCCGGGGCACACACCAAATGGACCGGCCCGCAAATCTGGGACCAGACCGACGGCAAGCTGAGCCTGTTCGCCGCCGGGCTCGGCACGACCGGCACGCTGATCGGCACCGCCACTTATCTCAAGCAGCAGAAACCGGATTTACCGGTGGTCGGCGTGATGCGCGCCCCCGACCACTACGTGCCGGGGGCGCGGACGGAAAAACTGCTCAACCTCGTCGATTTCGACTGGCGCTCGCATGTAGACCACATGGAGTGCGCGGAAAGCGAAATATCGTACCGTTTGAGCATGGCAATGAGCCGCCGGGGGATGATGGCGGGCCCGACTTCGGGGATGGCGCTCGCGGGGCTGCTGCAGCACCTGGAAAAGATCAAGGCAAACGGCCAGCTCGACGAGCTGCGAAACACCGACGGAGAGGTTTTATGCGTTTTTCCTATTCCGGACGGACCCTTGCCCTACCTTGACGAATACCCGAAGTACGTCGACGCCTCGGAGTTTCCGCCGATCCACAACGAGGAGTTGCTGTTGAACAAGCCCGGAGCGTAAAACTCCCGCAGTTCGACTACCTCTGAAATCAGTTCACTCGGGCACGGGGAGCAGCAGCTCGGCGTTAACCTCATAAGTGGAGCCGTCACGCGCCCGAATGCTGATCTCCCATAGTTCTTCGTCCGCAATCCTGGTCCGTTCATGTCCTGCCAGCTCGAACTCATCGTCGACCTGCAAACCCCACTGACGCACGTGCCGAATAGCCGCTACCGGTATTCGCCCGGCGTCGAAACGCTCGCGAAATTCAGCCGGCAGCGATTCGTCCGCAAACACGACGTATCCGCGGCGCTCGATAGCGGCGACCGCGTCGGGCAGGCTGGCTACAGGATCGTTCATAATTGCATACTCCATGACAGTTCGGAGGTCAGTATACCCGTTTTACCCTTGTAATTCGGCATCAGGCATCAGGCATCAGTGTCAGAAAAACGGAACGGAGGAATCATTTTGATCCCTACACCCCCTTTATTATCTTAAGGGATTAATTTAACACGCTTCGTAACCGGTATACTGTCCCCGCAGATCAATTACCCGTAATGAATCCACAGTAACAACAGGCCAGCCATGTCGTTTTCGATCGGAATCGGGCCCAACACCCGAAAGTCACCTTACTTCGACGCCACCGTTGCCGACGGTGTGCAGTCTTTTTCGGTTTACAACCACATGTACCTGCCGGCGCATTTTGGCGATCCGGACGCGGAGTACGACCGCCTGGTCAACGGCGTTACGATGTGGGATGTCGGCGCCCAGCGACAGGTCGAAATTCGCGGCGCCGATGCCGAAAAGCTGGTCGACTACCTGTGCGCGCGCGACGTTAAGTCAAGCCGAGTCGGGTACGGGCGTTACGTACCGGTCTGCAATCATGATGGCATCCTGATCAACGATCCGGTGCTCCTCAGGCTCGCGGCGGATCGCTTCTGGCTGTCGATCGCCGACAGCGATATCGAACTGTGGGCTCGCGCGATTGCGGCCGAGCGCGATTACGACGTCGAAATTCACGAGCCCGACGTGTCGCCGCTCGCGGTGCAGGGACCGCGGGCGCCGGCCGTGGTCGAACAGCTATTCGGTGACTGGATACACGAACTCACCTACTTCGCGTTTCGCGAAACCGAGCTCGACGGTATTCCACTCGTGGTCGCACGCTCGGGCTGGTCGAAACAGGGTGGCTTCGAATTATACCTGCGCGATTCGAAGCGCGGCGGCGAGCTGTGGGAGCGGGTCAAAACCGCGGGTGCGGCACAGGATATCGGCCCGGGCGCACCGAACGATCCCGAACGCATCGAAAGCGGCCTGCTGTCCTATGGCGCAGACTGCCGCCTGCAGGTCGACCCGGCCGACCCGTTCGAACTGGGCCTGGAGGCCTTCGTCGATCTCGACGGCGAACATGACTTCATCGGCAAGCGGGCGCTGCGCGAGATCGCCGCGCGCGGGCCGGCGCGGCGCCGCGTCGGGTTTTACCTGGAAGGCGACACGGTCAGCGGCGTTACCCACCCACTCCCGGTTTTACAGGCGGGCCAACGGGTCGGCAGCCTTACTGAAGTAGCGCATTCACCTCGGCTCGGCCGCAACATCGCGACCGGTCTGCTCGCCAGCGAAATTGCCGCAGCGGCGCGGGATCTCGAGGTTATCTTGCCTGGCGGACCGCGCCGACTCGAAGTCGCCGCGCTGCCGTTTATCCGTTAGACGAAAAAAGGGGACGGAGGGATTATTATTTAATCCCTCCGTCCCCTTTTTGTTTTGCCACTATATTCGAAAAGACGTAACGTCGATATCCGGCTCGATCAACTGGAGCAGTCGGTCGCACTCGCCGCTACCCACGAGCTCCCCGTATCTTGTTTCATGTTCCACCACGAGATTTTTCGCCACCTCGAGCTTGCCCCCATCGATGGCCTGCCGCGCGTAAAACGTGACCCGGGAAAGTTCCGGCAGCGCGAATCGGGGGCTGATGTTCTGGCACCTTTCGATGTAGATGAGCACGCGTCCATGGTGTTTTTCCCGATCGAGCCGGTAAATAATCAATCGCCCGAGGCAGAGCAATGTTCTGGAGCGACCCCATTGTTCGACGTGTTCAAACAGGGCTTCGAGTTCCTTCGTCGGGGTTTGCAGGTAATCGTATTCATCCATGAGCATATAGATCGCGTCACTGTCGCGATGACAGCCCACCATCTTGTAAACCCTGCCCATAAACCGGTCGTAATCCCGCCCTGACATTCTCGGGACTTGCGGCTCCTCGATTTCTTTCTTTTTGCCGAACAACATAATTCCAGGCTAATGGTTATAGTGCTTAAACAGGATATACCGGTATAGAGGGATCGATGCCCCATACCTATATAGGACAAAAAACATGCTGAAGCGAATACGGTGACAGTTACGCTTTTTCTGCACTGCAAAATAAGGTAACTGTCAGCATAGCTCGGTGTAAAATACGCAGCACGCTCAGACATACCCGGCAAGACTAAGCGACATGAAAGCACACGGACTGAATCCGCGGATCCGCAAGTCACCGTTTTTCAAATCCAGCCTGAAATACGGCGCGACCGAGTTTCATCCCTACAACGGCATGTGGATGCCGGTGGGTTACGACACGCCCGTCAACGAATACTGGAACACCATCGAACGCGCAGGTTTGTGGGACGTCGCGGTCCAGCGTTGCGTGGAAATTTCGGGCCCTGACGCCGAGGCGTTCACGAACCTGCTAACGCCACGCGATGTACGCAGGGTCGCAGTTGGCCAGTGTCGCTACCTGGTGATGACCAACCAGGAGGGTGGCATTCTCAACGATCCGGTCATGCTGCGCTTGGCCGACGATCGCTTCTGGTTGTCGACCGCCGACGCCGATATGTATTTGTGGGCGAAAGGGGTTGCGGCTTACTCGGGGCACGACGTCGAGATCGGTACGCCCCATGTTTATCCGCTGCAGGTACAGGGCCCGCGCTCGCCCGAAATCATCTCGACCGTATTCGGCGACGCGATCCTCGACCTCGAGTACTACCGTTGGATGAATGCCTCGGTCGATGGCATCGGCGTGGTGATTTCGCGCACCGGATTCAGCTCGGAAGTCGGCTTCGAAGTTTACCTGCTCGGCTACGACCGCGGCGACGAACTGTGGGAAATCATTATGACAGCCGGCAAGCCGCTCGGCCTGGCGCCCGGTTCACCAAATCGCATTCGCCGCATCGAGGGCGGTGTCCTCGATTTCGGCTCCGATATGACACCCGCGGAGAACCCGCTCGAAATGGGCATGGAACGACTGGTCGATTTCGACAAGACTGATTTTATCGGCAAGGCCGCGCTGGAAAAGATTCGCGACGAGGGTGTAAAAAGAAAAGTGGTCGGCGTATTCATGGACGGAGATCCGTTCGAAAAAAACAACGAGCACCGCTGGCCTGTTTTTAACGATACGCAACGAGTGGGGGCAATCTCTTCGGCGGTATACTCGCCCCGCCTGGAGCGAAACATCGGTTTCGCGCTGCTTGCCGTGGAGCACAGCAGCGGGGATGAATCGCTGCGAGTCGAAACCGCCGAGGGAGAACGCGATATTACAATCACCTCGTTGCCGTTCGTCGATCCGGACAAAAAAATTCCGCGCGCGCCGTTACGCAAAAGCTAGGCTGGAGACCCGGATGATTCTGGAAGCCACCCATACCCATCTATACCCTGGCCACAGGGGCAAGATTTCCGGGCTGGCGCAAATAGCCGACATGCAAGCGGGCGGCGACTGCCTGGTCGAGTTTTCCGATGGATCGGCGACCCCCGCCAGGATTTCGAAGTCCGAAGACGGTTGGCAACTTTGCACCGACGCCTATCGCACCGCGGCCGGAACGGATATCTCGGCAAAGCGTTGGCTAGTATGCCTGGAAGAAGACGGCGACCACGTGGAATTTCGAATTCTCAAGAAAGCGCCCGACAGTCTAAATCAATAACCTGCACTTTCCGGAATCCCGGGAACAACCTGGTCCCGCTATTGGCGGTCGGTGCCCGCCAGGTGTCGGCGCATGAATGTCGCGGCGCGCTGCACCGCGTCTTTCGAGGCCAGATCATCGGCAAAGCTGCGGACGTTTTCCGGGCGAAAATCGAAGCCGCGGCCCACGCCTGGGTATATGATCAACCGCGCCTCGCGACCGCGGTCATTCAATATATCGATACTGGTTTCGATCACGCGCCTGCGTTGATACTGCTCTTCGTCGCCGATAAACACCAGCACCGGCAGGGTCAGCTCCTCGATTTCGGGCGCATAGCCATACACCTGTAGCGGTTCAGGCGCGTTCGGGTCCTGCAGGTGGGGATAATACGACACGTAACAGGCGATATCGTTTTGCTGTCGCTTGAACGTGGTTGCCACTTTCAAACTGTAATAACCGCCGCGAGTATGCGAATACAGACAGGCCTTGTCGCTGCTGATATCGTCGCGCGCGAGCAAGGCGTCGACCGCAGCGTCGACATCCTTTTCCAGCGCGTAATCATGCTCCACGGGGTGGGTGCCGAGAAAATGCGCGCCGTAGATGTCGGGCGCCAGCACGACGAAGCCACGGGCGGCAATTCGTCGGGCATGCCGACGCACCAGGTCGTCCAGGCCGCGCCGGCCGTGTACGAACAGCACCGCCGGATACCTGGCTTCGTCCGCGGGGCGCAGCACGAGGGTGGGCACCTCGACATCGCCGCTCATGTAACTGGACCTGGAAGATTCGAGGACATGGTTTTCGGGCGCTTCGATGCGGCCGTCGTTCCACCAACCCTCGTCCCACCACCAGGCATTGTCATCGCCAGGCGCTTGCGCTGCTGCCTGGCTTCCGGTAGACAGCAGAACGGCATACAGGTAGAGCCTGATTTTCGCGAGCATACTGGAGCCCCTTTATCTCGTTAAATAAAAGCTGGCATGGCCGAGGGCGATACGAGCGGCATCAAGGGTATGTCGAATATCCGCCGGGATATATACCGCCAAAGGGGTGTGATCCCTGTATTAAGGAAGGCTATTCGAATTCCATCGCGCGAAAAACGCGGTCGGCATTGGGGATGGCGAGCTCGTAAAACGTGTCGAGTTGTTCATAGGGTGACTGATCGACATCGTATGCCTGTTGAAGGTCGCCGCCATCGTCGATGACTTCGCCTATCTTTTCGCGCAAATAAGCCAGGTAATCCCGCGTGAAGCGCGTGACTTCGGTCATATTCGTCGGATCGCCGTGGCCGGGAACGACGTATTTTGCACCGAGTGCAGCAAATCGCTCCCAGGTTTCGATCCAGGCCGCGGTGTCGGTGTGCTCGAAAATTGGCAGCAGACGCTGATGAAATGCCATGTCGCCGGAGATGACGAGGTGCTTGGCTGGAATCCAGGCTACGATGTCCCCGGGACTGTGTGCCGGGCCCAGGAACATCAGCCTGACCTCCAGTCCGCCAAGGTCGACGACGAGTTCCTCATCGAACGTTTGATCGGGCATCGTAAGCTGGGTATGCCGGGCCTTTTCCCCGTTGCGCAATTGCATGCGCTGCAGTACCTCGGCCCCGTAGGTTTCGATTTCATGTGCGGTGTCGACATGGGCGATGACCGGCACGCCCTGCTCTTGCCAGTAGTTACTGCCGAGCATCGCATGCCCCTGGCCATTTTCCAGCACCACCGCGGTTACCGGCAGCGACGTGATTTTGCGGATTTCGTCGTGTAAAGCCCGCGCCAGCAGGTAATTGTCGCCGGCATTGAACACGAGCACGCCGGTTTCACCGATGACGAACGACAGGTTGTTGTTGTGGCCGGAGTTGGCATAGCTGCCGGGCGAGGTTGCGCCGATCGCCGACCAGACGCCATCGACGACTTTTTCCGGTTTGCGAAACAGCATCGAGTCGAGCGCGCGGTCGGTGAATTTGACCGGCTTGCCGGCGTCACGCCATTCGAAAAATCCGGGGGCGTAGTTGCTCACCCGGGTGTAACCCATTTTTTGCAGGGTTTCGGCCGCCAGCGGGCTGCGCTGGTTGATGCCGCAATAAACCACGATTGGCGTATCCAGGTCGGGCACCTCGTTCGGCATGCGAAACTCGATCCAGCCGCGCGGCACGATAATCTCACGGTGGGCATCGATCATGCCACCGCGCGCGTTGACCTCGCTTTCGTGGCGCACGTCGATCACTATCAGCGACGGCTCCTCGGCGATCAACGCTTCGAGTTCGGCAGTGCCGACGTTGTGAATTCGCTGATTAACCTGCTCCAGGTACTCGAGCCCGACCAGCGGGGTGGATTCCTGTGCGCTAGTGGCAAACGGCAACAGAGCCAGGCAAACGGAAACTACGGTAGCGAGGAATTCTTTAATCATCAGACCTTTTTAATTCAGGGCCCCGGACTGTGTCAATTGCCCTTAAGTAGTAGGTAACCCGAAATCGGGTAACTAAAAGGGGACGAAGGGATTATTTCTTAATGCCTCCGCCCCCTTTTTTTGTTTATTCTTTTCAATAAGTTATGGCGATTTTATAAAACAGCGCCTTAACTAACCTCATTGGACATTGGAATAGCGGAGGTATATTCTTGCTCGACCTTTTCGGGTAAGGGGGAACAGATGTCGCAAGTTCATCTGGCCAAACCACAAGGATCAGGCCGCATCGTGCTGATCTCTACACCCCGCCTTTTGCCCACGTTTTCTCCCAGCTGTACCTCAATACGAACAAATATAGCTAACGCGGGAGTTTGCTGTGGATTTACCAATATACGAGCCCTGGAGTCGCCGTAAGTTCCTGGGAAATTTGACAGCTGCTGGTGCTGTCGGACTCATCGGCCTTCGGCCAGGGACAGCTTCGGCCGAAGCGCCACCCGAAACAACGTCGATCAACATCGTATACGACCCGAGCGTACCAATACTTTGCTACGGCCCCCAGTACGTGGCGACCGAACTGTTGCGTGCCGAGGGATTTACCGAGATCAGTTATTCACCGTTCCTCGACGCATCGATCAACGACGCCAAAGTGCTTGGTGCTGGCAAGGCCGATATCAGCGCTTCGTGGGTAGGCGACCTGATCACGGTGGCAGAAGCCGGAGGGCCAGTCGTCGGCCTCAGCGGCATGCACATCGGTTGTACCGAAGTTGTTGCGCACCAGGGGATCAACTCTTTCCGCGACCTGAAGGGCAAAAAAATCGCCCTGTTTACGGCAGAAGATTCCGCCGAGAAGATGTGGTTCTCCATCATGTTTGCCTATATCGGACTGGACCCCGACCAGGATATCGAGTGGGTAATCCACCCTTACGAGGAATGGGGCGAACTGCTCGCTGCCGGCGAAGTGGACGCGATCATGGTATGGCCACCGGATGCGCAGTCGTTTCGCGAACAAAATGTCGGCCACGTTATTTTGAATACGACCACCGACCGGCCATGGAGGGATTACTACTGTTGCGTCATCTCCGGCAACCGCGACTACGTAACCAACAATCCGATCGCAACCAAACGCGCGTTAAGGGCGATGCTGAAAGCGACCGACATGTGCACCCTGCAGCCCGAGCTCGCCGCGAAGATGGTCATCGATAACGGTTTTCCCACCGATTACGAACGCGCGTTGCAGGTCTTTCGCGAAATTCCGTACGCCCAGTGGCGCGAATACGACCCCGAAGACACACTGCGCTTTTACGCGCTACGCCTGCACCAACTGGGGTTGATCCAGCGCTCACCCAATTCCCTCATCGACGAAATTTCGGACTGGAGTTTCCTGACCGAACTGAAACGAGAACTAAAAGTATGAGGCCCAAACCACATCACTTTAGGAGGATGCCATGAACACGGATTTACTTAGCAACTGGAGTCGGCGCGAGTTTCTCGGCCGCATGACTACCGCCGGGGCCGCCGGCATTTTAGCTTTCAAACCCGGTATCGCCGCGGCGGAGCCGCCGCCCGAAACCACGTCGATCCGTATCGTTTACGATCCCACTTTTCCTGTGCTCTGTTTCGGCCCGCAGTACGTAGCTACCGAATTGCTGAAGATGGAGGGATTTACCGACATCGAGTATTCAC
>CAMYON010000006.1:0-52013 GCA_947260025.1 uncultured Gammaproteobacteria bacterium
GAAATCAAAAATTTTTGTACCGGTATTATCTTTTTTATGTGTAGGTGTAGCGCGGCAGAATTTTCAGCAGCGCTGAACCGGGATTGAACGGCACCAGCACCCAATGTAGTATCTATTGGATAAATATTATAACTATACGGAGAGCAGCGATGGACGAGCAAATCGAGCATTTGCAGGTGCTTACACGGGAACAGCGCGAACTAATAAAGAAACTCGTGGCCGAGAACCGCCGGTTAAACGCACTGACACAGACTTTGAGTAAACGCATCCAGCACCTGGAAAAAACAAACCTGGTGATTGACAGGGAGATTGCCGAAATACCAATCGGCTTCGATTTAATCCCCGAGAGCGACCTGAACAGGTACTAGTTCTATTTCCTGTGCACCCGGGGAGGCATGACAGGAGTCGACCTAACGCAGGCGTTTACAAACATTGTTTGCCCGGTGTTGATTTATTCTTTATAAAAACTTCGTTCTTCGCCTGCCGCTGGCCGCATATCGCCGCCGACCAATCAGAGTAAAGCGGAAACTTTACATCAGGAAATGCGCTGCGGTTGCGGCTTGAACAGGGAGTATCGACGAACTGTTTAACTAGCGTTGGTAGACGATTGCGCCGGCGACGATGGTGTGGGTGACGCCGCCGTTGAAGTCCCAGCCCTCGAAGGCGGTGTTCTTGCCCTTCGAGACGAAGTCGGTCGCGTGGCAGATCCAGTGAATGTCGGGGTCGACGATGATCAGGTCGGCATCTGTGCCGACTTCGATATTGCCGCCGGGCAGTCCCAGGATCCTGGCCGGATTCAGCGTAAGCCTGGCGATCAGCTCGGCCAGTGGCAATACGCCTTCCTCGACCAGGCGTAGCGCCAGCGGCAGCAGGGTGTCGAGGCCACTGATGCCGGGTTCGGCCGAGGGGAAGGGTTTCAACTTGGCGTCGACCTCGTGCGGCTGATGGTCCGAGCACAGGCAGTCGATGGTGCCGTCGGCCACGCCTTCGCGCAGCGCGTCGCGATCGGACTGGCTGCGCAGCGGCGGGATGGTGAACATGTTGCTGTCGAAGTTGCCAATATCGTGGTCGGTCAGAAACAGTTGATGGATGGCGCAATCGGCGCTGATCGGCAAGCCCTTGGCCTTGGCGCGGCGAATCATATCGACCGAACGCGCGCAGGATAACTGGCCGAAATGCGTCCGTGCACCGGTCTGCGCTACCAGTTCGATGTCCTTCGCCAGCGCCGCGGTTTCGGCTGCTTCCGGTATTGACGGCAGCCCGAGCCGGGTTGCGACGGCACCTTCGTGGGCACAGCCGTTGCCGAGCAGATCGTGATCCAGCGGCTGGATGATGACCAGGGCCTGCTGACCCGCGGCGTAATCCATGGCGCGTCGCTGCACCAGGTTGTTGGCCAATGGAACCTTGGCATTGCTGAATGCGATACAGCCATTGTCGCGCAGGCTCGCCATATTGCTGAGCTGCTCTCCGCCCAGGCCTCGCGTGAGCGCGCCGATCGGATAGACGTGCGCCTTGTGGCCAAACATTTCGTTGCGATGATGAATCAGTTCCACCGTGGCGGAATTGTCGATCGCGGGCTGGGTATCGGGCGGCAGGCAGAGGGTGGTGATTCCGTTCCTGATCGCGGCCAGGGTTTCGCTGTCGATATTGGCTTTCTCGGGTTGTCCCGGGTCGCGCAACCGCGCCTGGCAATCGACCAGGCCGGGCATCACCCAATGCCCGCCGGCGTCGATCGTCTGCGCGGCCTCGAAACCCGCAGGTGCCTGGTCGATGCCGATTATTTTGCCGTCCTGCAGGTACAGGTCGGCTGCGCGCTGAGTCGATTCGGCGGGTGCCACCAGGACGCCGTTCTTGATATGCAGGCTCACGAGTCGCCCCCGGATTGCCCGACGATCATCGCCATTACCGCCATCCGTACCGAGATACCGAAACTCACCTGCTGCAGGATGACCGACTGGTTGCCGTCCATAACGCTGGATTCGATTTCGACACCACGGTTTGCGGGCCCGGGATGCATGACGATGGCGTCGGGCCGGGCCAGCTTCAGGCGTTCCTGCGACAGTCCGTACTTGCGGAAGTACTCTTTTTCACTGGGCAACAATGCGCCGCGCATCCGCTCTTTTTGCAGGCGCAACATAATGACGACATCGACATCCTTGAGCCCGCTCTCGAGGTCTTCGTAGACGCTGACGCCGAGTGACTCGGTGGCAACCGGCAGCAGCGTGCGTGGCGCGATGACGCGTATCTCGGCGGTGTTTAGCAGGTTCAGCGCGTGGATTTGAGAGCGTGCGACGCGCGAATGCAGTATATCGCCCACGATCGCCACCCTGAGACCGCTGAAGTCCTTTTTGTAATGGCGGATGGTATACATATCGAGCATCGCCTGGGTCGGGTGCTCGTGCTGCCCGTCACCGGCATTGAGCACGGAGACCCCCGGGCGCACATGTTGCGCAAAGAAATGCGCGCTGCCGCTGTCCTGGTGGCGTATGACGAACATATCGATCTGCATCGCCTCGAGATTTTGCAACGTATCCAGCAGCGACTCGCCCTTTACCGTGGCCGAGGTATCGACGTTCAGGCTCAGTATGTCGGCCGACAGGCGCTGTTCGGCAAGTTCGAAAGTGGAACGGGTGCGTGTACTCGCCTCGAAGAACAGGTTGGCGACGGTGATGCCGCGCAGGATCGGAACCTTCTTGATCGTGCGGTCGGCAACCGAGGTGAAGGATTCGGCGGTATCGAGAATCTCGGTAAGAATAGACTGGTTCAAGCCCTCGATGCTGAGAAAGTGCCGCAGCCTGCCGTTGTTGTCGAGCTGCAAATTGAGGTTATCCGGCATGACTCTCCAGTGACTTGATAACCAGTCGCAGCGGGTCGGGTCCTTCGAGCTTGATGTGACTGCCGGGGTCGAGTTCCAGGGTGGCGCCGACAAAATCGGCCTGTATCGGAATTTCTCGTTCTCCGCGATCGATCAGGATCGCGAGAATAATCTGCTGTGGCCGCCCGTAATCGAATATCTCGTTCATCGCAGCGCGCACGGTGCGTCCCGAATGCAGCACGTCATCGACCAGGATGATGGTTCGATCGTCGATGTCGGTTGGCAGACTCGACGGTTTGACTGTCGGATGCAGGCCGCTGCGGGTAAAGTCATCGCGGTAAAAGGAGATATTCAGGCTACCCAGCTCCGCCCCGGGGGCTACACGCTGCTGCAAGCGCTCGGCAATCCAGGCGCCGCCGGTCTCGATGCCGACGATAATGGGTTGTGAGTCAGGTGAAGAAAAATAGGGAGTCAGTGCCTGGCCAAGCTTTTCGATCAGTGGTTCGACTGAGGGTAGGGACACTTAAACTCCGCTTTGCTGTGCGGTCGCTTTATAGCATAAAATTCTCGCGAATACAGTACCTCGCAGGGATTGAGCGCTGTAATCCGCGTTTAAACCTCGATTGGTATCTTGCGTCCGCGCGAGTAATTTTCGGGATGCTATCCGGATTCGGCGTAATCACGCAGCCAGGATTCGGTGATTAACGCGGCGGCCAGGCTGTCGATTTCGGGTTTGGTTCTTTTGCGTGGGGATTCGAGCGCCAGCTGGTAGGCTTCGCGGGTGGTCAGGCGCTCGTCGACCAGCCGCGTCGGGATACCGAATCTGCCTTCGAGCTGGCGGCAGAATCGTTCTGCGCGAGTACTCATTGCTTGCTGTTCGCCCATCATGTTGAGCGGCAGGCCGACGATCAGCAGCTGCGGCTGCCACTCGAGCAGAACCCGTTCGATCGCCTTCCAGTCCTTGCTTTTCACCGCCGTCAGCGGACTGGCCTGGCCGGTAAGCGTCTGTCCGACCGCGACCCCGATGCAGTGGCTACCGAAATCGAAACCGATAACCGTCTTGACCGGTTCAGCCATGCGCTGGGTGATCAGGCGTTACCGCTGACGGGGGAGAGTGAGCTCAAATCGAAACCGAGTGAATCGAAGGCAACCTGCCATTTGTCTTCGGGCTTCTCGTGAAACAGCAAATCCGGGTTGCAGGCCGAGGTTAGCCAGGAATTCTGCTGCAGCTCGGACTCGAGCTGGCCCGAGGCCCAGCCGGAGAAACCGAGAATTACGAGATAATCTTCCGGACCCTTGCCGCCGGCGATAGCCTGCAGGATATCGATCGAGCTGGTCAGGTTGATGCCGCTGGAAACCTCGACGCTATTTTGCCAGTTGCCGGGATCGGAATGCAGTACGAAGCCCTGCTCGAGCTGTACCGGGCCGCCAATAAATACCGGCTGGTTATTAATAATTTCGTCGTGACACTCGATATCGAGCTGGTCAAAGATATCTTCCAGTACCTGCGATGTTTCGTGGTTGACCACCAGCCCCATGCTGCCGTGCTCGCTGTGTTCGCACATGTAGACCAGGCTGGAGGCGAAAATCGGGTCCTTGATTGCGGGGGTTGCAATCAGGCACTTGTCCACGAGACTGGCTGTTTGCTGGATCATTGCAGGGCGTTAGCTTACCCCGCTTTGCGTTCTAAAGCGATTGCTTTTGAAGTCCCAGGTCCTGATGATGACGATTTGATCGGCGCGTTCCTTGAGTTCCTCGGAAAACGGGGCAAATGGCTGGGCCATGCGCAGAATGCGCCTGGCGGCTTCGTCCAGCACGCTGGTGCCGGATGAACTTGTAATCTGCATGTCGAGCACCTCGCCCTCGGCGTTCAGGCGCACGCTCATGCGCAGCCGGCCGTCGAGGTTGTTGACTCTGGCTTCCGAGGGATAGTTCAGATTACCGGTATGCTCGATCTTCTGTACCCAGGTCGCCAGGTAGCTCGCTTCTACCGCTTTGCGCGTGCTGGCGGTCAGGGTCAGGGTTTTCGGACGCTTGGCATAATCGATCGTCATTTGCCTGATTTCCGCCTGCAGCCGCGCAATCTTGGTTGCGCGTTGTTCGGCATCGCTGGCCTGCTTGCTGTTTGAATCCTTGGCGCGCTGCTGTTTCTCCTGCCGGGCCTGGGTATCGGATTCGCTCTGCGTCAGATAGTAGAGGTTGCTGATCGCCAGTTGCTGCTTGCGTAACTCGGGCTGGTCGCGGTCCGCAAGCCCCCTCTGATCGATCGGGGTCGCGGCTGATACCGGCGCGCTGGGCCGGGCCTTGTCATCGGCGTTGCCACCGCCGGCCTGGTTGTCCTGGGCAAGAAAATCCGGATTCTCGACGTCGTCGAGGGTTTTCGAATTGGCCAGAATGATGTCGAGGCTGGGCAAGGGCTCCATGTTGCTGCGATCTCCCGGCGTAAATCCGACCCCCAGCACGACAATTGCGTGCAGCGAGAGCGCCAGAAATAAAGTGAAGCCGAGTCGATCACTGGCCGTGATGCGAGGCTTGATTGCTTGGGATTGAGCCATATTGGATGTCTATTGTGCCAAGAATGAATCTAGATAACCAGCAAAACTCTTTGAATTAGTTAACAATTGTAACTGGCCATGGCAGCTTGACTTCGAGTTTTTCGAAAAACGAGCGGCTGACCAGGATTTCCTGTGACTCGCTGACAATCAGAAAGTCATCTACTCCTAAGGATAGTGCTAAATCGGCAGTTTTGCGCAATCCATCGATCATCAGCACCGTGGCCGCGACATCGGCCCTCACCGGATCGCGCAGCAAGACCGTCGCCGAGCTTTGCCCGATGGACGATTCGCCGCTGCGCGGGTCGATGATATGGTGCGTCCGCTGGCCGCGGCGCCAGTACTGGCGGTGGTAGTTTCCCGAGGTAAACAGGCTGTGGCTGCCCTCCAGCTTCAGGTTGGCGACGACCCCGGGCGCGAATGGATTCTGAATGCCCAGGCGCCACGGGCGGCCAAAGCGATTGCCCGCGATCTTCATGTCGCCCCCGGCATTGACGATGTAGTGCTCGATGTCGTTGGCATCGAGAAAATCGGCAACCAGTCCGATTGCGTAACCTTTGGCAATGCCGCCCAGGTCGATTTGCAGGTGAGGATTACTGCTGGTGACGCGATTTCCGTCGAATACCAGATCCCGCATGGTAGGAATGTCCTGCCTAATCTCTGTAATCGCCGCGGCGTCGACTTCGCCGCCGTGAAAACCGTAGGCGGCAATCAGCTTGCCGAGCGCGGGATTGAACAGGCCCCCACTGGCCTCGTGGTACTCGCTGCTTAGACGCAACAATTCGGCCAGGCCGTCCGGCATTCGGGCCTGGCCGCTACGCTGCAGTTCGGCGTTGAAGCGGGTTAGCTCGCTGTCCTCCCAGGCGTGCCACAGGTTGCGGTAGTGCCGCAGGCGATGCTCGATTTCCGCGAGCAACTGCTCGGCCCGGGGCAGGTCGCCGGTAATCATCGTGATTTCGATGATGGTGCCGAATTCGAGCAGGTGTTGCTCGACCAGGTGCTGTCTGCGATCGCAGCTGCTGAGTCCCGCAAGCAACAGCAGCAGGCAAGGTAGCGCTAACTGGAAAGTCGTCGCTCGATACACTCAAACAGTTCTGCGCTGATGTTGAGGCCGAATTCCTGATCCAGTTCACGAATGCAGGTTGGGCTGGTCACGTTTATCTCGGTGATGTAGTCACCGATTACATCGATTCCGACGAACAGTAGCCCGCGGGCGCGCAGATCTTCCGCGACCTGATCGCAAAGCCATTGATCGCGCTCGCTCAGGGGCTGGCCCCGGGTGCTCGCACCGGCCGCGATATTGCCACGGTGTTCTCCGGCGGCGGGCAGCCGCGCCAGCGCGTAGGGGATAGCGACACCGTCGATCAACAGGATACGCTTGTCGCCATCACGAATTTCGGGGATGTAGCGCTGCGCCATGGTTTGCGACTGGCCGTGCTTCGAAACTGCCTCGATGATCGCATTGGTGTTTGGGTCGCCTTTCTGTACCCGAAATATGGATTGCCCGCCCATGCCGTCCAGCGGTTTGACGATGACGTCCTCGTGTTCATCGACAAACTCTTTCAGAATCGACGGATTGCGACTGACCCGGGTTTCGACGCAGCACTGCGGAAACACGCGGGTGTACAGCTTTTCATTGCAGTCCCGCAGGCTGGCCGGCCGGTTGACGACCAGTACACCGTTTTCTTCCGCCTGCTCCAGAATGTAGCTGCCGTATATGTACTCCAGATCGAACGGCGGATCCTTGCGCATCAGGATAGCGTCCAGTTCGTCCAGGCGGCAGCGGCCCGCGTCGCCGTAGTCGAACCAGTGCTCGTTATCGTCGTAGACGCTGAGATGGCGATACTGCCCCGTCGCGATACCGTTATCGAAGAAAATGTCGTCGAGTTCGAAGTAAAAAATCTGCCAGCCGCGCGTTTGCGCCTCCAGCAACATGGCGAGGCTGGAATCCTTCCAGGGTTTGATGGCTTCGATCGGATCCATCACGATTCCGAGCTTGCGGTTCAGGGGCATAAGACTGGTATTTGGCGCCGATTATTGCGGTCGGTTCGATTTTACTGAATTAAGTCCCTTAAAAACATCAAAATATCCTGTTGTGATCAGGGTTGCAGGCTGAATCTAGCGCTTGTTAAACCCGGTTTTATGAACTACTTTTTAAGGTGATGGAATTTCTGTAACGGGTCGGTCAAATCCGGGCTGAAACCTTAGAATTTACATTATGTAACTTTATTAAATATATGGTTTTACTTGAAGTAATCCATATAATCTTGTCGTAATAAAGTGGGCGATACCCACGATTGATCCCTGGGGGATATGTGAACACCGAGTCTCAGACAGCAGATGGAGTAGCGCAATCGGCTAAGCTGAACGTCAAGGTCATGGTGATTGACGACAGCAAGACTATCCGCCGCAGCGCTGAAACTCTGCTAAAAAAAGTGGGTTGCGAGGTCATTACCGCGATTGACGGCTTCGAAGCCCTGGCCAAAATCACCGAGCATAAACCGGATATTATTTTCGTTGACATCATGATGCCCCGCCTGGATGGATACCAGACCTGCGCATTGATCAAGAACAATCAAACCTTCAAAGCAACGCCGGTCATCATGCTGTCCAGCAAGGACAGTATTTTCGATCGAGCGCGCGGACGCATCGTAGGTTCTGAAAAATACCTGACCAAGCCCTTTTCGAAGGAAGATCTGATCAATGCTATCACCACGCATGTCGGCTAATCGTAACGGTCAGCGAAACTAGAGGTAGGCCCTGAATGACGCACATTTTAATAATTGATGATTCACCGACCGAGGTGCATGTATTCAAAAGCATGCTGATGAATAACGATATCGAGGTATCGGTTGCCAAGAACGGTGAAGAAGGTATAGAGAAAGCAATCGAAATCAAGCCCGATTGCATTTTGATGGATGTTGTCATGCCGGGCAAAAACGGTTTCCAGGCGACTCGAGACCTGAGCCGCAATCCCGTAACTTCATCGATTCCCGTTATTATCATCACCACCAAGGACCAGGAAACCGACAAGATCTGGGGTATGCGCCAGGGCGCCAAGGACTATATCGTCAAGCCCGCAGACGAGCGTGATTTGATCGAACGGATCAACAGGGTGCTGGGCTTCGATCGCAGCTACGACGACTGAGGCACCGATCACCATGTCCATTAACTCGCCCTATGAAATATTGAAAGCACTGGATGTTCGCTTCCGCAAGAATTCCAGCGGTCTGCCGGTGGCCAAGGCGGTGGTCGATGACTGGATTGGCATCGGATTTAACATCAATGGCATACCCCTGATTGCAAAAATGGACGACGTCAATGAAATCCTGCCTCCGCCCGATACCATCCGGGTGCCCGGAGTGGTGCAGTGGGTCAAGGGCCTGGCGAATATCCGCGGCAACCTTATGCCGGTGCTGGATATGAATGGTTTTTTTTATGGCAAGCCAACCGATATTCGCAAGGAAAGCAGGATACTGGTTATTAACAAACTGGGTATCGTCGCCGGCTTGCTGGTCGACGAGGTTTACGGGTTACGACGCTTCAAACCCGAGGAGCATCAAGAGCAGGTCAAGGAGGATGTGGGCTCGGTGGGGGAATACCTCGCCGGCACTTTTGTCGACCAGGTACGACGCTGGAATGTATTCAGCGTCGAGCGACTGGCCAGGGCCGAAAATTTTCTGAGAGTGGTTTAACTGCAGCGTGTTTGCATTGAGGTACCAATGGCAGTAGTAGACAAGATAAAGAACCTGCTCCCGCGGCGATCCCCGGGCGCGAGCCTGCCGAATGCGCAAAGCGGCAGCGGCATTAACCGCAAGGCAGTGCTGGTTGGTGTATTGCTGTTGCTCTTCGTGGTGGCAATGGCGGCGATGTTTACGATTGAATCCGGTGAGGCGCGTAAAAACAAGATTTATGCAGCGATCGCCTCCGAGCAGCAGGTCATATCCCAGCAGATTGCGGTCAATGCACTCGAAGCCTCTGCCGGCCAGGACAGGGCTTTCGATAGCCTTGCCACAAACCAGGGTCGCTTTCTTGCCAACCTGGAGAAATACAATAACGGCGACCCGGCGCAGGATTTGCCGGCCTTACCGGAACATTTCTCGGTCGAGTATGCCAACCTGAAAGCCGTCTGGAATGACTATGACAGGAATATCGCGACGGTTGTCGCGGCCAAGAATTCGATCGCCACGGTGAGCGATTATGTCACGCAGATCAACGAATCCCTGCCGGAATTGATATCGCTCTCCGATGGCGTGGTTACCGAGCTGGTGAATTCCAGCGCGCCCCGAGCGAACATCGCGGTAGCGGCGCGCCAGGTGATCCTGATCCGCAGCATCGAGCATAGCCTCAACCAGATCCTGACCGATGGCGAAGTTGTCATGGCCGCGGCGGATCGCTTCGCGACCGATGCATCCCAGGTGGAAACGCAGCTGCTGGGCATGCTCGAGGGTGATGCCGAGCTTGGGATAAGAAAGTTTACCGGCACCAACGTGGTTGGCAACCTGCTGCAATTTGCCGATCTTTATTCGGTGGTGCGGAAAAACGTGCGCGAGATTCTCGATAACTCGGCGCAGATATTCAAGGTGCACGAGGCTGCGCTTAAAATCGATGAACTCAGCCCGGTGATGCTGGATGTGTCAGGCGACCTTATCGGGGCGATCGAGCGCAAGGATGCCGAGAGCAATATCTATACGTTGACGGGTTACGGCTTCGGTCTGGTTGCGCTGGTATTGCTGGTGCTGCTGATCCTGGTAATTTCGCGCGAATCGCAAGAGAGCCTGCGGGAATCCCAGGATCAGAACGAGAAAAACCAGCGCGCGATTCTGCGATTGCTGGACGAAATGACCAACCTCGCCGATGGTGACCTGTCGACCCATACCACGGTAACCGAAGACATCACCGGTGCCATTGCCGACTCGGTGAATTATTCCATCGACGCGCTGCGCGATCTCGTCAGCACGATCAACAACACCGCGAACAGGGTCCGCGGCGCGGTACGTAAAACGCAGAACATGACAGGCGAGCTGGCCGAGGCCAGTGATGCCCAGGCGCGCCAGATAACCGCGGCGAGCAGCGCGGTAACCGAGATTTCCAAGTCGATGTCACAGGTTTCCGAGCGTGCCGCGGACTCGGCAGAGGTTGCGCGCAAGTCGGTAAGCATAGCGCACAAGGGTGGTGAAACGGTGCGCCAGACCATTGAGGGTATGGAAACGATTCGCGAACAGATTCAGGAAACCTCGAAGCGAATCAAGCGACTCGGCGAGTCGTCACAGGAAATCGGCGATATCGTAAATCTGATTACAGAAATCTCGGATCAAACCAATATTCTCGCGCTCAACGCGGCAATTCAGGCGTCGATGGCTGGCGAGGCCGGCCGCGGATTCGCGGTGGTTGCGGACGAAGTACAAAGACTTGCGGAGAGAACCGGTGACGCGACCAAGCAGATAGAGGCGCTGGTAAAAACCATTCAGGCCGACACCAACGAAGCCACGGTTTCGATGGAGCAAAGTACCGCCAACGTGGTCAAGGGCGCCAAGCTAACCGAGAACGCGGGCGGTGCGCTCGACCGAATCGAACAGGTTTCGATGAACCTGGCGCAACGCATCCTGGAAATATCAGACTCTACCCGTGATCAGGCCCAGGACAGCGTTCGAATTACCGAGACCATGGACGTAATCCAGGAAATCACGGCCAAGACTTCCGAGGGCTCGAACCGGGCTTCGTCATCGATTGGCGAACTCTCGGACATGGTAAAAGAGATGCAGGCCTCGGTAGCCGGCTTCAAGCTGCCCGGCGTTAGCTCGATAGAAAGCAAGACGACGCCGGATGCCGATGACCTGGCGGCGCTGGGTCTGGACAAAAAGGCGGCCAACTAGGTCATCCCATGAGTCTTCAGGAAACCTCGATCAAACACAGTGCGCTTGGATGGGTCAAGAAATCCATCGATGATAACCTGTCCGAGATCAAAACCGACCTGAAGCTGTACGTCGAAGAAGACGACGATAACCTGCTGCAGCGGGTCAAGGAGAGGCTGAGCCTGATCCAGGGCGTGCTGATGATGATCGAGCAGTACGGCGCCGCGATGCTGACCGAGGAGATGGTCGCGCTGGTCGATTTCATCACCGAAAACAAACAGCAACACGGAGAGCAGGCGCTGGAAGTGCTGCTGCGCGCGGTGTTGCAGTTACCGGACTACCTGGAGCACATCCAGTCAGGAAATCGAGATATTCCAATCGCGATCCTGCCGCTGTTGAATGATATCCGCGCGGTAAGAAACCAGGACCTGTTCTCCGAGAAACTGCTGTTTCTGCCGGATCTGTCGATGCACCAGGAAGGCGCCGAGGTACAGACGCTCGATAACGATCAGAACGAGGCGTCCAAGCTGCTGACGAAAAAACTGCGCCCGATTTACCAGCTGGCGCTGGTGAATATCATCAAGGAGCAGGCGGTCGACGAAAGCCTGCAGCGCCTCGAGAAAGTATGCGAAACCCTCGAGGAGCGCTCCGTTTCCGAACAGATTGCGAGAATCTGGTGGATTGTCGGTGCCCTGATCGAATCGGTATCGCGTCAACAGCTCGAACTCGGAGCGTCGATAAAGAACCTGCTGGGTAAGGTGGACGCGCTGTTCCGCGTGATCCTGATCATCGGCGAACGCGGTTTGCTGCAGCGACAGCCGGTCGAATTAATCAAGAATTTTCTGTACTACATCGCCCAGCCCGAGTGTGACGGGCCCAAGGCCCAGGCGATCAAGACCGCTTATCGACTGGAACAGTTCCTGCCCTCCGAATCGGCGCGCAGCGAAGTTCTCGATAATATCGCCGGTCCTAATCAGGCGTTACTGAAAACCGTTGCCGAGGCGATGAAGGCCGACATCGAAGCGGTTAAATCAACCCTCGAGGTTTACGTCAACGGCGATTTGTCCAAAGTAGAAACGCTCAAAGATCTGCCCCAGGAAATGCATATCATCTCCGATACCCTGGCGATGATCGGCCTCGGGTCGCAGCGTCAGCTGATTGCGGCGCAAATCGATGTCGTCAAAGGCATCCTCGAGGGCGGTGGGGGCGCGGACGAGGAACAGCTGCTATCGATGGCGGCCGAGTTGCTGCAGGTGGAACAGTCGCTAGACCAGATGCAAAAGCGGCAGCCGGTTAACGCCGAGCAGGCGAGAGCGGAGAGCGATATATCGCGCGACTATGAACTGGATAACGTCTTGAGCGCGGTCGTTACCGCGGTGCTCGACGATATTCAGAAAACCAAGAATGCCATCCTCGAATTTATCAAGGACTCGAGCCACGTGGAAAACATCGATCTCTGCATAACCTTGATGCAGGAATCCAGAGGCGCACTGGAGTTACTGGGTGAGCAGAGAGTGGTAGCCGTGATAGATGGATTGCTGTCCTACCTGAAGGGTTACGACCTTGCTGCTTTCATGGACGCAGGCCGGCTGGATGCGCTGTCGCAGGTGGTAGTCAGCCTGGAATACTATCTCGAAGCCCTGGGCGAGCATCGCGGCGACGCGGAGAGTATCCTGGATTTTGCCGATACCCAGTTACAGGAACTGTTAGCGAGTATGCCAGAGAAGCCCGCGGTGGCCGAAATCAAGGCGCCCGCGGCGGTTGAGACGCAGGCGCAGGAAATGCCGGCGGAGAGTGCAACAGAATCCGCTGCGGCGCCATCTGGATCGGAGTCGCAGGTTGCTGACGATACCGGGCCAGACGCGGTGCCCGTAGCGGCAGCCCCGCAAGCAGACCGGCCAAAGCTGGTTATCGCCAGCGTCGACGGTGAGGTCGAAGAAACCCGATCGACGCCCGACGACGGTCATGATCAGGCCGAACCCGGCGAGTCGGTACCCGTCGAAGTCGAGGCCGCTAAACCGTCCACCCCGGAATTGCTGCAGGTTACACCGGTCGAGGACGAACCGGAGGTCCTCAAATCGGGTAGCGATCCAGAGATACTCGAAATTTACCTGGAGGAGGCCGAGGAAGAGTCGCAGAACATTGCGCGCCTGCAGCAGGACTGGTTGCTGCACCCGGAAGATGAAAATGCGTTAAAGAATATCCGTCGGGCGTTCCACACCATCAAGGGCAGCGGCCGCCTGGTAGGCGCTATGAAGATCGGCGAGTTTGCCTGGGACTTCGAGCTATTGCTGAACCGGCTTATCGACAAGACGATTGCGCCCAGCAAGCAAATTATCGATGCGGTCGGTAAGGCGGCGCGGGCGTTGCCTGAGCTGGTGACCGAGCTTAAAACATCTGCGGCTCCCGAATCGGACATCAACTATCTGCGCGGGCTGGCCCGCGCGTTGGCCGAGTTCAAGGCCGAACAGATCATGATCGAGCATGAGCAGCAAGGCGCCAGGATAGAGTCACCCCACGATCATATCACCGATGACGATGAAACCGAGTGGCGAGGAATTGGCGTCGGTGGAACGACGCAGATTTTACCTCCCGATAAGATTACCGCGGCCTTGCTCGAGGAAATCGAGCCCGACACCATGCGGGTTACGCAGTCTGATTTCGAGGCCAGCAGCGCACAGGCCGCAGAGGGTGAAGGATCAGTCCCATCCAGGGGCTCGCCTGATTACGACGATACGTTACTGGCGCAGCCGCCCGAGATCCCACCGGCTACAGGCAGTATTAACGAACCCGAAACGGCAAACTTCACCGTTGCCGATTTCGAGTTTGATACGACCGATTCGGAATACACCCAGGCCATCGACTATGCACAAGAACCTGATACGGACGAGGCGGCCGAGTTCGAAGAAATCCAAGTGCCGGTAGACGCCGGGGTTGAGCCCGAATCGAGTAAATCGATAATGATCGAAACCGTAGGCGAGGACTTTCTCGGTGATGATCTTGTCGACGAATTCGGAGATCAGTCCGCAATCGATACGCCGTCGGCGTTGGAAAGCGCCGGAAAAGTTGAAGCTATAGAGATGTCCGCCGCGGAGCCCGAGGTCGGAGATCAGATCGAGCAGGAGCAAGAACCCGAGATCGAAACGATCGCCGCCGAGGCGGAGCCAGCCGAAGCTGAACTCGAAGAAATTGTCATGCAGGCTCCCGAGCCCGAGATGGAAGACCAGGTCGAGCACGAAGCGGAGTGGGAGATCGAAACGATCGCCGCCGAGGCGGAGCCAGCCGAAGCCGAGCCCGAAGAAATTGTCATGCAGGCTCCCGAGCCCGATCGAAACGATCGCCGCCGAGGCGGAGCCAGCCGAAGCCGAACTCGAAGAAATTGTCATGCAGGCTCCCGAGGCCGAGCCGGGTGGGATGACGCTCGAAGCCAGCGGGTTCGATACCGCGGCTGAAGCCCAGGCGGCAGAAGCCGAGCCTGAGCAGCATGAGCCGTCACAACAGTCTGCCCCGGCGGACGAAACGGCCCAGGCGAACCAGCAGGAGACCCCCCCGGACCCTTTAGCCGATACGACAAGGAGCCAGGTGCCTGGAGAAGAGGCAGGGGCAAGCGAGCCCAGGGCTCGAGAGCCGGCCGCACCAACCGGCCTGTCGTTCGATCCGGAGTTGCTGACAATTTACCAACAAGAGGTAGAACAGCACCTCGGCATAGTAAATTCCGCCCTTGACCATGCCGAGCAAATCGGGGAACTGATACCCGGCGAAGAAATCTACCGCGCCCTGCACACGATTCACGGCGCTTCCCGCACCGCGGATATCGCTACCATCGGCGAGCTTGCGGGTTTGATGGAAAAGCCCCTGAAGTCCGCGATTGCGCAGAAGATGGCGCTCGATCATGAAATCGTGGCTCTCTATCGAGAAGGTCAGCGCGCCATCGAGAACATGACCAACGAGCTCGTGGCGACCCGGGGGCTGCCCGCCATCCCCGAGAATCTTGGCATCAGTTTCAAAGCGCTGGCAGAAGATTTCGAGGAGTATACGGTTGAAATTCCCGGGGAGGAATCGGAGCCTGCCGGTGACTTTATCGATACGTTGACGATGATGAACGAGGCGGCCGAGACCGAGCAGGACAACGAGCTGCTCACTATTTTTATCGATGAAGCCAATGAATTGCTGGAGATGAGCGACAATACGCTGCACGAGTGGTCGCAGCAGCGAGCCGATGATTCGGGGGCAATGGATTACAATGCCGTGATGGAATTACAGCGCTACCTGCACACCCTCAAAGGCGGTGCACGCATGGCAGAGATCGCTGAGATCAGCAATCTCTCGCATGAAATGGAATCGATGTTTATTGCCGTGATCGACGGGCGGGTCGAAAAGAACGAGGACCTGATCGAGTTGCTCAAGGATTGTTTCGACCTGCTGCATCGACAGGTGGTCGAGGCCCAGGAGGGTCGAAGCCTGAGCGCAGCGGGCCCCATGGTCGAATTATTGAAAAAGCTGCGCCTCGATGAAGGTGATGACACCGCTGCCGAAACCGGCGAGTCGGGTATGGATATCGATAGCGAAGACATCGATATCGTCAGCGAAAACCTGCCCGGGGAACCGCTGGCAGGCGCGGAAAGATCGTCCCAGGATGTCATAAAAGTGCGCGCCGATCTGCTCGATAACCTGGTCAGCTCCGCCGGCGAAGTTAGTATTTACCGTGCGCGCATGGAGCAGCAGGTCGCCGGCCTGGGTACCCACCTGGGCGAACTGGGGCAGACTATTGCCCGCCTGAAGGGGCAATTGCGCAGCCTGGAGGCGGAAACCGATGCACAAATCCATTTCAGCCACCGTGCCGAGCACGGTAGATCTGACTTCGATCCGCTGGAGATGGATCGCTACACCATGATCCAGGAACTGTCGCGCTCACTCGGCGAATCGGTCAACGACCTGTCCAGCCTGCAGTCGCTGCTGGGGGAGCAGGTGAAGGATTCGGAGACGCTTTTGCTGCAGCAGTCGCGCGTCAATACCGACCTGCAGGACGGTCTGATCAAGAGCCGTATGGTCAAGTTCTCGGGCCTGCTGTCACGGCTGCGGCGACTGGTGCGTCAAAGCAGCCAGGAACTCGGCAAGAAAGCCGAGCTGGTTATTACCGGTGAAGAAAACGAAGTCGACAACAAGGTGCTGGATCGCATGGTCGCGCCGCTCGAGCATATTATTCGCAACGCGCTGTCACACGGTATCGAGACCCCGGTGGAGCGTGTCAAGAAAGGCAAGCCGGAAAATGGCAGGATCACGATCGATATCACGCGTGATGGATCCGAGGTCGTGATTCGCGTCAGCGACGATGGCGCTGGTGTCAACCTGGAAAAGGTGCGCAGCCGGGCAGTCCAGCTTGGTTTGCTCGAAAAGAGCCACAACGTCAACGAAGCCGACCTGGTGCAGTATATTCTCGAACCCGGGTTCAGCACCGCGGATCACGTCACCCAGTTGTCGGGCCGCGGCGTCGGCATGGACGTGGTCGACATCGAGATCAAGCAGCTCGGCGGAACCCTGCAAATCGAAACCAATCCACAGGGCACGACCTTTATCGCGCGCCTGCCGTTTACGCTGTCGATAAACCAGGCCATCCTGGTGCGCTGCGGAGATGAAGTCTTTGCAATTCCCCTGATCAATATCGAGGGTATAACCCGTCTCGATGCGCAGAGCCTGCTGGAGTATTACGGCCAGGAGGCGCCCGAGCTGGAGTATGCCGGCCAACGCTTTGTGCTGCACAATCTGGCGAAACTGGTAGATTCGGGCACGCAGTTCAGGGCAGGCAGCGATGTCGAGAAGCAACCCGTGATAATGAGCCGTTCCGGCGACCTGCGGGTTGCCCTGCACGTCGATGAAATCATCGGTAACCGCGAGATCGTGGTTAAAACACTGGGCCAGCAGCTCAGCCAGGTCAAGGGCCTTGCCGGCGCGAGTATCCTGGCCGACGGCAGCGTGGTGCTAATCCTCGACGTCAACGGCCTGATCCGGCAGAGCACCGCCAACGCGGTCAAGGTGGTTTACCAGTCTGGCGATGACAGTGAAGCGAGCGCACGCAATACCGTCATGGTAGTTGACGACTCCATTACGATGCGGCGCGTGGCCAGCAAACTGCTGGAACGACACAATTACCAGGTCGTGACCGCCAAGGATGGAGTCGATGCGCTGGCGCAGCTGCAGGACGTGCGCCCGGACGTGATGCTGCTGGATATCGAAATGCCGCGTATGGATGGTTTTGAGCTGGCAACGCATATGCAGAACGAGGAAATTTTTTCCGAGATTCCGATCATCATGATCACGTCGCGTACCGGGGAAAAACACCGCGATCGCGCTTTCGAAATCGGCGTCAACAATTACATGGGCAAGCCCTACCAGGAAGACGAGTTGATCGAAAACATAGAGAGCGCGCTGGTCAGGTGATTGAGCGATGAATGACAAGGCCACATCGGTACGCTGTATGCTGCTGCCGCTAACTTCGCTGAATCTGTTGATCCCGAACTCGGCGGTGGCTGAAATCATCGGCTACTCGACGCCGCGGCAGTTGTCCGCTACCAGCGACTGGTTCCCCGGTGTCGTGTTGTGGCGCGGGGTTTATGTGCCGGTGGTCGCGGTGGAGCAAATGTGTAACCTCGGAACCGCCCAGGTGGGACCACGCGCACGCATCGCTATCGTTTACAATCCCGAAAAGGATCCGGATCTGCCCTACATCGGAATCCATATGCAGGACATACCGCGCGCCTATCTGGCCGAAGCCGACAGCACGGAATCGGGCAGCGACGAGGGGCTAAGTCAATACCTGGTAACCCGGGTCGACGACGAGCAGTTCGCGCGCGTCATTCCCGATGTCGACAAGATCATTGCCGACCTCAAGCTCGAGTACAACAAGAGCCGCCTCGAGGAACTTTCGCGCTAGGGCAAGATCCGGTTCCTTCGAGAGGGTCAGAGAAATAATTACGCTGCCGCCGAGTAATAGAGCAGTCCTGCCATAATTTTTACTCTGACCCCGATCTTCGTGACCCCGATCTTCGCGATGCGGGATCGCCTGGGGTCAGACCAAAAATGTCGGCAAAAATCTCGCTGTTAGCACAGTTTCTGCGACATTTTTGCTCTGACCCCTTCGAAGCGACCAGCAACGCCGTCGATCGGAGCCGACCTTCAGATGTTCCCCAGTGACGATTGAACTATCGCCAGCGCAGCGGTGGCTGCGGTTTCCATGCGCAACACGCGTGGCCCAAGACTGACCGTTTGGAATTCTGCCTCATCGGCTAACCCGATCTCGGCGTCGGTCAAACCACCCTCGGGTCCGAGTAGTATCGATATCGAGGACGGCGAGAGCTGCAAGTTCGATGCCAGCGGTTCGCCCTCGAAATCCAGTATCAGTTTATCGCAGCCTGCCGCGGCGGCCAGCGCCGGTTCGAGCCCGGTGTGGAACTCTATTTCGGGAACGATAGCTCGGCCGCATTGTTCGCAGGCGCTAATCGCGACGCCTCGCCAGTGGGCAAGTTTTTTTTCGAGCTGCGCTGCTTTCAGCGTTGACTGGGTACGCGCGGCGTTGAAAATCGAGATACGGTTTACGCCTAACTCGGTAGTCTTCTGGATCGTCCAGTCCACGTGGTCGGCGCGTCCCAGTCCCTGGATAATTTCACTGCTTAGCGCAGACTCGGTGGTTAGCGGGCGCGCCGCCAGGATTTCGGCCGTGAGTCGTTTACCCTCGATGATCAGCCTGGCTTCGTAATCGATCGCGTCCCTGCCGTTAAACAAAAAAAATGCCGCGCCTGGTTTCAGGCGCAGCACGTTTTTCAGGTAATGGCCGCGAGCTTTGTCGAGTTCGATAACGTCCCCGACGACTAGCCCGGTTTCGATGAATACGCGGGTGTTCCGCATAAACCGGGATTACCTAGTAACGATAAGTCTCGGGCTTGTAGGGACCGTTTACGTCAACATCGATGTAATCTGCCTGTTCCTGGGTAAGCTTTGTCAGCTTGGCGCCGATCTTTGCGAGATGCAGGCGTGCTACCTCTTCGTCCAGGTGTTTCGGCAAGACGTAGACCTCGTTCTGGTACTTGCCTGGATTACAGAAAATCTCCATCTGCGCCAGCACCTGGTTGGTGAACGAATTCGACATCACGAAGCTCGGGTGTCCGGTGGCGCAACCCAGGTTGACCAGTCGACCCTCGGCCAGCAGGATGATGCGCCTGCCGTCCGGGAAGATGATGTGATCGACCTGCGGCTTGATGTTTTCCCAGTCGTAACCCTTCATTTCGGCGACCTGGATCTCGTTGTCGAAGTGGCCGATGTTGCAGACGATAGCCTGATCCTTCATCTGCTCCATGTGATCCTTGCGGATGACGTTGAAATTACCGGTCGCGGTGACGAAGATGTCGGCCTGTGAGCAGGCTTCGTCCATCGTGACCACGCGGAAGCCTTCCATCGCCGCCTGCAGCGCGCAGATCGGATCGATTTCGGTAATCCAGACGGTTGCACCCAGGCCCTTGAGCGACTGCGCGGAACCCTTGCCGACGTCGCCGTAGCCGAGTACTAACGCGATCTTGCCGGCGATCATGACGTCGGTGGCACGCTTGATACCGTCGACCAGCGACTCGCGGCAACCGTAGAGGTTGTCGAACTTTGACTTGGTGACAGAATCGTTGACGTTGAAAGCGGGGAACGGCAGCTCGCCGCGCGCCTGCATTTGGTACAGGCGATGCACGCCGGTGGTGGTCTCTTCGGTAACGCCCTGGATATTCTGCTGGATAGTCGAATAAAAGTTGGGCGATTCGGCGAGGCGGGCACGGATTGCCGCGAATGCGATCTCTTCTTCCTCGGTACCCGGGTTATCGAGCACGGAAATGTCTTTCTCTGCCTTGGCGCCGAGATTGATCAGCATGGTGGCATCGCCACCGTCGTCGAGAATCATGTTCGGGGTGCCGCCGTCGTGCCACTCCATGATCTTGTGGGTGTACTGCCAGTAGTCTTCCAGCGACTCACCCTTGATCGCGAACACCGGCACGCCATCGGCGGCAATCGCGGCCGCGGCGTGATCCTGGGTAGAAAATATGTTGCAGGATGCCCAGCGCACTTCGGCGCCGAGCGCGACCAGGGTTTCGATCAAAACCGCGGTCTGGATGGTCATGTGCAGCGAGCCGGCGATGCGCGCGCCCTTGAGCGGTTGCTCGGCTCCATACTTGCTGCGCAGCGATACCAGGCCCGGCATTTCGGTTTCGGCGATCGCGATTTCTTTTCGACCCCAGTCAGAAAGCGAGAGGTCGGCAACCTTGTAGTCGTCTTTAATGATGTCTTGCGCGTTAGCACTCATAAATAATCTCCAAACTATTTATGAGCGCCGTTTAATCGATCCCGTATGCGAGCCTGGCAGATTGCTCACATACCTTACCAGCCTTCTGCTGCGGCCGGCGATACACTCACCATGCAGTGACGTACTCGCTGCGAACGACCTGACGTAGTGTGACTACGCCGGCGCCGTTCTCCGCTGCGTGCGCCCCTTCATGGAGGCGTCTCGCCGCCCTCGCGACGAACGCTGGTAAGGTATGTGAGCAAGGCTGTCGCAACGCTCCTCGCACACAGGTTCCCTGTAGCAGGGAACCGAATAGTGTAGCTATATACGCGCGGCTGTCAATTTGGATCAGCCGCTGTGTTCTGACTAGAGCCCGGCGTCGGCCTTCAGCGCTTCGGCCTTGTCGACCTGCTCCCAGCTCAGATCGAGATCTTCGCGACCGAAGTGCCCGTAGGCGGCGGTCGGCTTGTAAATGGGCCTGAGCAGGTCGAGCATCGCGATCAGGCCTTTTGGCCGCAGGTCGAAATGATCACGAATCAGCTGGATGATACGATCGTCGGTGATGACGCCGGTGCCGAAGGTGTCGACGCTGATCGAGGTCGGCTCGGCCACGCCGATCGCGTAGGAAACCTGCACCTCGCAGCGTTCGGCGATGCCCGCGGCGACGACGTTTTTCGCCACGTAGCGAGCCGCGTAAGCGGCCGAACGATCGACCTTGGACGGATCCTTGCCGGAAAAGGCGCCGCCGCCATGACGCGCCATGCCGCCATAGGTGTCGACGATAATCTTGCGACCGGTCAAGCCGGCGTCACCGACGGGTCCGCCGACAACGAAGCGCCCGGTCGGATTGATGTGAATGTTCTCATTCTTGCACTGTGACAACCACTCTTCAGGTAACACCGGCCTTAAAATCGTATCGATTACACCTTCGCGCAAGGTGCCCAGATCGACGGACTCCTTGTGCTGGGTAGACAGGACAACTGCCTCGATACCGACCGGCTTGTGATGTTCGTAACGCAGCGTCACCTGGCTCTTGGCATCGGGCTGCAACCAGTCGAGTTCGCCCGATTTGAACACCTCGCGCTGGCGGCGCACCAGGCGATGAGCGTAAGTAATCGGTGCCGGCATCAGCACGTCGGTTTCATTGCAGGCGTAGCCGAACATCAGGCCCTGGTCGCCGGCGCCCTGTTCCTTGTCGTCGCCCTCGTCGACGCCCATCGCGATATCGCCGGACTGTTTCCCGAGACCGGTCAGCACCGCGCAGGTTTTGCCGTCGAAGCCGCACTCCGGGTTGTCGTAGCCGATCTCGCACACGGTATCGCGCACCAGCGCTTCCATGTCGACTTCGGCATTGGTTGTGATTTCACCGGCCAGCAGCACCATGCCGGTCTTGACCAGCGTTTCGCAGGCGACCCTGGAACGCGGGTCCTGTTCCAGCAGGGCATCGAGCACTGCGTCGGAAATCTGGTCCGCCATCTTGTCTGGGTGGCCGCCCGATACCGATTCGGATGTAAAAATATATGAACCCGACATAGTTAACTCCGCCCCTGCGTTGAAAAAAGCGAATTATATGTAAGACAAATCAAAATAACAGCATTGATTATACGGGTCATATAACAGCTGGATACCGGTAAAAGATATTATGAGTTGCTGTCGATTTGCATTTACGAGAGAATAGCGCGCCTTGTCGAGAACGCGCGTAGTGGTGAAAGTGAATTACCGCCCAGACCGGTAATCGGACATGTGTAGCCATGAATACTCAATATTAATCAATAGCTTATGTTAAAACTTCGGTTTCGGGGGCGATCTAATGTCATCTCGTAAAACGCTTGCCAATGCGATTCGGGCATTGAGCATGGATGCCGTGCAAAAGGCCAATTCCGGACATCCGGGTGCCCCCATGGGCATGGCCGATATCGCTGAAGTCCTCTACAACGACTTCATGCGGCACAACCCGGCTAACCCGGAATGGAGCGATCGCGATCGTTTCGTGATGTCCAACGGGCATGGCTCGATGCTGCCCTATTCGGTCCTGCACCTGAGCGGATACGACGTCACCATCGAGGATTTGAAAAATTTTCGGCAGCTGCACTCGAAGACGCCAGGCCATCCCGAGCACGGTTACGCGCCGGGTATCGAGACCACCACCGGACCATTGGGGCAGGGTATCTGTAACGCCGTCGGCATGGCGATCGCAGAGCGCGCGCTGGCTGCCGAATTCAATCGCGACGATTTCGATATCGTCGACCACTTTGTTTATGTGTTCATGGGTGACGGCTGCATGATGGAAGGGATTTCACACGAAGCCTGTTCACTCGCGGGAACCCTCGGGCTGGGTAAGCTGATTGCATTCTGGGACGATAACGGCATCTCGATTGACGGCAAGGTCGAAGGCTGGTTCCTCGATGATACGCCGAAGCGCTTCGAGGCTTACGGCTGGCACGTGGTCGAGGTCGATGGGCATGATCCGGACGAAATCAAGATTGCGATCGAGGCAGCGCGGGCGATTACCGCGAAACCGTCGCTGATTTGCTGTAAAACCATCATCGGCTACGGAGCGCCCAACAAGGCGGGCGGGCATGCCTGCCACGGCGCGCCGCTGGGCGAAGAGGAGGTGGCGCTGGCGCGGGTCGAGCTAAACTGGAAGCATGAGCCGTTCGTGGTACCCGACGAGGTTTACCAGGGCTGGGATCATCGCGAAAAGGGGCAGGCCCAGGAAAAGGCCTGGAACCAGAAATTCACCGATTACAAGGCCGAGCATCCGGAGCTGGCCGCCGAATTCGAACGCCGCATCAATAGCGAGTTACCCGAGCACTGGGAAGAGGAGGCGCGGGCGTTTATAGCAGAGGTCGATGAAGCCGCGGAAACAAAGGCCACGCGCCAGGCTTCGCTGGCAGCGATCGAGGCCTATTCGCCTTTATTGCCGGAACTGTTCGGCGGTTCCGCCGACCTGGGCGGTTCCAACGGCACCGAGTGGTCGGGGTTCCAGCCGATGCGCGCCGAATCGCCCGATGCCAACTACATCAACTACGGGGTACGCGAGTTCGGCATGTCCGCAACGCTCAACGGTATCGTGCTGCACGGCGGATTCATCCCTTTCGGCGCTACTTTCCTGGTATTTTCCGATTACGCACGCAACGCTTTGCGCATGGCGGCGCTGATGAAAATTCAGAGCATCTTCGTCTATACCCATGATTCTATCGGGCTCGGCGAAGATGGTCCGACTCACCAGGCGGTAGAGCAGGTTCCAAGTTTGCGCCTGATTCCGAACATGCAGCTATGGCGTCCCTGCGATACCGTCGAAACCGCGGTGTGCTGGAAAGCTGCCATCGAGTATCGCGATGGCCCCAGCTGCCTGGTATTTTCGCGCCAGGGCCTGAAGCATCAGCAGCGCAGCCCGGAGCAGATCAAGGCCATTGCGCGCGGCGGCTATATCCTGCGCGATTGCGAGGGCGTCCCTGATGCGATTATTATCGCGACCGGTTCGGAAGTCGAACTGGCGATCGCGGCCTTCGAGTCGGAAGCGCTCGAGAATCAGAAGATACGCGTGGTATCGATGCCCAGCACCTCGGTGTTCGACCGGCAGTCCAAGGAATACCGCGACGAAGTGCTGCCGCCGGGCGTCAGTGCACGTATCGCGGTCGAGGCCGCGGTGACTGCTGGCTGGTACAAGTACGTGGGCCAGGACGGCATTGTCATCGGCATCGATACCTTCGGCGAGTCGGCTCCGGCCAAAGAATTATTTTCATATTTCGGTTTCACCGTCGGCAAGGTGGTGGAAGCGCTCAACAGTCTTTTAGGATTAGATTAACTTTAAATTACGGGAGAGATTCATATGACTATTCGTGTCGGTATCAACGGTTTCGGCCGCATCGGGCGCATGGTGTTTCGCGCGGCGCAGGATTTTAGCGATGTCGAGGTAGTCGGCATCAACGATTTACTCGAGCCCGACTATCTCGCTTACATGCTCAAGCACGACTCGGTGCACGGTCGTTTCAAGGGCGACGTCGCGGTCGAGGGTAATACCCTGGTCGTCAACGGCAAGAATATCCGCCTTAGCGCCGAACGAGACCCGGCCGAACTGAAATGGGGCGATCTCGATGTCGATGTCGTGGTCGAGGCAACCGGTTTGTTCCTGACCAAGGACACCGCGCAAAAGCATATCGACGCGGGCGCAAAGAAAGTCATCATGTCGGCACCGTCGAAGGATGACACACCGATGTTCGTGTTCGGCGTTAACGACGACAAGTACGCTGGCGAAGCGATTATTTCGAACGCTTCCTGCACCACTAACTGCCTGGCGCCGATCGCCAAGGTTATCGACGATAATTTCGGTCTCAAGCGCGGCCTGATGACCACCGTGCATGCCGCCACGGCGACGCAGAAGACCGTTGACGGGCCGTCGATGAAGGACTGGCGCGGCGGTCGCGGTATCCTGGAGAATATCATTCCGTCCTCGACCGGTGCCGCCAAGGCTGTGGGCAAGGTACTGCCGCAACTCAACGGCAAGCTCACCGGCATGGCTTTCCGCGTACCGACCTCCGACGTTTCGGTGGTCGACCTGACCGTGGAGCTGGAAAAGGATGCCAGTTACGACGACATCTGCGCGGCGATGAAAGCAGCTTCCGAAGGCCCGATGAAAGGCGTGTTGGCCTACACCGAGGACAAGGTGGTATCTACCGACTTCCGTGGTGAAGCCTGCACTTCCACCTTCGACGCGGAGGCCGGAATCCAGATGGACGACACCTTCGTCAAGCTAATCTCCTGGTACGACAACGAGTGGGGTTACTCCTGCAAGGTCGTCGAGATGCTGCGCGTTATCGCGGCTTAGCAGGACCCGGCCATGCCAGTACTCGAAATGACCGGCCTGGATCTGGCCGGCAAACGCGTATTGATTCGCCAGGACCTGAACGTCCCGGTTAAAGATGGAGTCATCAGCAGCGATCAACGTATCAAGGCCTCGCTGCCTGCGATAAGACACTGCATCGACGCCGGCGCGCGGCTGATGATCATGTCGCACCTGGGGCGGCCCGAAGAGGGCAATCCGGAAGCGCAGTTCTCGCTACAGCCGGTGGCCGATTATCTCGGCAAGGCGCTGGGCAAGCCGGTGCCGCTGGTCAGTAATTACCTGGAGCAGGCACCAGAGATGTCCGATGGCGACGTCGTGCTACTTGAAAACGTGCGTTTCAATGCCGGTGAGAAGTCCAACGACGAATCCCTGTCGCGACAGTATGCCGCGCTCTGCGATATCTACGTTATGGACGCCTTCGGTACCGCGCACCGGGCCCAGGCCTCGACCCATGGCGCCGGCCGGTTTGCCCCGATTGCCTGTGCCGGGCCGTTGCTGGCAACCGAACTCGACGCGCTCGGCAAGGCGTTGAATAACCCGGCCAGCCCGGTCGTCGCCATCGTCGGCGGCTCCAAGGTGTCGACCAAGCTGACCGTGCTCGACGCGTTGTCCGGCATCGTCGACCAGCTGATCCCGGGTGGCGGGATCGCCAACACCTTCATCGCGGCGGCCGGGTATAACGTCGGCAAGTCGCTGGTCGAAGCGGATTTGATTCCCGAGGCCAAACGACTGGTGGAACAGGCCCGGGAGCGGGGCGGCGATATCCCGATTCCGACCGATGTCGTTTGCGGCAAGGAGTTTTCCGAATCCGCCGCGGCCCAGGTGAAACCGGTGTCCGAAGTCGAGGACGACGATATGATCCTCGATATCGGCCCCGAGACGGCGGCTCATTTTGCAACAATTCTGCAACAGGCCGCGACTATCGTGTGGAATGGCCCGGTGGGCGTGTTTGAATTCGACCAGTTCGGAGAGGGTACCAGAACGCTATCGCAGGCCATCGCTTCGTCGCCGGCATTCTCGATCGCTGGCGGCGGTGATACACTGGCCGCCGTCGACAAGTACGGCATCGCGCAACAGGTTTCGTATATCTCCACCGGTGGTGGCGCTTTTCTCGAGTTCCTGGAAGGTAAACAATTGCCGGCGGTAGCAATGCTGGAACAAAGGTACTCAGACTATGAGAGCAGTTCTACGTAGAACGAAAATCGTCGCGACCCTCGGGCCCGCGACCGAATCCGATGCTGCAATCGACAGCCTGATCAAGGCCGGGGTCGACGTGGTGCGCCTCAACTTTTCCCACGGCACCCCCGACGAACACAGGGCACGGGCCGAGAAAATTCGACGCATCGGTCTCGATAACAACCGCCACCTGGCAATACTGGCCGACCTGCAGGGGCCCAAAATTCGCCTGAAAAAATTCAAAGCCGGCAGCATCGATCTGGCCGTCGGCGACAGCTTTTGCCTCAATATCGAATGCCCGGACGGCGAGGGCGACAGCGATCAGGTCGGGGTCACTTACGGGAAACTGGCGCAGGATGTCGGAAGCGAAGATATTCTGATGCTCGATGACGGCCGTGTCGTGCTGCAGGTCGATAAGGTCGAGGGACCGCGTATCGACTGCACCGTGCGGGTGGGCGGCGAGCTTTCGGATAACAAGGGCATAAACCTCAAGGGTGGCGGTTTGACCGCGGAGGTACTCACCGACAAGGACCGGGCTGACGTGAAAACGGCGGCGCTGATCGATGCGGACTATCTCGCGGTATCGTTTCCGAGGAACGCCGCCGATATGAACCAGGCGCGCCGGTTGCTCGACGCCGAAGGCTGTTCGGCCGGGTTGGTGGCCAAGATAGAACGGGCCGAGGCGCTCGATAATCTCGAGGAAATCATCGCGGCGTCGGACGCGATCATGATCGCGCGCGGCGACCTGGGCGTCGAGATTGGCGACGCCAAGTTGCCCGCGGTGCAAAAACAGATTATCAGTAAGGCGCGCAGTATGAATTGTGTCGTCATTACCGCGACCCAAATGATGGAATCGATGCGCGACAGCCCGATCCCGACTCGCGCCGAGGTTTTCGATGTTGCCAACGCGGTTCTCGACGGCACCGATGCCGTCATGCTGTCGGCCGAAACAGCGACCGGCACCTACCCGAGCGAGACCGTCAGATCGATGTCGGACATCTGCCTCAACGCCGAACAGCACAGCCGCGCGATAAAATCCAGGCATCGGCTCGATGACACCTTCGAGCGCGTCGATGAAGCCATCGCGATGGCCACCATGTATACCGCCAACCACCTGAACGTGCGCGCGATTGCGTCGCTGACCGAGTCCGGTTCGACGGCGCTGTGGATGTCGCGTATCAGTTCCGGCATTCCTATTTTTGCGTTGTCACGCCATCAGTCGACCAACCGTAAGGTTAACCTCTACCGCGGTGTGTTTCCGGTCGACTTTCCGACGATTCATACCAATCATGCCGAGGCCAACCAGGAAGCGGTCGAACTGATGAAGAAACAGGGCTCGATCGCCGACGGCGACCTGGTCATCATCACCAAGGGCGACCTGATGGGTACCGGCGGTGGCACCAACGCGATGAAAATCGTCGAAGTCGGCAATATGCCCGACTTCATCGCCTAGTCCCCCTTTAGCAGGGCTCAGCCTGGCTAGGTCACCTCGGCGGGGTCGGCTTTACGCGTCGATAGCAGGCTGTAGCTGAAAATCGCGAGCCCGATCCAGATTCCGATAAATCCGAGCAGCTTGTCGAGGTTAAAGGCTTCTCCGAGCAGCACCACCCCGCAGAAGAACTGTAGCGACGGGGTGACGTAAAACAGGATTCCCACGGTCGTCATCGGCAGCATGCGGGTGCCGGCGGTGAAAAACGCGAGCGGCAGCACCGTTACCGGCCCCGCAAGAATCAATAACATGTCTGTCGCCTGGGCCTGGTTCAGGAACATCGCGTCCCCCCGATGATGCAGCCACAGGATCAGCGCCAGCGTGAACGGGAGTAGTAGCAGTATTTCGACGAACAGCCCCGGCACCGCGTTGGTAGCCATTTGTTTGCGCAGCAAGCCGTAGAACGCGAAGCTGAATCCAACCGCGAGTACCACCCAGGGCAGAACCGACGTGCTGAGGAAATAGTAGGCAACGCCGGCAGCGGCGCACAGGATCGCGATAACGTTGGCGCGGCCGAGTTTTTCCTTGAAAACGATGACGCCCGCCAGCACGTTCAGCAGCGGCGTCAGGAAGTATCCCATGCTGGCCTCGAGTACTCGATGATTGGCGACCGCCCAGATGTAAATGCCCCAGTTCAGGCTGACCACCAGGCCCGATAGCGCCAGCCATTTCAATTCGCGCCAGGATGTCAGCGCGGCTGCGACCTGCGACCTCCTGCGCTCGCTGAGCAGTACCAGCAGCAATAGTACCGGCGCCGACCACAGCATGCGGTGCAGCAAAACCTCGAGTGCCGGCACGTGGGTTAATAACGCCCAGTAGAGTGGAAACAGTCCCCAGCCGATGTAACCGGCGAGGATTACCGCGTAGCCCCTGTTCATCAGCCGTCAGTGTCGCCGCAGGTCCCGTGCCAGTACCAGGATCAGGCCGATTACCTGCAGAAAGATCGCGATACTGAACAGGCGTGAATTATCGCCTTCGAGCGGCATTTTCCGTTCCTGTAGTTCGAGGGTTTCGAAATAAGTGTTGTTGATGGATTCGATTATCGATTGCTGCGCCGTGTCGCTCAAATCCAGCAACAGTTTCAGATCGACGTCCGCCGGCTGTTGCACGCGCGCTGCAAACTCTTTCAGATCGTAGGTATTTTGTACTTCCGCCAGGTATTTCCGGTAATAAGACTCGGTAACCTCGGTCGCAGCGGGCTTATCCGCCAGCAGCAGGATGAAAAATTCCTTTTTACGTTCGACCTCGATCCTGGACTGCCACAGGCTGTCGATCAGAACCTGTTTCTGCTGAATCTCGCGGTCGATAATGTTGATCTGGTCGTTGTTGAGGCCGATGAAGTAATGGGTGATCAACGCAGACAGAATATTAAAAACGACGCCGGTCAGTACAAAAACCCAGGGAGCCAACCAGCGGTCAAGGCTGGATCTAGCCATCTGCTGTCTCGAATAATGGCGGCAATGTCGCGCCGTGTTTGCAGCGGAACACCGGCAGGTCGCAAAGGGGGCGCAGGTCGGTCGCGTTATCCATGTCGGGGTCGGTCATCGGGCTAACCTGATTCAGGATAATCGCCGCCACGCGCAGATGGCGGCTCGTTACCGCCTGCGACGTCATCAAGGCCTGGTTTACCGCGCCGATTCGATCGTGGACCACGATGATTACCGGCAGCTGCAATGCGCCCGCCAGGTCCGCGTTCAGACCGTTCTCCGCAAGCGGCGAGTAAAAGCCACCGGCACCTTCGACGATCAGGCAGCGCTCGTCATGGTCGCGCGCGCAGGCGTCGATCAGGTTTTCTATTAGTAGCGTTTTCTCTTCCAGGCGTGCCGCACGATGCGGCGCCAGCGCCGCGCGGAAGCGGTAAGGGGTGATGCGCTCGATCGGCTCCCGGTCGCCGTTGGCGCGCTGTAGTGCGGCCGCGTCGTTTGTCAGCAATTCGCCTCCGGGTCCTGAACGGCAGCCAGATTCGGCGGGTTTGCGGGTCTCGACCTCGAGGCCGTCGGCGGATAGCTGTTTCACGATCTGGCAGGCGATGTAGGTCTTGCCGACATCGGTATCGGATCCGGTAATAAAATATCCACTGGTTTCGAGTTTTATCATGCGAGCATTCTGTGCAAGATACCGGGCAACTGCAAGCCTGGACTCGGGAACCTCGTCGTATTGAAATCGCGGACGATTCGCCATGCTGGGAAAGCCGGGCCCGCCTGTTATAATCGCGCCGGGAATTCTGGACCGTTGTTGATATGCAGGACTTTGTCATCGGCCAGCGCTGGATCAGCGCCGCCGAACTCCATCTTGGCCTTGGCATGGTGATCGAAATCGAACACCGTACCGTGAGCATTATTTTCCCCGCAACCGGCGAGACCCGTATCTACGCGCGCGCCGACGCGCCGTTGACCCGGGTGCGTTTCCGCGAGGGGGACTGGGTCGAAAAACACGACGGCGAAAATTTGCAGGTCCTGGGATTGAGCGAATCCAGCGGTCTGATCGTCTACCATTGCGCCGACGAGCACGGTAACGCGGCCGATCTTCCAGAGGGCCGCCTGAGTAATTTCCTGCAGCTCAACCAACCGGCGGAACGGCTGCTCAACGCGCAGGTCGACCGCAATAAATGGTTCAGCCTGCGCTGCAAGACCCGCGAAATCGCCAACAGCCTGCAGCAGTCGGCCGTGTTCGGGCTGGCCGGCAGTCGCACCAGCCTGATCGCGCACCAGCTGTATATCGCGCACGAAGTATCGCGCCGCTACGCGCCGCGCGTCCTGCTGGCGGACGAGGTCGGGCTGGGTAAAACTATCGAGGCGGGATTGATCCTGCACCAGCAGTTATTGCTCGAACGCGCTCGCCGGGTGTTGATCGTTGTTCCCGAGTCGTTGGTGCATCAATGGCTGGTGGAGATGCTGCGCCGTTTCAATCTGATGTTCAGCATCTTCGACGCGGCGCGTTTCGAAGATCCCGAATCCGAGGCAGAGGAGTTCGACGACAGCGAAAATCCGTTTCATAGCGAGCAACTGGTTTTATGCAGCCTGGAATACCTGGTCAGTAACCCCGAACGGGCGGCGCAGGCCTGCGCCGGTGAGTGGGACCTGCTGGTGGTCGACGAGGCCCACCATTTGACGTGGACACCGGAACTTGCCAGCGACGAGTATCGACTGATCGAGAGCCTGGCGGAAAATACCGCCGGCCTTTTGCTGTTGACGGCGACTCCGGAACAGCTCGGCAAGGAGAGTCACTTCGCTCGCCTGCGCCTGCTCGACCCGGATCGCTTTGCCAGCCTGGAGCGTTTCCTGCAGGAAGAGCAAGGTTACCGGTTGCTTGCCGAGCAGGCGGAGAGTTTGCTGTCGGACCCCGACGCGGGCCGGCAACTCGACGACCTGCTGGATCAGCACGGCACCGGTCGCGTGCTGTTTCGCAATACCCGCCACGTCGTCACCGGTTTTCCGGAGCGCGAGGTACACCCGGTGCAGCTCGAACCCGGCGCCGATGCCTGTGCCCTGTGGCTGGGGCAATTTCTGCGTGAGTACCGCAGTCGCAAGGTGCTGGTGATAACGGCCGCGTCGGAATCGGCGCAGCATCTCGTTGCTCGCATGAAACAGGAATTCGGGATTCGCGCCGCGCTGTTTCACGAGGGTATGTCGCTGGTCGAGCGCGATCGCGCCGCCGCCTGGTTTGCCGATCACGAAGACGGCGCCCAGGTTCTGATTTGCTCCGAGATCGGCAGCGAGGGCCGTAATTTCCAGTTTGCGCATCACCTGGTGCTGTACGACCTGCCGTTGAATCCGGACCTGCTGGAGCAGCGCATCGGCCGGCTCGATCGCATCGGCCAGAACGCGGTGATCAAGATCCACGTGCCGTATATCGAGGGCAGCGCGCAGCAGGTACTGTTCCGCTGGTATCACGAATCGCTGAGCGCGTTCGAGCACACCTGCCCGGCAGGCCACCAGGTCTGGCTCGATACGCGTCACGAATTGCAGCGCTACCTGGACGATCCCGCGTTATCGATGGATGCCTTCATCGAAAGCACGCGCGAGTTGCATCATTCTCTGGACCAGGAACTGCAGCAGGGTCGTGATCGACTGCTGGAAATCAACTCCTGTCGACCAGGCATTGCCGACGCCCTGATCGACGAGGCCATGCAGCGCGAACTCGAGTTCGACCTGTTTAATTTCATGGAGCGGATCTACGATTGCTACGGTGTCAACAGTGAAATCCGCGGTCAGGATCGCTGGGTAATTACACCGGGCGATAACATGCTGACACAAATGCCCGGCCTGCCTGAAGACGGCATGACGGTTACCTATGAACGCAGCGCCGCGCTCGCCAACGAAGATCTGCATTACCTGACCTGGGAGCACCCCTTCGTGCGCAACGCGATGGATATGATTCTGAGCAGCGAATTCGGTAATACCGCGCTTATCGCGCAACAGTTTCCCGGAGTCCAGGCGGGCAGGTTGCTGGCCGAGTGCCATTTCCTGATGGACTTCAGCGATGACTACCGCAGTCATAACGAACGCTACTTTCCCAACGCGAGTATTCGTGTGCTGGTTGATGAAACGGGACAGGACCATAGCACCCGCTTCGAGCTGGAAGCCGGAGCGGGCCAGGTACAGCGCGTCGACCAGGATACGGCGATCAAGGTCGTCAAGGCGCGGCAAACCGAATTAACCCGGATGCTGGAGTTTGCCGAGCTGGTCGCAGATACCCGGGTGCCGGCGCTGATCGAAGCGGCACGCAGCAATGGTCGTCAGTTGCTCGGGCATGAAGTCGAGCGCCTGGTGGCGCTGCAAAAGGTTAATCCTGGCGTGCGCGACGATGAAATCGACTTTTTTCGAAACCAGCTGGAGCATTTCGAATCTGCACTGGAACATGCGCGTTTGCGCCTCGACGCGGTTCGCATCATCGTCGCGGTATAGATTTCGCTCTGCTGCGGTCCGGGTTATTTAAATCGCCGAATCGAAGCGCGTCGGCTTGCTATCGTCCTGCTCCTGCTGCAGCAAGGTGACGATCTCTTCGTAGGGGACCGGTTTGCTAAAGTAGTAACCCTGCATCAGGTTGCATTTCTGCTGTTTCAGGAAGTCGAGCTGATCCCTGCTTTCTACACCTTCCGCAACCGTCCTGATTCCCAGTCCTTTGGCCAGGTTGATGATAGCAATCGTAATCGCCACGTCGTCCTTGTCATGCGGGATATCGCAGATGAACGAACGGTCTATCTTAAGCGTGGATATCGGGAACTGCTTGAGATAAGCCAACGATGAATGCCCGGTGCCGAAATCGTCCACCGATATGCTTACGCCGAGGTCCGAGAGTTCGCGCAAGGTTCTTTTTACACGGTCCATGTCGGACATCAGCATGCTTTCGGTAATCTCGAGATCGAGCATCGACGGTTCGAGCCCGGATAACTCCAGGGCCTGGTTGACCTTGTCGACTAACGATGCCTCGCGCAGCTGGCGTACGGAAAGATTGACCGAGACATGTATCGCAGGCAGCCCCGAATTTCGCAGCAGCCGCATCTGTTTGCAAGCTTGCTCTAGCACCCATTCGCCGATCGGCACGATCAGGCCGGTTTCTTCGGCGATGCCAATAAACTGGTCAGGCGGGACCATGCCGCGATCGGGATGTTGCCAGCGAATCAACGCTTCGATGCCGACTATCCTGTCCTGCTGGATATTGACCTGCGGTTGGTACAGCAGCATGAATTCGTCCCGTTCCAGCGCATGGCGCAGCTCGTGTTCCAGTTCGAGGCGCTGCTCGAGACGGGCGCTCATTTCATGATTGTAGAACTGGTAATTGTTGCGCCCTTTTTCCTTGGCGTGATACATCGCGGTATCCGCGTTTTTTAGCAGGCTTTTTATATCGTTATTGTCGAGGGGATAAAGAATGATGCCGACACTCGCGGTGATGAAGAGTTTCTTGCTCTCGATATAAAACGGTTCGGCGAAGCTGGCTATTATTTTCTCGGCAACGACGTTGACGTTATCGATTTGATTGACATTCTGTAGCAGCAGGCAGAATTCGTCGCCGCCCCACCGCGCTACCGTGTCGCTCGCCCGCATGCAGTTGCTCAAACGCTCGGCCGCGTCCTTGAGCAGGCTGTCGCCGGCATCGTGGCCGAGGCTGTCGTTAACGTTTTTGAACTGGTCCAGGTCGACAAACAATACGGCTGCCAGTTGTTCGTTACGGTCTGCGATCTTCATCGCCTGTTCGAGCCGGTCGACAAACAGGCTGCGATTGGGGAGGTCGGTAAGACTATCGTAGTAGGCGAGGTAATTCAGCGTATCGTCGGTTTTTTTCTTCTCGGTAATATCGAGAATCATCGCCACGTAAACCGGTGGGTCTTCCGCCGGGGAATATTGCAACAGTACCTCGACCGGATAGCAGGACCCATCCTTGCGCTGGTGGACGGTTTCGAAGTGGACCTGATCGGTTTCACCGTTATGTAACGGTTCGAGCAGTGCCATGAAATCCGTCTCGGAAATTTCCGGCTTCAGGTCCACCGCCGTCATCTTTGCCAGTTCTCCGGCGCTGTAACCGAGATTATCTCGCCCGCCCTTGTTGACGTGCGTGAAGCGCAGGCTGCCGGCGTCGAAGATATATATTTCGTTGGCGGATTTATCCAGCAGACGCCCCAGTCGACTGGAAAGTTCGGTCGCCTGTTTATGCTCCCGCTGCTGCAGCATCAGTATGCGATCGGCACGGATTACGAACAACAGCAACACCAGGTACAACAGGCTGAGTATGGCCAGTACCGCGGCGCTGACCTCGAGTTGCTTGTGTTTGATTTGTAAGAGTCTATCGGTGATATCCGTGTAGATTTCGAATACGCCGATAACGCTATTATCCTGTTCTGCATAGATAGGCAGATAACTTGATAGCACGGTACGGTCGTGGCTTTCACTGCCGTCTATGCCACGGAATTTGTCGCGCTCTGAAACAATACTGATGACCTCTCCGTTATGGACAGCCTGGTTGCCGGGATAATCTGACGGTTTGACAATGCCTGTTTGGCTCGGATCGGTAGAAAACAGGGTCTTACCGCGGGTGTCGAAAATTTTCACCTTCAGTATCGGCAGACCTTTCACGATAGCCTCGACGTCATCGTGTAACTGCTGCGACAGGGAGCTTTTAACCAGTTGCGATTGCGGCAGCGTTTCCGCCAGGCGCAGAAAATCGCCATATTTCGGGAACAGGGTGTTGGCAATCGTCCGGCTGAGCGAGACGTAGTTGCGTTCTTCAATCTCTATCAATTGGTCGATCGTGGTGTGACGATAATAAGCACTCAAACTTAGCGCCGAGGCAACAATCGCCACCAGGCTGACGATTGAAAAATAAAGTTTGAGACTGAATTGTGTCCGTTTTGACATCAGATTTATTAAGCGCTACCGCTGGTCATGTAGTTGTAAAGGAGAAACGGCGTTCCACGCAGGCATCGTGCCGCCGAGAACTCCTGAATCCAGTGTTTAATTTTCGAAAGCCAATATGGTTTTAATCTTGAATTTTTATCGGCAACCAGTCACCAAACTGAAATAATTGTTTGACATACATACCGGTCGGTATTATAAAACATACCAACTGGTATGTATGCGGCTTATGAACGATTTAACCGATAAAGATGTTTACTGGTGGCGACCGCTCGATGATGCCGAGCTCGATACCCGCGGGCAGATACTGTTTGCGGCTTATAAGGAAATCCATGTCAATGGTTTCCAGTCCGCCAGCCTGAGCAATATTCTGAAACGCACCGGCGTTACCAAGGGTGCGCTTTATCATCATTTTCGTGACAAGAACGAACTCGGTTACGCGGTCGTCGATGAAGTCATCGACAAGCGAATCCAGCAGAGTTTTATTCATCCGCTGGCGCATTTCGACGATCCGATCGAGGGCTTTATCGAGCTGATTCAAAATGCCGGTGAAACCTTTTCGATGACTGATATCGAACTTGGTTGTCCGCTGTCGGTGTTGGCCCAGGAAATGGCGCCGATCGATGAAGGCTTCCGTACTCGACTGACCAGAATTTACCAGCAATGGCATGATTCGATCGCCGAGGTGCTCGCCAGGGGCAGGGCCGAGGGCCTGATCATCGACGAGGTCGATCCCCGCAGCATGGCGGTCACGATCGTGGCGCTTATGGAGGGCAGCCTGAGCGCGGCCAAGGTAGCACAGAGCCTGGATATGCTTTACCGCTGCGGCCAGGGGCTGACACAAATTTTACAACTGATTAGAACCCAACCCGCGAGTCGATAATGGTAAAAAGCTATGCTGAATTTATCCTGCGCCACCGTTGGATTACGGTGCTACTGGCGGTGTTGTGGATCCTGGCAATGGGCGCCGGCGCCCAGCACCTCACGTTCACCAACGATTACCGCGTGTTTTTCGGCGAAGACAATCCGCAGTTGAAGGCTTTCGAACATTTGCAGGACACCTATGCCAAGAACGATAACGTGATGCTGGTGCTGGTGCCTGCGGATGGTGAAGTGTTCACGCGCGAAACCCTGGGTGCGGTTGCCTGGTTGACCGAGCGCGCCTGGGAGACGCCTTACTCGACCCGGGTCGAGTCGCTTAGCAACTACCAGCATACCTCGGCGATCGACGACGATTTGCTGGTCGAGGACCTGGCCTATGAACCCGCGAACCTGACCGATGACGACCTGGCCCGCATCCGCGACATCGCGCTCAACGAACCGGTTCTGGTCAATCGGCTGATTTCCCCGCGGGCGGACGTCACCGGCGTCAATATCACGATCGAGTTGCCGGGTGTCGATCCAATTGTCGAAAACCCTGAAGTGGTTACCTATGTGCGCCAGTTACGTAGCGAGTTCAGGCAAACGTTTCCCGAAATCGACGTCAAGTTAACCGGCATCATCATGATGAACCAGGCGTTTCCGGAGGCGAGTCAATACGATATGTCCACCCTGTTTCCGCTAATGCTGTTGCTGTTCGTCGTGGTGCTTTATTTTTGGGTCAGGGGGTTTTCCGGAACCATCACCACCTTCTTCATCATCGTCTTTTCGATTATCGGCGCTATGGGTATGGCCGGCTGGTTCGGCATTGCGCTGACGCCGCCGTCGTTCTCCGCAATCATGATTATTCCCACGATGGCAATCGCCGACAGCGTGCACGTGCTGATGAACTACCTGCTGATGATGCAAAAGGGCGAGACCCGCAAGGAGGCAATGGTCGACAGTATCCGCATCAATTTCCAGCCGGTGTTTTTGACCAGCGTCACCACCGCGATCGGCTTCCTGAGCATGAATTTTTCCGATGCGCCGCCGTTCCATGATCTCGGCAATATCGTCGCGATGGGTGTCATGATTGCTTTCGTGCTGAGCGTCACCTTCCTGCCGGCGATGATGCTACTGTTGCCGGGCCGGCAGCGCGTCGGCGAGACAGCCTCGAGCCGTGCGATGCAGCGCTTCGCCGAGTTCGTTATTGCCAGGCGCGCGAAGTTGCTAATCGGCATGAGTATTGGCTGCCTGCTGCTGATTTCCTTCCTGCCGCAAAACGAGTTAAACGACGATTTCGTCAAGTATTTCAGCGAAAAAATAGAGTTCCGGCGCGACGCCGATTTCGCGTCGAAAAACCTGAGCGGGCTTTACCTGGTCGACTACTCGCTCGAGTCGGGGCAGGACGGTGGCGTCAGCGACCCTGGATTTCTGCAGAACATCGAAGACTTCGCCAACTGGTATCGCCAACAACCTGAAGTTGTCCACGTGAACGTCGTCTCCGATACCTTCAAGCGACTCAACAAGAGCATGCATGGCGACGACCAGGCCTGGTATCGCCTGCCCGAAATGCGTGACCTCGCGGCGCAGTACCTGCTGCTGTACGAGATGTCGTTACCGTACGGACTCGATCTGAATAACCAGATCAATATCGACAAGTCGGCGACTCGTATGACGGTAATGCTGCGCAATATGACCACCAAAAGCGTGCTCGCGCTGGAACAGCGGGCGCAACAATGGCTGCGGGACAATGCGCCGCCGAGCATGCATAACGAGGGTGCCAGCCCGACTATCATGTTCAGTAATATTGGCGAACGCAATATCAAGAGCATGCTGCTGGGTACGACGGTCGCGTTGATCCTGATCTCCCTCATCCTGGTTTTCGCGCTGCGCTCGATCAAGATCGGGATGCTGAGCCTGATACCGAACCTGATCCCGGCGGCGTTGGCCTTTGGCGCCTGGGGCATTGCCGTGGGGCAGATCGGGCTGGCGCTGTCGGTGGTGACCGGCATGACGCTCGGCATCGTGGTCGACGATACCGTGCACTTTTTAAGCAAGTACCTGCGCGCGCGCCGCGAAAAAGGGCTCGATGCGCAGGACGCGGTGCGCTATGCATTCAGCACCGTGGGCCTCGCGCTACTGGTAACGTCGATCGTGCTGGTCGCGGGCTTCACCGTGCTGACCTTCTCCGCTTTTGCGCTGAACTCGAACATGGCTTTCATGACCGCGGTGACGATCGTTTTCGCGATCGTTGCCGACTTCCTGTTACTACCGCCGCTGTTAATGGCTATCGACGGCAAATCAACCAGCCGCGACGCTGGCGGCGAGCAACCGACTTCCGCTTTCGACGGTAAGGAGCAAACCAGTGTTTAAACTCAAACCCCTTATCTTGCTGCTATCTATCACGGTGCCCGCCACGGGACTGGCGCAAAGCCCCGAACAAAAGGGGCTCGAGATTGCGCAGGCTGCCAAGGCTTACGACAAAGGTTTTACCGATAACACCGCGAACATGGTCATGACCCTGAAGAACAAGTCGGGACAGACTTCGCGGCGACTGATTCGCATCCGCACGCTCGAAGTCGAAGGCGATGGCGACAAGAGCCTGTCGATTTTCGACGAGCCCGCCGACGTCAAGGGCACCAAGATGCTGACCTACTCGCACGGCCTCGAACCCGATGACCAGTGGCTTTACCTGCCGGCCTTGAAAAAAGTCAAACGCATCAGCTCGCGCAACAAGTCGGGGCCCTTCATGGGATCGACCTTCGCCTTCGAAGATCTCGGTTCGCAGGAAGTCGAAAAATACACCTACAAGTATCTGCGCAACGAGCCCTGTGGCGAGATGAATTGTTATGTCATGGAACGCTACCCGGCCTACAGGTTTTCCGGCTACACGCGGCAGGTCGCGTGGCTTGATACCGAGGGCTACCGCGTGATCAAGGTCGAGTACTACGATCGCAAGAAGTCGCTGCTGAAGACCCTGGTCGCGAGCGATTTTCAGCAATACCTCGGTCACTACTGGCGCCCGGGGCTGATGGACATGGTTAACCATCAAACCGGCAAGAGCACGCTGCTCGAGTGGAAAGACTACGAGTTCAAGACCGGCCTAACCGATCGCGATTTTCGTTCGCAGACGCTGAAGCGCATCAAGTAAATGCGGTACGCTGTTGCAGGTCTTGGCCTGTTGCTGATCAGTGTCAGCGCGGCCGCGGAGTTCTCCGGTAACGTCGCGGCGGAAGCCGCGATCTTCAGCGAATCGCCGCAGTTCGAGGACCAGTTCGACGATAACTTCACGTTTTCCTTCCAGCCCAAATGGGACGGGGAATGGAACGACGGCGACGATTTATGGAGCCTGGAGCTGTTCCTGCGCGCCGACGACAAGGATGCGGGACGCGAGCACGCCGATATCCGCGAGGCGCTGTGGTTGCACGTCGACGGTGACAACGAGTGGCGTATCGGTATCAATACCATGTTCTGGGGTGTTACCGAGTCACGGCACCTGGTCGATGTCATCAACCAGATCGACCGGGTCGAAGGTATCGACGGCGAAGACAAGCTCGGCCAGCCGATGATTCACCTGAAACGCTACCAGGACTGGGGTGTGCTTGATTTCCTGCTGCTGCCAGGATTCCGCGAGCGTACCTTCCAGGAGAAGGAAGGTCGCCTGCGCACGCCGCTGGTGGTGGACACCGACCAGGCGGAGTACGAGTCGTCGGAAGAGGAGCGGCATATCGATTACGCGCTGCGGTTTTCACAAACCTATGGCGATCTCGATCTCGGGATTTCGTGGTTCAAGGGCACCAGTCGCGATCCGGTTCTGTTGCCGGGATTCGATGACCAGGGTAATCCTGTGCTGACGCCTTTTTACGAACAGATGACGCAGGCAGGCGTCGACGCGCAACTGATTTACGAAAACTGGATCTGGCGCCTCGAATTTATCCGGCGTGAAGCCGAGTCGAATGATTACGACGCCTACACCGCCGGCTTCGAATACACCTTCTATGGCATCCTGGAGTCAGTCGTCGACCTGGGCTGGCTGCTCGAGTACTCGGCGGACAGCCGGCCCGACGATGAAGCCGATATCTTGAATAACGATGTCTTCCTCGGCACCCGCTTCGCTTTCAACGATGCGCAGTCGAGCGAGATACTCGCCGGTTTCTTCATCGATGCCGATAACCAGAGCCGCAGCTTCAGGGTCGAGGGTAACCGGCGCTTTGGCGAGAGCTGGAAGGGTACGCTGGAATTGCAGACCTTTTCCGACATCGATCCGGACGATTTACTCGCCGCGCTCGAAAGAGACGATTTCGTACTGCTCGAGATGGCCTACTATTTCTAGACCTGCCTGACTTTCGCCCGGTCGCTCTATCTGCACCCGGACTCCGCAAGCCAGCCTGTTAACTCCGAAGATCGGCATCTGCTAAAATGCCGCGGGTGATACAAAGCCAATAGAACACTGATAAGGAGTAGGGGGAGATATGAATGCCGCTAGTTATTCGCTGGAGCAGTATGTAGCCGACCTGCAAGAGATTGCCGCAGAGACTGTTGACGAGGATGAAATCCTGCGGCGCGTGGGCCCATTGGCGCAGCGTTTCGTCGCCGACCGATCGTGGCTGCAGCCGAAACACTACGAAACCGATGCAGAGCAGGGATTCGGGGTGCATTTGTTGCACGAGGAGCCCGACCATTCGCTGGCTGTGCTGGTATTAAGCTGGTTGCCCGGTCGGGGTACCCCGCCGCATGATCACGGCACCTGGGCGGTTGTTGCCGGGGTCGAGGGCGTGGAGCGCAATGTTCGCTATAACCGGACCGACGACGGCAGTCGCGACGACTATGCCGAGCTCGAGGTCAAGCACGAATTCGATGCACATGAAGGAGAGCTGGTGTGCATGAGGACCGGTGGTATTCACAAGGTAACCAATGAAACCGACAACATCACGCTGTCGGTGCACACCTACGGGCGCCACATCAACTATACCAACCGCTCGCAGTTCGACCTCGATAGCAACCAGCGCAAGGCATTCATCGTTCGGGTCGAGTGAAGCGCGAGCCCGATGTCTTTGATCGCCCGGCAGCGACTAGGGGATTAGAACCGCGGCGCCGGTGAGCTCGCCATTGCGCAGTGCTGCCAGTGCCTCGTTGGCCTGTTCCAGCGGAAACGCCTCGATCTGCGTTGTCACCGGCACCTCTGGTGCCAGCGCGAGGAAATCGATAGCGTCCTGGCGCGTCAGGTTGGCGACCGAGCGCAGCACGCGCTCACCCCATAGAATATTGTATGGGAAGCTGGGTATATCGGACATGTGGATGCCGCCGCAAACGACGATGCCGCCCTTGCGCACCGCGCGCAGCGCCGCGGGCACCAAGGGTCCGACCGGAGCGAATATGATCGCGGCATCGAGTTCGACCGGCGCCACCTGGTCGGAGCCGCCGGCCCAGGCGGCGCCCATGTCGAGCGCAAACTGCTGCGCCGCGTCGTCACCGGGACTGGTGAAGGCAAAAATTTCGCGCTGCTGGTAGCGCGCGACCTGGGCCACGATATGTGCCGCCGCGCCGAAACCGTAAATGCCCAGCCGTTTCGCCTCGGTGCCGGCCATGACCAGTGAGCGATAACCGATCAGCCCGGCGCATAACAGCGGCGCGAGTTCGGCGTCGGACTGATCACCCGGCAGCGGGAAACAGAAGCCTGCGTCGGCAACGGTCATTTCGGCGTACCCGCCGTCGATCTGGTAACCGGTAAAGCCGGGTTCGTCGCACAGGTTCTCGGCGCCCGACCTGCAGTAGCTGCAACAGCCGCAGGTATGGCCCAGCCACGGGATCCCGATTCGATCCCCGACCTCGAAGCCTTCGACCCCGTCACCCAACGCGCTGACGCTGCCGACGATTTCGTGACCCGGAACGATCGGCAGTTTGGGTTCGGTCAGGTCGCCGTCGACCACGTGCAGGTCGGTACGGCACACCCCGCAGGCCGAGATCGCAACCTGCACCTGGCCGGGGCCTGGTGCGGGATCCGGCATTTCTACGCGTTTCAGCGGCGTGCCGGGTTGTTCCAGAATCATTGCTTTCATGCGTTTTTTACCCGGGGCGGGGCGGGTTGCTGGGTCTTGCCGGCGATGCCCGCGGTTAGTGCAAAGCGCATCGCCTCGTCCATGCTCATTTTACAGGGGCGGACGTCCTCCGTCGGTACCAGCAGCGTGTAGCCTCCGATCATGTAACTCATCGGCAGGTATACCAGCACGCAGTCGCGGTCGCGAAACGCTTCCGGCAAACGTTCTGGATCTTCCTGGGTGACGAAACCGATGATTTCCATGTTCGCGATCTTGACGATGACGACGCGTCCGAAGCTATCCTTCTTGGGCGAAAAGAATTCGAACAGGTCGCGAATGGCGCTATAAACGGTCTTGATGATCGGCAGGTGGTAGAGAAGGTCTTCGCCGAAGGCGAAGAGCTGGCGTACCAGTACCGCTTTCATCAGCAGGCCGACGAAAAACAGGATGACGAGACCGGCAACAGTGCCCATTCCGGGATAGTATGCCATCTCCGGCAGGACATAGCGCAGCGCGGTGCCCATCACTTCCTCGGAAGAAACCACCATCCAGTACAACAGGTAGATGGTGAGTACGACCGGCAGCAAGGTGATAAAACCGGTGATTAAGGTGGTACCGATAGATTTGAACATGGCACGGATTCCCTGATTCAGACAAACCGAATTCTACCAGTTGTCAGCAATGTTCAGGAATTTACCGTATTGCCGTTCCCGGCAGGTTTTCCGGGAACGTTTCTCGCGGAGACGCGGAGAATAAAGGGATCGCGGAGAGAAAAAAACAATCCAGCTTGCCCCACTTGCTCTACGCCCCGGCCGGAGCCGGGCCCTGGAATAATTGCCGCTAGCCGAGCAGAATATCGCGCACCTGCTGGTACTTCTGCATGGTTTTTGTGACGATATCGGCCGGCAGCCGTGGCGCTGGCGGGGTTTTATCCCAGTCCAGCGTTTCCAGGTAATCTCGCACGAACTGCTTGTCGTAGCTCGGCGGGCTGATGCCGACGCGATATTCGTCCGCGGGCCAGTAGCGTGACGAATCAGGGGTCAGGATCTCGTCGATCAGAATCAGTTCCTCGTTGGAATCGATCCCGAATTCGAATTTAGTATCGGCGATGATGATGCCACGCTCGCGCGCATAATCGGCGGCTTGCCGGTACAGCGCGATGCTCTTTTCCCGGATCGCGTTAGCCTTGTCGGAACCGATTTTGGCTGCGATATCGTCGAAGCTGACGTTGATATCGTGGTCGCCGACCTCGGCCTTGGTCGATGGCGTGAAAATCGGTTCGGGCAACTGCGCCGCCTGCTGCAGCCCCGGCGGCAACTCGATACCGCAAATCTGGCCGGTCGCCTGGTAGTCCTTCCAGCCGGAGCCGATGACGTAACCGCGCACGATCGCTTCCACTGGCAGGGTCTCGAGGCGTCGGACAATGATCGAGCGCGCCCGCAGGCGCTGGTAATCCGCCGCGCTGACATAGTCGCGTAAATCGAGGTCGGTCAGGTGATTGGCAATCAGGCCGGCGGTGCGCTCGAACCAGAAGTTCGACACCTCGGTCAGCAATTCCCCCTTGTGCGGAATCGGTTCATCGAACACCACGTCGAAAGCGGAGAAACGGTCCGTGGTCACGATCAACATGTGGTCGTCATCGATCGCGTAGATGTCGCGCACCTTGCCGCGTGCGATCAATTCCAGGTTATCGAGGCTGGTCTCGAAAATAGCTTCGTCGTTCATGGCCGCTTCCAGGATTTTCTGGCCGGGAATCATATCATGCAGATTGCCGGGAACATTCACCTGGGACTAATTTTTTGTGGCGATTCGCGTTATAATCGCCCGCTTTTTTGGGATAACCCGGAGCAAGCCATGTCGAAGGCCAGCCTTGATTTTTCACCCCGGTCCGTCGCGAGGGCGTCGAGAAGCCGCTGCGGCGGGGTGCTCGGACCAGAGGCTGGCGCTGTCGTAGCCGTGTCTACGTCAAGCCGGCCGGCGGGAGAACACCCCGCCGCAGCGAGTTTATCGGCGTCCGCAGCAGGAAGGGGGTGAAAAATGAAGGCTAAAGTGGGTGTAGTCATGGGCAGCACGAGCGACTGGCCCGTGATGCAGTACGCAACCGAATACCTGGAGCAATTCGGCGTCGAATACGAGGCCCGGGTAGTGTCGGCGCATCGCACCCCCGATCTGCTCGCAGAGTTCGGCAAGTCGGCCGCCGCCAACGGCTTCGCCTGCCTCATCGCCGGCGCCGGTGGCGCCGCGCATCTGCCCGGAATGCTGGCCGCTAATACCACCCTGCCGGTGCTCGGCGTACCGGTGCCGACCGAACACCTGCAGGGCCAGGATTCGCTCTACTCGATCGTACAAATGCCGAAGGGCGTCCCGGTAGCGACCTTTGCCATAGGCAAGGCGGGCGCGATTAATGCCGCGCTGTTCGCGGTTTCGATGCTGGCCAACGCCGACCCGGAACTGGCGCAACGGCTGGCGGACTTTCGCGAGCAACAGCAGCAGTCGGTGTTCGACATGACGCTGCCGCCGGCCGGGTAAGATGGCGATTCTTCCTGGCAGTACGCTCGGTATGCTCGGGGGCGGGCAGTTGGGGCGCATGTTCGTGACCGCGGCCAGAACCATGGGCTACGAGGTAATCGTACTCGACCCGGACCCGAATAGTCCCGCCGGCGGACTCGCAAGTCAGCACCTCGCCAGTGACTACGATGATACCGAGGCACTCGATTACCTGTCGCAGCACTGTGCCGTGGTCACCACCGAGTTTGAAAATATACCGGCGGTAACGCTTGCCTATCTGGCCAAATCGGTGCCGGTGCATCCTTCGGCGAGCGCGCTGCATATCGCGCAACACCGCAAGCAGGAAAAGGAGTTTTTTCGCGAACAGGGTTTGGGTACCGCCGATTTCATTGCTATCGAAAACGACGCTGACATCGAAAGCGCAGGCGACTTTTCCTTTCCAGCGATCCTCAAGACCGCAACGATGGGCTATGACGGCAAGGGGCAGGTGGTTTGCCACAGTTTCGACGAATTGCAGCCCGCATTCGAGCAGATTGGCCGCAAGCACTGCGTACTCGAGCAGCGTATCGATCTCGATTGCGAGGTGTCGGTGGTGTTGTGCCGGTCGCTCGCGGGCGAGGTCACCTGTTTCCCGATTGCCGAAAACAGCCATGCCAACGGCATTCTCGATGTCACCATCGCACCTGCGGTAATCTCTCCGGAGCTCGCCGCGGAAGCGTTCGACGCCGCCACGCGCATCGCCAACGGACTCGATTATTGTGGCGTGCTCGCGATCGAGTTTTTCGTTTCCACCGATCAGCGCCTGCTGGTCAACGAAATGGCGCCGCGCCCGCACAATTCGGGTCACTACACGCTGGATGCCTGCGAAACTTCGCAATTCGAGCAGCAGGTGCGCATGGTCTGCGATTTGCCGGCGGGCTCATGCCGCCAGCATAGCCCGGTGGCAATGTGGAATCTGCTGGGCGATATCTGGCCCGACGGTGGCTGGCCCGAGTGGGACGCGTTGCTAAAACTGGAACACGCGAAACTGCATCTCTACGGTAAGACCGAAGCCCGACCAGGGCGCAAGATGGGTCACGTCAACTGCCTCGGTGAAAACCTCGACGAGGCTCTGTCCCTGCTCGAAAGCGTTCGCCAAGCCCTGCGCTAAGCTACATATTCACCCCCGCTACACGGAATTTCACAACGGCTCGGAACAGGAGCCGTCGAGGCCCGGGTTTCCGTTGCCTGGCTGCCGAATGCCCGTCTGTCGAGGTGGCCGGGGCCGGCTCGCCGGCCCAATTGAGAACAATTTATCAATCACCCGATATTTCGGCATAAATCAGCTTGAAAACAGGCTTTTTATGTTGATAATTCCGGCCGCGAAACTATATAGGTGGTCTGCGAGCGAACGCTGGCAGGAATAGTTGCTGGAATTCCGAAAGCCATAACGGCCGCACGATGAAGCCGGCGTAGCGAAGCCCTTCGACACCAGGTCGAAAACTTTCGCAAGTAACAGTTTTTTTATTTCAGGTGGCAGGAAAAGCCTTTACGGAGATGACCGGAAAGTTGCGTAAAATCGAAGGCACGGTGCGAGACTACAGGGCGCTTGGTGTGCATAATGTACAGCTTGAAATTCAGGGTGCCAGCAACCTGATCGACCTCAATGTCGAACAGCCGTGGCTGCTCAGGATCGGTGACCATATCGCCGTCGCCGGTGAAGACGACGGCCGTTCCGGTAAGTTCTACGGCTACGCCTATCGCAACGACACCCGGGAAGCTTTCGGCAAAAGCGACGCAGGCCTGTCGGACGGCGTTCGCTACATTGTAATGGGCCTGGTTTTTTCCTGGGCTATCTTTCCGCTATTTATCCATATTCCGGCGGGCCTGCGCCAGCTGGCATTCGGGCGCAAGATCGATCAGGCCGCCTCAATGTTGTGGCCCGAGCATGGGTAACTTGCAGCGCTAATTCTCAGGGCCCTTGTACCCGGGCCCGACCGCGCTAACCAGGGTCTGTTCGGCAAAACGTTTATGCTGTCCCATGGTGCGGCCGTCTACTCGATGTCCCGAATGTCCGCTTACTGTTTGATGCCGCGCGCGACGGTGTAGGTTTTGCCCTGCTTGATTTTTTCGTAGTTGCCGAAGACTTCGCTGAAACCGCGTTTAAAAAACAACCGCAGGCCGGTAATCGTAACGATATAGAAAGCGCCGCCGGGTTTCAGATAATCGAGCGCGTCGAACAGGTAAATGTACAGCATTTCCTTGCCGACCTTGGCAGGAATGTTCGACACGATAACATCGAATTGCTGCGCCGGAATCTGTTTGAACCCATTGCTCAGCAGGCAGCTGGCGTTTTCGATTTTGTTATGCCGACAATTGCGTTCGGCGTAATCGACCGCGACAAAATCCTTGTCGACCATGAGGGTATGGCCCTGTGGGGCCGACCGTGCCATGCACAGTCCGAGCACGCCGTAGCCGCAGCCAAGATCGAGACAGTCGTCTGTCGGCTCCAGCTCGAGATGGTCGAGCAGCAGGCGTGAGCCATCGTCGATAGTGCGTGGCGAAAACAGGCCCCAGGTGGTGTAGAAGTTCAGTCCCTGGTATTCGATCAGCAAGTCCTGGCGGATTTTACGGTTGTATTCTTTGAGGTTATTAAGCACGGATTCAGCCCTTTTTGTTACGCTGGCCACAGCTTTACATCGACATATGGCTTTGCAACAATGGCGCGGTTTTCAAAGCGCTATTATCTATTGGCGATATAGAGATTACTACCTGGGAGCTCGGGTTTATGAGATTTGTTTTAGCTTTGTGCCTGGCCGTAACTGCGATTTTTTCTGGCGCAGCGCAGGCAGATGCCGCCGCCGGCCAGTCGGCTTATGCATCCAGGGGCTGTATCGGTTGTCATGGCTCGGGCGGCATCAGCGTGGTAACAACCTATCCTTCGCTGAAAGGCAGAGATGCCGATTACATTCTTAAGAGCCTGTCCGATTACCGCAGTGGCGCACGCAAGAATGCAGTCATGAACGCGATGGCGGCGGGGCTCAGTGACGCCGATATCAAGAACCTGGCCGACTATATCGATAGCCTGAAGTAGCACGCGTTTCTCGCCACCTTCCGGCTGCGAACGCGGAGCGGGTCGTTTTAAAACCAGGTATCGGAAAGCCGGTCCGGTACCGACTTTTTTCCCGTTCTCGACGGCAACACCATTTGTGTCGAAAGATTGCGCACGGCGCGCGCAGGCGTTATCAGTATCGCCAGCGTAACCAGCAGGCAGGCCAGCCACTGAACCGCTCCGATGGCTTCCCCCAATATGAACCACCCGACGAAAAACATCGTCGGCAATTCGACCGCGCCGGCGACGGCGGAGCGCGCGGCGCCGATCTGTGGCGCAAAGGTGGTGTAAATCAGTTGCGGCAGCAGCGCTGTGCCGAGCGCGAGTCCGGCGATCAGCCACCAGTGTCCGGTCGTCTGTGGCAGCACGCTGCCTGGAGCCGACAGTATCATTAGCGGTATCAGGCTGAGCGATGCGCCCACGGAAAACGATGCCACCCGGGAAAACGGTCGAATCGGCGTCAGCTTGTGAATCAGCGCGTTAATGCCGAAGCCGAAACTGATCGGCGCGGTCAGCGAAATCAACAAGGCGGGCAGGTGGCGAGGCTCGACCGCTGCCGGCGAGCTCGCCAGCAAGGCTGCCATCATCACCATCATCGCGCCGGTCATGCCGCGCCTGGACGGCACATCGCGAAACCAGACCCAGCCGATCAGCAGCGTAAACACCGGGTAAGTCATGTACAGCACGCCGACGGTCGACACCGGAACCGTGCGCAGCGCGTAGACGAAACCGATCCAGCCGAGACCGACCGAGACGCCGGACAGGACCCCCCAGGCGACTATCTTCGGTTGCGCGGCGAGGACGCGCAGGAATAGCGGCAGCAGTACGAACGCCGACAGCCCGTAACGGTAGAATGCGACCGCATAGCTTGCCATGCCGGCATCGGTGAGAGATTTGGCAAAGTAGGGGATGGTGCCGAAGCAAAAGCAGCTCAGAACGATCAGGCAGGTCGGCAGCAAGCTGCCGCGCGCCTGGGGAACGCTATGCGTGAATTCAGTCAATGCTGTGGCTCGACTCCTGTGCCAGGACAGTCAAGCATATGTTTCGCGGCACGAAATTCCAGGGATTTTTTTCGATCGACTCCCCAACAAAAAACGATTGATTAATCCTTGACTAGTTAAACGTTAAATTATATTATAGTTTAACGTTTAACTAAATTATTGATATTATACTGTTATGAATAGACGAAAATTCTTAACGATCGTGGGTTCTTCCGGAGTGATTCTGGCTGCCGCCGGGATTGGCGGTTTTGTCGCAACGCGATCACCGGTAAGCGCGCTGCAACCCTGGAAGAGTACCAATTCTGGCTATCCGGACCCGATACGGCGCGCGCTGTCTTATGCCATTCTGGCGCCGAATCCGCATAACCGTCAGCCCTGGGTGGTTAATCTGAAGAGTGATACCGAGGCCATCCTCGGCTGCGACCTGGCTCGGCTGCTGCCCGAGACAGACCCTTTCGATCGGCAAATCGTGATCGGGCTCGGTTGCTTTCTGGAACTGTTTTCGCTGGCCGCAGGCCAGGACGGATTTCGAGCCGAGATTGAATTGTTTCCGCAGGGAGAGCCCGAAAACAGGCTGGACACCCGGCCGATCGCGCATTTGAGACTGGTTGCTGACGCGCAGCTTGTTGCCGATCCGCTGTTCGCTTACACGCTGCAGCGGCGCACCAATCGCAATCCCTACGACACGACCCGGCCGGTTTCCGCGCAAGACCTCGAAGCCATCGTCGCGACATCCGGCCCGGCAGTGATCGCCGCGGGCACCGTCGCGGGAGCCAGGTTACAGCGGTTGCGGGACCTCAGCCAGGTCGCGTTGCGCGATGAAATCAACGATCCCGCTGCCTTTGGCGAAAGCGTCGACCTGATGCGTATCGGTCGAGTCGAAATCGAAACCAACCCGGACGGTATTTCTATCGGCGGTCCCTTTCTGGAGACACTCGGCATTCTCGGAATAGTCAGCCGGGAGGCAATGGCGGATCCTAACTCTAGCTCATTCCAGATCGGGCTGGATATGGCCGACGAGCAGGCCCAGACGGCGATGGGATTCGTCTGGATCAACACCCTGGGCAACACCCGGGGTCAGCAGATTGCGGCCGGTCGTGCCTACTTGCGCCAGGCGCTGGGCGTTACCAGCCTGGGATTGTCGATGCAGCCGATGAGCCAGGCATTGCAGGAGTATCCCGCAATGGCGGGTCATTTCAAGCAGGTGCACGAGCTGCTGGCGGAGACCGCGGGGGAGCGCGTGCAGATGCTGGCACGAATCGGTCATGCCGACGCTGTGCCGCCGTCACCGCGTTGGGCGTTATCAACCCGGATCAGGCAGACCTCATGAGCGAGACCAGGCAGGACCCTGAACTGTTTCTGTTTTTTACCGAAATAGGCATTATCGAGCAGCTAACGCGAGCCAGGCTGGAAAGCGTGCTGCCAGACAATATGAAAATGTCCCATTTTGCCTTGCTCAACCACCTGGCGCGGCTGGGTGGAAAATGGAGTCCGGCAAGGCTGGCCGCGGCACTGCAGGTTACCAGGGCGGCGATAACCAATACGCTAAATCGACTCGAAGCACGCGGCCTGGTCGAGATCGAGACCGATCCTGACGATGGACGCGCCAAGCTGGTCAGCCTGACCGCGGCGGGTAAATTCCGACGCGACGCCTGCATCGACAACATCAAGCCTTTATTGGTCGAACTGGAGGATAAATTCGGTCGCGAATTCTTTGTGGATGCCCTGCCTCGACTGCAGGAACTGCGAATTTACCTGGACCAGCATCGTTAGCCGCGGTTGCGACCGATATCAGGCTTCGACCATGCTCAGTATATGGGCTTCGATGTCGAACACGTGCTGGTCGTGCAGGCCGAGATCGCGCAACGCCTGTGCCAGCTCCAGCAGGTACTCGTCGTTGGGGCCGCTCGGGCCCGCTGCGGCGCAGATATGGCGCGCGATCTCGTATTCGTCGGCTTCCCCGAGATATGCCTCGTTGTCAGGCGTTGCGATATAGGTTAGCCCGGTGGCCTGCGCGCCATCGTCGAAGGTCATTGCCGTGGCCACGCGCAGGTAGCCGTTTTTTTCGCGCTGGTCGAGTTGCCTGAACACCGGGGCCTCGACCAGGTATGCCAACCCGCCGCAAACAGCGCCGGGTTCCTCGATCAGGGTTACCACCCGTCCCGGATTTTCTTCGGTGCCGCGGTGATCGTGGGAACCCTGCCAGAAGCGCCGACTCCAGCCGCTGATACTCGCCGGCCTCGATTCCAGGTGGGGGAAATCCACCAGGTAAATCAGCGAGCCGTAGCCAAATAGCCACACCCGGTCGTCATCGTCGAGTTGATGCCGCCGTTGGTTTTCGTCGAAAGTGTTCTTGCTCATCAGCTACGTTACCTTGCGGAGGTTTTTATCATAACCGCCCGGGTCTGGCCACTGGTCGCGACCGGGTAGCTGGCCGCGGCCACCAGGTAACAGGTCATCGCGATCAGAATCACCAGGTTGAAGCCGAAATGTATCGCCAGCAGCGAAGCCAGCACCGCGCTGATGACGGAAGCGCAGCCGTTGATCCCCCAGGCCCAGGGCGTCAACGGAGCGGCACCGATACTGATCGAAGCCAGCCCCAGCGGGAAGGGCATTCCCATGCAAAACCCCAGTGGAGCGATCAGGATAGTGCTGAGCAGCATGCGCGCAGCTAACGACCAGCCGCCGGCCAGCTGCAGCAACGGACCGAGCAGCATCAGGTAGGCGCTGCCGAGCAGTATTATGCCCAGCACCGCGTAAGCGTTGATGCGCTGTGCGCGCAGCGTGCCGGCAAAGCGTTGGGCAAATGCGCTGCCGAGTCCGGCCGCGACCAGGAACGATGACAGCACTACCGCCGCGGCGTACAGCGGGTGGTGCAGCAGCAGGATAAACTTTTGCAGGAACGATATTTCGATCAACAGAAAACCGAGCCCTAGTGCACCGAAGTAGCCAAACACCCGGAGTTTGCCGAAACCGATCGAGGTTGTCGGCGATTCGGAGTTTCTATTGACCAGAAATAGCGGTAGCAGAATCAGCAACAGGCTAAGCGCCAGGGCCAGCAGCAAGGTTATCACCAGGGTCAGGTAGCCGGTTTCGAGCAGCGCGCTGCCGCC
>CAMYON010000006.1:52049-120006 GCA_947260025.1 uncultured Gammaproteobacteria bacterium
GCGCTCCCTCGTAAAAGTAAGCCGACGCCAGCCGGTTGTAACGATTCGCCTGGCTGCCCGGCATGTCGGGATAATAAGCCACGTCGAAGGCGCGCGATTCACAAAATGCCAGCAGGCTTTCGATATTCGCGGCGTCGATGACGCCGTTTTTGATCAGCAGGGTGCTAGTCTGCAAACCGCGAATCAGTAGCAGCCGCCGGGAAGCATCCTCGATCCCGTTGCGTTCGAGTGCCTCGATCGCGGTTGCCAGTAACTTCAGGCTGTCTCGCGGTGGCAGTTTGATCCAGCGCGTGAGCGCCATAAAGCCGTTGGCTTCGAGCCTCGACAGGGCCTGCTGCAGGGCCTCGATGGTATACAGGTAGTTTTCATTTAGACCGTGCACGCCGCCGGCCGAACCGGCGAAGGAATCGAGCATCGGCACCTGGATCAGATCGTAGGTGGCGCTGCCCTGCTGCAGAAATCCACGCGCCTCGGCAAGCTGCAGCCTGACGCGCTCATGATCGTAAAGTCCGCCACTGAATTCGGCGAAGCGGTCGCGTACCAGGTCGACAACCTGGGGATTGAGCTCGACCGCGTCGACCTGCTCGACCTCGTGATAAAGGGCCTGCAACACGTCGGCGCCGCCACCGGCGCCGAGCACCAGCACCCTGCGGGGCTGCGCCAGATGGTAGGGAAGCGCCGAGGTCAGGTCATCGAGATAAGCCAGCTCGCTGCGTATACCGCGGTAGCGGGTAATTGCCGTCATGCCGCCGGCGTCGGTAAACAATCCGAGCTGCGGCGGCGGTTCGCCCCGGGCATTAAGGCTTAGCCCGGGCGCGTGGCGCAGCGGCAGCTGCGGGCTTTCGATGACCTGCAGTAAGCCGAGCGGGCTGAAACGCGTTTCGATTATCTGAGTGCCCGGTATCCGTAACAGCTGGCTGAGTTCCTTGTATGGCGAAACCCGGGGCTCGGTCCAGCTAGCCGGCAGCTGGTGCAGCACCAGCAGCGCCACGACGAATGCGACCAGGGCAGGCCAGGCCCTGCCGCGGCATTCGATCCAGACCGCCGTCGCGGCAGCAGCGCCAAGCATCGCAACCAGCACCAGTGCCTGCCACGGGGACGTCAGGAAAAGGATGCCGATGATGCCGAGCGCACCGATCCCGGCACCCAGCAGGTCGGCGGCGTAGATACGCGCCAGCCGGCTGCGAAATTCGATCAGCGCCATGCCGATCAGGTTGGCGGCGAAAAAAAACGGCAGGGTCAGTAACAGGATTACGAGCGCCAGGCGTAACCAGTGATGAGGATCCCAGACGAGTTCTTCGGGATTGAAGGAAATACGCTGCGCCAATCCGAAGCCGAGCATTGCGGTGAGCGCAAACAGGCCGGCCTGGCTGGTCGCAAAAATGCGAAAATGACCGGCCAGGCGCGGGGCTGCAAATACCAGCAGGCTGCCGCTAACGCCAAAACCCAGCAGTGCGATGCTGACAACCAGGTAGGCAAAGTGGTGCCACTGGATCAGCGAAAACAGCGCCATCAGCAGGACTTCGTAGGCCAGTACCGCCGCGGATATCAGGGCAATGGCAATCCGGGGCTGCGAGGCTGGATTCACGCGCGGACTAGTGGCTGCCGGTGAGCGGCACGAATCTGACCGGCAGGACCTGGCGCGTGACCACTTCCTCCTGGTTGATGCGCGTGATCAGAATCAATTCCTGGGTCGAAAACCGGCTGCCGACAGGAATGATCATTTTGCCACCGACGGCAAGCTGTTTAACCAGGGGCGGTGGAATATGGCTCGCGGCAGCGGTTACGATGATTGCATCGAAGGGCGCCTGCTCGTTCCAGCCGTAATAGCCATCGCCGATGCGCGTTTCGACGTTCTCATAGCCGAGGCGTTGCAGCAAGGCCTGGGCCCGTTGTCCGAGCGCTTCGATGATCTCGATGCTCCAGACGCGGGTGTCGAGGGCGGCCAGTATCGCCGCCTGGTAGCCGGATCCGGTACCGATTTCGAGCACTTTTTGTCCCGGCTCGAGTTCCAGCAGATCGGTCATGATGGCAACTATGTACGGCTGGGAAATGGTTTGACCATGGCCGATGGGTAACGGACGATTACGGTAAGCCTGGTCGACCACGTCGGCTGGCACGAATTCATGCCGCGGCACCCGGTTCATCACGTCGAGCACGCGCTCGTCGAGCGCCGCGCGTTTCAGGTAGGCGCTGGTAGCACGCACGTCGGATTCGATCAGGCGTATCATGTTTTTGCGCTGCACCTGGTAACTGTCGCCAGCGACAGCGCTGCCTGGCACCTGGATAAAACTGGCCGTGGCCAGCAAGGCACCCACGGCCGACAGGATGAGGTTACGATAAAAGACAAATCCAGACATCGTTAATACTATTGCCTGTATCCTTAGCATTCAGGAAACCGATTATAAGCGTGAAACCCTACGTCGCCAATTTCCGTTTTTACGAGGAGCTCAACGATTTCCTCGAACCCGGCCGTCATAAAAAAACCATCGAGTATCGATTCGATGGCCGGCCCGCGATCAAGGATCCGATCGAAAGGCTCGGCGTGCCGCATAGCGAAATCGATTTGATCGTGGTCAACAGCGAGTCGGTGGGCTTCGATTACCGGCTGGAAAACGGCGATCGGGTCGCCGTGTACCCGGTATTCGAGAGCCTCGATATCTCACCGCTGCAGCACCTGCGCGCCCGACCCCTGCGCGTTACCCGATTTATGGTCGACGTTAACCTCGGCAAGCTCGCACGGCGTCTGCGCATGCTGGGATTCGACACCGCTTACAGCAATTCTCTGCAAGATGCCGAAATTGTCGATCTCGCCGCTCGCGAGCAACGAATCATACTGACACGCGATCGGCGCCTGCTGTTGCGCAAGGCTGTCACGCACGGTTACTGGGTGCGTTCGGATGATCCCGATACCCAGCTGGTGGAGGTTATGCAGCGACTCGACCTGTTATCGCAGGTAGAGCCCCTGCGACGTTGCCTGGTCTGCAACGGAAAAATCGAAAGCGTCGAGCGGGAGCAGGTCTGGTCCAGCCTGGAGCCGCTGACGCGCCGCTACTACCGCGAGTTTTATCGCTGCTCGGGCTGCCACAAGGTTTACTGGGAAGGCTCGCATGTCGAGCACATGAGTGACGTTATCCGTCGCCTGATCGAGCCTCGCGCTTAGCGCGTTCGAGATCGCGCTCGCACAGCTCGATGTTAGCGCGCAGCTGCCGGGCACGGTGTTCTAGCTCATGCGAGGAACCGCGCTCCAGCGCGTCACGCACGCGCCGCAATTCGTGCTGTAAGGCGGCGATTTCCTGGCGTAACTCTTTTTCGGCTGACATCGATCGAGACTTTTTCACAGAAGCGGCCCAAGTGTAACAGCCGGGCGTGGATCGGGCGCAACAGGGCTAGTGTCGATTATCCATTTTGACCAGGCTGAAATCGGGGGCGATATGGTGTAAATTGCCGCCACTCGAACCCAGGAAATGCCATGCCAGATTACCAGATAGCCCCGTCGATCCTGTCCGCCGACTTTGCGCGGCTCGGCGAAGAAGTCGATAACGTGCTCGCCGCGGGCGCAGATATCGTGCATTTCGACGTCATGGATAACCATTACGTGCCCAACCTGACTATCGGCCCGCTGGTGTGCGAGGCCCTGCGCAAGCATGGCGTCGAGGCGCCGATCGACGTGCACCTGATGGTCAAGCCGGTGGATCGTATCATCCCCGATTTTGCCAGCGCCGGCGCGAGTTACATTACCTTCCATCCCGAGGCCTCGGAACACATCGACCGCAGCCTGTCGCTGATTCGCGACAGCGGCTGTCGTTCGGGCCTCGTATTCAATCCCGCAACGCCGCTGAGTTATCTCGAACACGTGCTCGACAAGGTCGACATGGTGCTGCTGATGTCGGTCAACCCGGGTTTCGGCGGGCAGAGTTTTATCCCGGCAACGCTCGACAAGCTGCGAGCGGCGCGGCGCATCATCGACGAGTCCGGCTTCGACATCCGGCTCGAAATCGACGGTGGCGTCAAGGTCGACAATATCGCGGAGATTGCAGCCGCCGGTGCCGATACCTTCGTTTCGGGTTCCGGCATATTCGGTTGCGCCGGGGACGACGATCCGCACCGCTATGACAGCATTCTGCGGCAAATGCGCGTTGAACTGGAGCGGGCCGCCTCGATCTAATCGCGGGTAATTAGTCGTGGCCATGCCCGGAATGCTGTGATAGATTCTGCAGCCTGACTGTTATAGTTATTCGAGATGACTCAAGAACGTTTACAGAAAATCGAGGGTATCCAAAGCTGGCGATGGTGATCGCGAGCCGTTGTTCCCTGTATCCGTTTTCTGTTCACCGTTTAAGAGTCACTCATGAACCTCAAGCAATTCAATCAAATCAGGCGTGATTACAACCGCATCCCGCTGGTGCGCGAAATCTTCGCCGATCTCGATACCCCGCTAAGCGCATACCTGAAGCTCGCCGACGAGCCCTACAGCTACCTGTTCGAATCGGTACAGGGTGGCGAGAAATGGGGGCGCTATTCGATCATCGGTATGGCCTGCAACACTCGCATCAAGGTGCTCGGCAGGCGCGTCATGATCGAGGTCGATGACCACGTCGTCAGCGAACGGGAAACCGATGACCCGCTGAAGTTCATCGAGGAATACCTGAATTCTTTCCGGGTTGCCGAAGCCGAGTGCCTGCCCAAGTTTCATGGCGGACTGGTGGGTTATTTCGGTTACGATACGATTCGCTATATCGAGCCAAAGCTGGCGGTCTGCCCCAATCCCGACAAGCACGAGACACCCGATATCCTGTTGATGCTCAGCGACCGGCTGGTGGTGTTCGATAACCTGTCTTCGCGAATGTTTTTGATCGTGCACGTCGATCCGTCGGAGCAGGACGCCTGGGAACAGGGTCAGCGCCAGCTTGGCGAGCTCGAGGCCAGGCTCAAGGCGGTGCGGCTGGAGGATAATCCGAGCGTGTCGGAGCAGGCCGTCAGTGAACATGACTTCACTTCCGAGTTTACCCAGGAGGGTTTCGAGTCAGCGGTGGACAAGGCGCGCCAGTACATTATCGACGGCGATGCGATGCAGATCGTGTTGTCGCAGCGACTGTCGATTCCGTACCGCGCGTCACCGGTCAATCTCTACCGCGCGCTGCGCAGTCTCAACCCGTCGCCGTACCTCTATTATCTAAACCTCGGCGACCATCACGTGGTTGGTTCGTCACCCGAAATCCTGGTGCGGCTCGAGGACGAGGCGGTGACGGTACGACCGATCGCCGGCACCCGGCCGCGCGGCAAGTCGCCCGCCGAAGACCTGGCGCTGGAGCAGGAGCTGCTCAGCGACCCGAAAGAGCTGGCCGAGCATCTGATGCTGATCGACCTCGGTCGCAACGATGCCGGTCGGGTGAGCCAGGTCGGCAGCGTGCGCCTGACCGAAAAAATGATCGTCGAGCATTATTCCCACGTGATGCATATCGTTTCCAATGTCGAGGGCCGGATCAAGCCCGACATGTCGGCATTCGACGTGTTGCGCGCTACCTTCCCGGCCGGCACGGTATCGGGCGCGCCCAAAATCAGGGCGATGGAGATCATCGACGAGCTGGAGCCGGTCAAGCGCGGCATTTATTCCGGTGCGGTCGGCTATATCTCGTGGAGTGGCAACATGGACACCGCGATTGCGATTCGTACCGCGGTGATCAAGGATGAGCAGCTCTACATACAGGCCGGCGCAGGAATCGTTTATGATTCGGTGCCGCAGAATGAATGGGCGGAAACCATGAACAAGGGGCGTGCGATCTTCCGCGCGGTGGCGATGGCCGAGGCCGGCCTGCCGTCGCGTGACCCCTGCGCCGATGACGATGGGGAGGCGTAGTCATGAAAGTCCTGATGATCGATAACTACGACTCTTTCACTTACAACCTGGTGCAATACCTGGGAGAACTCGAGGCTGAAGTCGAAGTGGTGCGCAACGATCAGATCGGCATCGACCGGGTAGCGGCGACCGATGCCAGCCACGTCATGGTTTCACCGGGTCCCTGTACCCCGAACGAGGCCGGCATATCGATGGCCGCGATCGAAACGCTTGCCGGTAAAAAGCCGATCCTGGGCGTGTGCCTGGGGCATCAGAGTATCGGCCAGGTGTTCGGTGGTGAAATTGTGCATGCGCGCAAAATCATGCACGGTAAAACTTCACCCGTGTTTCATAACGGCGTCGGAGTTTTTGCGGGGCTGGAAAGCCCTTTTATCGCAACCCGCTACCACTCGCTGGTGATCGACCGGGACTCGGTTCCGGACTGTCTCGAAGTCACCGCCTGGACCGAGGATGACGACGGCGGGATCGACGAAATAATGGGTGTGCGGCACAGGGAAATGCAGATCGAGGGGGTGCAGTTTCACCCGGAGTCGATTCTGACCGATAATGGCCACGCCCTGTTACGCAATTTTCTTGAACAGGACATCACATAGGGGGAGCGGTGGATATCCAGACAGCAATCAAATCGATGATCGCCCGACAGGATCTGAGTGGCGACGACATGACCTCGGTGATGAGGCAAATCATGACCGGCGAGTGCACCGCTTCGCAGATCGGTGGTTTCCTGGTGGGCCTGCACATGAAGGGCGAGACCGTCGATGAGATTTCCGCCGCCGCGAAAGTCATGCGCGAGTTGGCGACCCGGGTCGAGGTCGATACCGATCGCCTGGTCGACACGGCCGGCACCGGCGGCGATTCGTCGGGCAGTTTCAATATTTCGACCGCGAGCGCACTGGTGGCGGCCGCGGCGGGTGCGAGGGTAGCGAAACACGGCAATCGCTCCATGACCAGCAAGTCCGGCAGCGCCGACGTGCTCGAGGCCGCCGGCGTCAAGCTCGATATACCCCCGGAAAAAGTAGCCGCATGCATAAACAGTGTTGGCGTTGGGTTCATGTTCGCACCGGCGCATCACGGCGCGATGAAACATGCCATCGGTGCACGCAAGGAACTGGCGGTGCGCACCGTGTTCAACGTGCTCGGGCCGTTGACCAATCCGGCCGGCGCGCCGAACCAGGTCATTGGTGTATTCCACGCCGACCTGGTCGAGCTGATGGCCAACGTGCTGAAACAGCTGGGCAGCAGGCATGTCATGGTCGTGCACGCGGAGGACGGCATGGATGAAATCAGTATATCGGCGCCGACGCGGGTGGCCGAACTGAAGGCCGGCGAGGTCCGCAGCTACACCGTGACCCCAGCCGATTTCGGCATGCAAACCGCTTCCCTGGACGAGCTGCGAGTCGGTTCCGCCGAGGAAAGCCTGGCGATGATTCGTGGCGTGTTCGCGGACAATCCCGGACCGGCGCGCGATATCGTCTGCCTCAATGCCGGTGCCGCCATTTACGTGGCAGGATGCGCGGATTCGCTGGCGGCGGGGATCGAGGCCGCGCAGGTCGCGATCAGCAGCGGCAGGGCGGCCGAGGTACTGCAAAACCTGGTGACCGAGACCAACGCCTGATGGGAGCATCGCGACCGGATATCCTGAACAAGATCCTGGCGCGCAAGCACCAGGAAATCGAGGCGCGTCAACAGCAGCAATCCGTGGCCAGCCTGCAGCAGCAGGCCGAGCGGGCATCGGCCCCGCGAGGTTTCGTGGCGGCGCTGCAGTCGCGTGTCGCTCGAGGCCAGTCCGCGGTCATCGCCGAAATCAAGAAAGCCTCGCCGAGCAAGGGTGTGATTCGCGAAAACTTCGACGCCGTCGAAATCGCCAGGTCCTACCAGGCGGGCGGTGCGAGTTGCCTGTCGGTGCTCACCGACCGGGATTTTTTCCAGGGCCACGAGGATTTCCTGGTAGCGGCGCGTGCCGCCTGCGAATTACCGGTCATACGCAAGGATTTCATCGTCGATCCCTACCAGGTTGTCGAATCGCGCGCCATCGGTGCCGACTGCATCCTGCTGATCGTCGCCGCGCTCGAGGATGCCGCGCTGGCGGATTTACATTCGATGGCTTGCTCGCTGGGCATGGATGTACTGGTAGAGGTGCACGATCGCGATGAGCTCGAGCGGGCGCTGCGACTCGACCTGGCGTTGATCGGTATCAACAACCGCGACTTGCGTACTTTCGACACCAGCCTCGATACCACGATCGATATGCTCGATGCGATCCCCGAAAATTGCCTGGTGGTGACCGAAAGCGGGATTCACAGCCGGGATGACGTTGCGCAGATGCGCCAGCACGGCGTGCATGCTTTCCTCGTCGGCGAGGCCTTCATGCGTAAACTCGATCCCGGGCAGGGACTTAGAGCTTTATTCAGTGATTGAGCGTCATCCTGTGGCCTGGCCGCGGGATGGCAGTTTTAGCGTGTGCCGAAAACGACGATGGTTTTACCGTGCGCGGAAATCAGCCCGTCTTCTTCGAGCGTCTTCATGACGCGGCCAGCCATTTCGCGTGAGCAGCCGACGATCTTGGCGATCTCCTGACGCGTAATCTTGATTTGCATGCCGTCCGGGTGGGTGATCGCGTCCGGCTCGCGCGCCAGGTCGAGCAAAGTGCGCGCGACGCGACCGGTGACATCCATAAACGCGAGGTTACTGACTTTGCGGCTGGTATTGCGCAGACGGCTTGCCAGCTGGGAAGATAACTGGAACAGGATTTCGGGAGTCTCCCGGGCCAGTTGCATGAACTGGTTATAGTGAATTTCGGCGACTTCGCAGGCGGTGCGGGTAATTACCCAGGCGCTGCGCCTGGTATCTTCTTCGAACAGGCCCATTTCGCCAAAGAAATCTCCGGGATTCAGGTAGGCGAGCACAATTTCGTTACAGTCCTCGTCTTCGATAACTACGCTGACCGAACCGTCGATGATATAGTACAGCGTCTCCGACTCGTCCCCGGCATGAATAATGGTGCTGCGTGCCGCGTATTTCTTGGCGTGGCAGTGATGCAGGAAATTATCCAGCGCGGGATTCTGGCGCGGTATGACTTTTGTGATCGGGTTAACTGACATCTCTAAATTATCTGATCCAACTAGAGTTAAAACATAGCACAAAAATTTAAATTCAACAGCAATAGGTTTTATCAATGAAGTGCAGGGTAAAGTGGCTCGACCACATGTCTTTCGTGGGTGAATCCGGCAGTGGTCACTCGGTGGTGATGGACGGCGCGCCCGAGGCCGGCGGTCGTGATCTCGGCATACGGCCGATGGAAATGCTGCTGCTGGGGCTGGGCGGCTGTACCGCGTTCGACGTGGTGTCGATTCTGCACAAATCACGCCAGCAAATCACCGATTGCGAGGTCGAGATCGAAGCCGAACGCGCCACCGATATTCCCAAGGTTTTTACCAAGATCCACGTGCATTTCATAGTCAGCGGCAAAGACCTGGACCCGGGCAGGGTCGCGAGGGCAGTCGAACTATCCGCCGACAAGTACTGTTCGGCCTCGCGCATGCTGGGGAAGGTGGCCGAAATCACCCACGACTTCGAGATTCGCGAACCTTAGACTTCAGGTTAGCCCCGGAGGCTAGCGGATACGAGCTAGATCCGGTAGGCGGTGAAAGTCATGATTTTACTGACCAGCGTCATCGCCTGTTTGACCGGTTGCGGCAGTTCGGCGGCACCGGCCTGCGCCGCGCTTTCGGCGTGTTGCAGTTCGTCCGCGCGCATCGCCTCGATGATTGCGCGGCTGCGTCGATCCTGTTGCGGCAGCGATTCGAGATGTCGGTCGAGATGGCCACAGACCTGTTGTTCGGTTTCCTTGACGAATCCGAGGCTCCACTTATCACCGGCCGCGCCCGCGAGCGCGCCGATCGTGAATGAACCCCAGTACCAGACGCCGTCGAGCAGACTGCGTGGTTGATTGAGTTCACCCAGTCGGCGTTGGCACCAGTTCAGATGCTCGTTCTCTTCTTGCGCGGCGTGGTTCATCGCTTCGCTTAGCGCCTGTTTGCGAGCGGTTAGCGCCTGGCCGCGATAAAGCCCTTGCGCGGCAACTTCACCGGCGTTATTGACCCGCATCAATCCGGCGATATGCGCACGTTCCTGTTCCGATAGTTCCGCTTGCTCGGCCGCGTCAGCCGGGTAGGGTCGCTCGGCCGCCGCCGGGCGCAGATGGCAGGTGCTGAGGCCGTGCTGAAGTTCGTCGAGTAGCCGGTCGGTAAGGCTTAATTTTCGCATCGAGGTACCTCGAAAAAGGTGCTGAGAAAATGGTTTCAGAAGGCGTATTATCGATTAAGTCGGGCTATTATTCCAAGCCGCGGAATATCCCCGGAAAACAGGGTTTTACGGCTTGTAAAGCACCGATTTATCCGTTAGTATTCGCGCCCTTTGTTACAGAAGTCAAGGCCTTAATCGGCTGTAAGCAGGAATTATTATGAAAACCTTCAGCGCAAAATCTGAATCGGTAAAACGCGACTGGTACGTCATCGATGCCACCGACAAAGTGCTCGGTCGCCTGTCGACCGAAGTCGCGCGTCGTTTACGCGGCAAGCACAAGCCCGAATACACGCCCCATGTCGATACCGGTGATTACATCATCGTGATCAATGCTGAAAAAATTCGCGTTACCGGCAACAAGGAAAACGACAAGATGTACCACCATCATACCGGGTACATCGGTAGCCTTAAGTCTACCAACCTGTCGAAGCTGCGCCAGGAGCATCCCGAACGCATTATCCAGCATTCGGTGAAGGGCATGCTGCCCAAGAATGCGTTGGGCCGCGCGATGTTCAAGAAACTGAAGGTATACGCGGGCGACGCCCACAACCACTCGGCGCAACAGCCCCAACCCCTCGAAATCTAACAGGTCAAATCATGGCAGCAGAACAATATTACGGTACCGGTCGTCGCAAGAGTTCGTCGGCAAGGGTTTATCTGAAATCCGGCAACGGTGCCATCACCATCAACAACCGCGGTATCGACCAGTACTTTGGCCGCGAAACCTCGCGCATGGTCGTGCGTCAACCGCTGCAAACCGTGGATTTGATTGATAAGTTCGACATCAATGTCAACGTTTCCGGTGGTGGCCCCAGCGGTCAGGCCGGTGCGATTCGTCTCGGCATCACCCGTGCGCTGCTGCAGTACGACGAGACTTTCCGCGAGGCGCTGCGTAAGGAAGGCTTCGTTACCCGTGACGCGCGTGAAGTCGAGCGTAAGAAGGTTGGGTTGCGTAAGGCCCGCCGCGGAGTCCAGTTCTCCAAGCGCTGATCTGGGCTGCTTCGCTTGCGATTGCGGCGTTATTTTTCTCGGCGAGACGATCGCGTACTTTTAGTACGCTCACGCCTTCGCCGATAAAAATGCCTTGCACTCTCGGCGCTCGCGACGCCCAGATCGATCTAGATTAGAAAAGCCCGCTTCTGCGGGCTTTTTTTGTTCCAGGTCGCTTCGAGGGGGTCAGAGCAAAAATATCGTCAATATCGAGTCGGGGAGAAAAGTGTCCATGATATTTTTGGTCTGACCCCAGCCTTCTCAAATTTCGAACAGTCATTTTTGCTCTGACCCCCTCGAAGCGACCCGGGATACCAAATCAATCTGAATCTCGGGTATAACGCACGACGCCCTTATCGGTGCCTAGAATCAGTACGTCCGCCGGGCGGTGGGCGAACAGGCCGTTGCTGACCACGCCGGTAATCTGGTTGATACGGGTTTCGAGATCGGGCGCATCGCTGATGGCGAGCCCGTGCAGATCCAGGATCTGGTTGCCGTTGTCGGTAATCGTGCCGTTGCGCAGGCGCGGTTCGCCGCCCAGCGCGCGCAGCGCGTCGGCGACCAGTTCGCGCGCCATCGGAATAACCTCCACCGGCAGCGGGAACGCGCCCAGCACGTCCACCAGTTTGCTGTCGTCGGCAATGCAGACGAACTCCCGGCTGGCCGCTGCGACGATTTTTTCACGCGTCAACGCGCCGCCACCGCCCTTGATCAGATGTAATTGCGCGTTCGATTCATCCGCACCGTCGACGTACAGGTCGAGTTTGCCGACCTCGTTTAGATCGACAACCTTGATGCCGTGCCCGCGCAGGCGCTCGCTGGAGGCCTCGGAGCTCGAGACCGCGGCCTTGACCTGGGTTGCCATTTTTGCGGCAAGCAAATCGATGAAATGGTTGACGGTCGAACCCGTACCAACGCCGATTATCGAATCGGGTTTGACGTGATCGACGGCGGCCTCGGCGGCGATTCGCTTCTTATCTTCGGGGTTCATTGATTTACCTGTTGCTTCGCGTACGATCAATTATGATAATCAGCAGCAAGCAGCGCAAGAGATTGCGCTGTTTTGCTTGGGGCAAAATCACAACTAACCGAATTAACGGGCTATGCGTAAAGAAAAATTTCTAGAGAAAATATTGACCGCCAGGGTATACGACGTGGCCCGCGAGACGCCGCTGGATTTCATGCCGAAAATATCGGCGCGTTATGACAGCAAGGTTTTTCTCAAGCGCGAAGACTTGCAGCCGGTGTTTTCATTCAAATGCAGGGGCGCCTTCAACAAGATTTACCAGGAGCTGCAGGCCAATCCGGGGCTCAAAGGCGTTATCACCGCCTCGGCGGGTAATCATGCGCAAGGCGTGGCGCTTGCCGCCAGCAAACTCCATCTGAAGGCGACTATCGTCATGCCGACCACGACTCCCGACATCAAGGTGTCTGCGGTTCGGGCTTACGGCGCCAAGGCGGTTTTGTATGGCGAGAACTTCGATGCCGCCAAGGACTACTGTCTCAAGCTGGCAAAAAAAGAGAAGCTGGCGTTCATTCATCCGTTCGACGATTTTGACGTCATGGCTGGCCAGGGCACGATTGCCCACGAGCTAATACGCCAGCACCCGGGCAAGATCGACGCAATTTTTGTGGCGGTCGGCGGCGGCGGGCTGATCGCGGGTATCGCCGGTTTCATGAAAGCGGTCAAACCCGAAACCAGAATTATCGGCGTCGAGCCTGATGACGCGGCCTGTTTTTACGAGGCGCGCAAGGCGGGCAGGCGAGTGATCCTGAAGGAGGTTGGCATTTTTGCCGATGGCGTGGCGGTCAAACAGGTCGGTAAGAAAACTTTTTCCATGATCAAGGACCTGGTCGACGACGTGATCCTGGTCTCCACCGACCAGATATGTGCGGCCATCAAGGATACTTACGAAGATACCCGCGCTATCTGCGAGCCTGCGGGAGCCTTATCGCTCGCCGGCATGAAGAAATATATCGAAACCGAGGGTCGCCAGGGCGAGACCTATGTCGCGATAAACTGTGGCGCCAACATGAATTTCGATCGCTTGCGACACGTGTCGGAACGCGCCGAGCTCGGTGAGGATCGCGAGGCGTTACTCGCGGTCGAGATTCCGGAACGGCCGGGCAGTTTCAAACGCCTGTGCCAGTTGATTGGCCATCGCTCGATTACCGAGTTTAATTATCGTTATTCCGATGCCAGGGTTGCCCGCGTTTTTGCCGGCGTTCAGTTGACCCACGGTATCGACGAAAAAAACAAGCTTATTGCCAGGTTGCAGGGAAAAGGTTACCGGGTCGTCGACATGACCGGCAACGAGGTCGCCAAGCTGCATACCCGCTATATGATCGGTGGGCATCCTGGTAGCAGCGTGAGCAACGAGCACCTTTATCGCTTCCAGTTTCCTGAAAAGCCGGGTGCCTTATTAGATTTTTTGATGAAGGTGGGTAACCGTTGGAACATCAGCCTGTTCCATTACCGTAATCATGGCTCCAATTTTGGCCGTATCCTGATGGGCTTCCAGGTCGATCGTGGAGACCTCCGGGCTTTTAACGTATTCCTCAAGAGCCTCAAGATCCCCTATTGGGACGAGACCGGCAACGAGGCCTACGAACTGTTCCTGCGGTAGCAGCCGACGCTTAATGCGGCTTGCCATCAAGTCGTTTTAAGTACCCGGATTACAACGAAGAAGTTCGAGGAGAGGATACCAACCACGGTGCCGTCGCAAATCTATCAACCTTGAACCAAAGGTTCAGGTGGGGTTATTGGCAACCCATCAGGCTTCCTGACTCGTCAGGCATGCACACCAGTGTTACACGAAAGTCCCCGAGATTGATAAATAGGCTCAAGGATTATGATGAATGCTAACGAACACCGTAGTCAGTATGAGATGACTATGGCCCGAAACTGGTGAAAAGTAAAATATAAAATTCTAATAGCCTGGATGACTATCAGATTTCGAGCTGTTTTGCCTGCTCGAGTACGCGGGAAATCTTGTGCTCCAGGTCCTTCAGGCGAGGCGGCAGCTCCTGGCCGAGTTCCTTGTCGACATTGCTGGTCCTGAGCAGGTCGTTGGCCATATTGAGCGCGGTGATGACCGCGATTCGCTCCGAGCCCAGGACGTGACCGGAATCGCGCACTTCGCGCATCTTGCTGTCGAGGAACTTGGCGGATTCCAGCAGCGCCGATTGCTCGCCGGGCGGACAGGCGACCTTGTAGTCCTTGTCGAGTATGGAAATATTGATCGGTTGGGGGTCTGTCATGAGCCTAGTTCGAGTGATCGCAGTCTAGAAATCATCGCCTCAACCCGGCTACGCGCCAGTTCGGTCTTTTCGATCAGTTGAGAACGTTCGGTAACCAGCTTGTCTTTTTGCTGTCTAAGGCTGGTATTTTCGTCTTTTAGAGAGCCGACGGTATTGATCAGCTCGTCGATACGTAGCTCGAGCTGTCTGAGGTCGTCTTCCGTGTATACGTTTTTATCTGAGGTCATAGTGCAATCATCGGGCCTTAAGTCGCGCAGGTCAACATGCAGTTGCTTTTTGCCGCAGGGTGCCAGTGCTAGAATGCAAAAATTATACGAATCTGCGAGTTTTCTACAATGCTCGATTTTGACCGGGTACAAATAGCACTGGAGGGCCTGGGCGCGACCGCCGATGCGGCCGAGTCCCACGGTACCCTGTGTGCGCTGCTGCTGGATAATGCGGTATTCGCAACCTGGCTGAGCCACACGCTGGAAGACTTGCCCGACCAGGGCAACGTGCTGGCCGCGGAGCAGCTCGGCGTGCTCGAGGAACTCTATCAACTGACGCGCGAGCAATTGAACGACGAAGAGCTCGGACTGCAGCTGTTGTTGCCCGACGAGAGCGAGGATTTCGGCCTGCGTCTGCTCGGTTTGGCCGGCTGGTGCCAGGGATTTTTGTATGGTGTCGGCGTCGTGGGCATCGCCAGCGATGACAGGCTGGATGCCGAGGCGCGCGAGTGTTTGTCAGATCTGCTCGAAATTAGTAAGCTCCGCCATGACGAGGAAAGCAGTGAAGAATCAGAGCTGCAGTTTGCGGAAATTGTCGAGCATGTGCGTATGTCGGCGCTGCTGTTGCACGAGACCGTAAATCCGTTGAAACCTGAGTTGACCGTGCATTGAAGCAATTGCGTGGACAGGTTGGTTGTTTCCAGAATGGAACAAGTAAACCGTCGCCCTGCATACCTGGAGTTATATGAAACCTGCCGAATTCAAACGCCGCCGGCATCAGTTGATGAAGATGATGGGCAAGAACACGATCGCGATTCTGCCGTCGGCCTCCGAAATCATCCGCAATCGCGATGCCCACTTCCCGTTTCGCCAGGACAGCGATTTCCTATACCTGACCGGTTTCAACGAGCCCGAGGCGGTGATGGTGCTTATTCCGGGCCGCAAGCATGGCGAATACATCCTGTTCTGCCGCGAGAAAAACCCGGAGCAGGAAACCTGGAACGGTCGCCGTGCCGGTCAGGAAGGCGCGGTCGAAATTTATGGCGCCGACGACTCTTTCCCGATTGACGATATCGACGACATCCTGCCGGGTTTGCTCGAGGGCACCGACAGTATTTATTACACCATGGGCGGTTCTGCGGAATTCGACAAGCGCCTGATCGGCTGGGTCAACCACATCAAGGCACAGTCACGCGCCGGACTCCACGTGCCGTCAGAGTTCGTATCGCTGGACTACATCCTGCACGACATGCGGTTGTTCAAGAGCCGTGAAGAACTGCGCCTGATGCGCAAGGCGGCGACGATCAACGTGCGCGCGCACAAGCGCGCGATGAAGCTCTGTGCGCCTGGCAAGCATGAATACCAGATTGAAGCCGAGTTCGACCACGAGTACCGTAGCCACAACGCCAGTCACGCTTACTCGTCGATTGTTGGCGGCGGTGCCAACGGCTGTATTCTGCATTACACCGAAAACACCGACCCGCTGCAGGATGGCGACCTGCTGTTGATCGATGCCGGTTGTGAGGTCGAAGGCTACGCCTCCGATATTACCCGCACCTTTCCGATCAACGGTAAGTATTCGAAGGCACAGCGGGAACTCTACGATATCGTACTCGCCGCGCATACCGCCGCGGTCAAAAAGGTCAAGCCCGGCAACCACTGGAACGATCCGCACAATGCCGCGGTGCGCGTAATCACCAGGGGTCTGGTGGAGCTGAAATTACTCAAGGGCAGCGTGTCGAAGTTGATCAAGGAACAGGCCTATCGCAAGTTCTACATGCATCGCACCGGCCACTGGCTGGGGCTCGATGTGCACGACGTCGGCGATTACAAGGTTGGCGACCAGTGGCGCCTGCTCGAACCCGGCATGGTAATGACGATCGAGCCCGGCATATACATTCCGGCGAAAACCCGCGGTGTACATCGCAAGTGGTGGGATATCGGCATTCGGATCGAGGACGACGTGCTCGTCACTCGCCAGGGCTACGAAATTCTGACCGATGGCCTGCCGCGCAAGGCCAGCGAAATCGAAGCCCTGATGGCGAGTTAGTGCGCATCGATGAAGCAAGAGATGCGCGATATCACGATTATCGGCGGTGGCCTGGTCGGCTTGTGCGCGGCTCTGATACTGCAACACCCGGCGCGACGCGTCAGCATCATCGAGGCCGCCGATCTGGGCCAGCCCCAGCCCGGTGGTTTGAACTCGCGTTCGATTGCGCTCGCCGCCAGCAGCATGCAAATCTTCAGAGCGCTCGGCATATCGCCACAGGTCGAAGCAAGCGCCGCGCCAATCCGCAACATACATGTATCTTCGCGCGGGCGCTGGGGCGTAACCCGACTCAGGGCCGACGATTACGAGCTCGACGCGCTCGGTTACGTGATTGAAAACAATGCCCTTAGCCGGATTCTGCTGGAGGCAGTCGAGACCTCCGAGAATATCGAGCTCGAGGACAGGGCCGCCTTCGAGTCGATTGCGCAGGCGACCAGCGTCGAGATCGGATACCGCAGGAACGATCGGTTAGAACGGCTTGAAACGGGCCTGGCCCTGATTGCCGACGGGGCTCGCTCACAGACTCGCGACGCGCTCGGCATCGGGCATCGGGTCATCGACTATGACCAGGCCGTGGTCATCTGCAATGTCGAAGTCAGCAAACCTAAGCCGGATACCGCCTATGAACGCTTCACCACCCAGGGTCCGTTGGCGATGCTGCCGCTGGGCGGCAAGAAATATGCCTGCGTATGGACGCTCTCGCTGGAGCGGGCTGCCGAGATTTACGCGCTCGACGAGTCGGAATTCTGCGCGCAATTGCAGGATTTTTTCGGTCATCGGCTGGGTCTGGTCGAACGCGCCGGGGATCGGTTCTCGTTACCGATTCAGCGCACACGTGCCGATGCACTGCAGCAGGGGCGGTGTCTGTTGATCGGTAACGCGGCCAATGCTCTGCACCCGGTTGCCGGTCAGAGTTTCAACCTGGCGTTGCGCGATGTAGCCGCGCTCTACGAGCTGCTGGCGGATCGAGATCTGGCGCAGTTCGACGATGCGGCGATCGAGGCTATTGCGCATGAATACGAAACCGGGCGCTCGCGTGAACAACGCCAGGTGATTCGCTATGGGGACGGCCTGGTCACACTGTTCTCGAATGAACTGCCATTATTCGATCAGCTGCGCGCGGCCGGATTGGGCGTGCTCGATGTACTGCCGCCGCTGAAGGCCCAGGCCGCGTATGCCGGAATGGGCATGACCTTCGGCGGCAACCGGCTGTTGCGGGGGCACCGGTGAATTCGCCAGAGTTCGACATCGTCATTGCCGGCGCCGGCATGGTCGGCGCCTGCGCCGCCCATGCGCTCGCGGGTAATGGTTTCAGGGTGGCGCTGGTCGAGGCGATGCCGCCGGCGGCCGACACCGCCAGCGATACGGCTTATGACTTGCGGGTGTCGGCAATCAGCCCGCGCTCGCGTGAGATTCTCGAACGACCTGGAATCTGGCAGCAGCTGGATCAGGAACGCGTCTGTTACTACGAACAAATGCATATCTGGCACCAGCACGGCTCGGCCAGCATTGCTTTCGATGCGGTCGACCTGGCGCGCGATAATCTGGGCGCAATCGTGGAAAATCGGCTGTTGCAGCAAACCCTGTATCGAGCCTGCCGGCAACAGCCGCGGATCGAATGGTTTATGCCCGACAGCGTGGAGCAATTGCTGGTCAACAGCGCGCAGGGGGTTGAGCTGCGGCTCGGCTCCGGTCGCTGCCTGAGCGCCGATCTGCTGCTCGCGGCCGACGGACGCAACTCGCCGACGCGCGGCCTGGCCGGAATCGAGGCTCGCAGCGGGCAGTACCGGCAAACCGCGATTGTTGCCAACGTCGATACCGAGCTGCCGCACCGGCACACCGCCTGGCAGCGATTTTTAAGCACCGGCCCGCTGGCTTTCCTGCCGTTGGCCAACGGCCAGAGTTCGATCGTATGGTCCTGCGACGATGCCTTCGCCGCGGAACTCACCGAGGCCGATGACGACGCATTCTGTCGGGCGCTGGAAGCAGCCTTCGAATACAAACTGGGTGCTGTCACCGGCTGCAGCGCACGCCAGAGTTTTCCGCTTGGCTGGCACGGTTGCGAGCGTTGGCTCAGCGGACGGGTGTTACTGATCGGCGATGCCGCGCACGGTGTGCATCCGCTGGCCGGGCAGGGAGTGAATCTCGGCTTTAGCGACGTCGATCTGCTGGCCAGGCTGGTGGCTGACAAATCGCACCTGGCAACGCAAAGACAATTGCGTCGTTATGAACGGCAGCGCAAGAGCGAGACCTGGCTGGCGACGACGAGCTTCAGCGGGCTCAAATGGATTTATGGACTTGAACAAAAACCGTTGACTGGCATCCGCGACCTGGGCATGAGAGTCATCGAAGAAACCCCCTGGTTCAAGCGCGCCATGATGCAACAAGCCATCCAGAATCTAAGTTAGGTAGTTTTATAACGGATACCAGGTGGGGCGTTACTAAAGTGGCTTGCGGGTGAACGGATTTGACACTCACGCGCCAGGCCTGCAATTAGTGCTTTAAATCGAGCCTCACTGGCTCTATTCTCTGCGATATTCGAGATTGACGGGTGCGATCCCGTACGAGAGGTAAACTACCGATGGGAAACAGGACTCCGCTTTACCAGTGTCATCTCGACGCGGGCGCCAAGATTGTCGATTTCGCCGGCTGGGATATGCCGATCAACTACGGTTCGCAAATTGCCGAGCATGAAGCGGTGCGCAGTGACGCCGGAATGTTCGACGTCTCGCATATGACCGTGGTCGATGTCAGTGGTGCCGATGCCAGGGCTTATTTACAGCACCTGCTGGCTAACGACGTCGGCAGGTTGCAACTTCCGGGGAAGGCGCTGTACAGCTGTATGCTCAATCAACAGGGCGGCGTTATCGACGACCTGATCGTCTATTACCTGCGCGACGGGTTTTATCGCGTCGTCATCAATTCGGCCACGCGCGAAAAGGATCTTGCATGGCTCGATCGGCAGGCACAGGGCTATGCCGATCTCGTAATCAAGTTCCGTGACGACGTCGCCCTGCTGGCGGTGCAGGGTCCGAATGCGCGCGACCAGGCGATCGGCCTGTTCGAGGACTACCAGCAGGAAAGACTGCGACAACTCGCTCGCTTTCAGGGCGCGGAGTTCGACGACTGTTTCGTGGCTCGCACCGGGTATACCGGTGAAGACGGGTTCGAAATCATGATGCTGGCCGAGCAGATGCCGGAGCTGTGGCAACGCATGCTGGCGGCAGGGATTGTGCCCTGCGGGCTCGGTGCGCGCGATACGCTGCGCCTGGAAGCGGGCATGAATCTATACGGGGCCGATATGGATGAAACCACGACGCCACTGGTCTCGGGTCTGGCCTGGACCGTGGCCCTCGGCGACGCGCGCGATTTCATCGGTAAGCAGGCGCTGCTCGATCAACAGGCCGCCGGAATTCAGCAAAGTTTCGTCGGTCTGTTATTATTAGACAAGGGCGTTTTGCGTAACCATTTGAAAGTCGTCACCCCGCTGGGCGAGGGCGAAATCACCTCGGGCAGCTACTCGCCAACCCTGCAGCGGTCGATCGCCATGGCGCGCCTGCCGGCCGGGGCGGAGGGCCGGGTGGAGGTCGAGGTGCGCAATAAAATGCTAAGTGCTGAAATTGTTAAACTTCCCTTTGTGCGCGAGGGGAAATCCATGTTGAACGACGGGGGTAACCAATAATGAGCGAAGTGCCATCAGAACTGAAGTTTTTATCTTCACACGAATGGGTTCTTATTGAAGGCGGCGTGGCGACGGTTGGCGTAACCGATCATGCACAGGAGCTGCTGGGCGACCTGGTATACGTCGAGCTGCCCGAACAGGGAAGCTCGGTTGCCGCGGGCGACTCGGTTGGCGTTATAGAATCGGTTAAGGCTGCATCCGATACTTATGCCCCGGTTAGCGGTGAAGTCATCGAAGTCAATGAAGAGCTCGAGAACGCGCCCGATAAAATCAACGACGATCCCTACGGCGACGGCTGGATGTACAAGGTTTCGATGGAAGATCCCGAAGAGGTGGGAGACCTGCTCGATGCCGAAGCCTACTCGGAAGCGATCGCCGACGAAGAATAATTCCTGGTTTCTCGAGGTGAGTAACGCCGGGCGCTGTCCTGTCCCGCAGCGCGGCTTTGAATACCAGGGCGGGAGCCATCTTGGCATATAGCGGTAACAAAGGCATTTCCCGCATTATCAAGGCGACTGGCTATTCCTGGCAGGGGCTGCGTGCCGCTTACCGCGGCGAGGAAGCGTTTCGACAGGAGGTCTGGCTGTGTCTCGTGATGATTCCTCTGGGTCTGTACCTCGGGGACGGTGGCGTCGAAAAGGCCCTGCTGGTAGGCAGCCTGCTGCTGCTGCCGCTGATCGAAATTCTCAACTCGGCGCTGGAAGCGGTAGTAGATCGCTTCGGTGAAGAGCAGCACGAACTTTCGGGGCGCGCCAAGGACATGGGTTCGGCGGCGGTTGCGATCGCGATAGCGCTGGCGGCTGCGGTCTGGTTACTGGTCCTGTTGTTCTAGTCTCGCCCGGGAATGACCTATGTGGAGCTTCGGTTTATATCGATGCTGCCCGGTTCCTCGAGTTCCAGTTCCGACAGCAATTCGTCGATGTCGCAGATCGGCAAGCGGCAGCTGAATCCCTCGCATATCCAGGCGCTGGTAACGTCACTCGACTTTTGCGCAATCTCGTCGGGCAAACCACCGGTGCCGGCAGCAATGAAATACGCAGACTGCCCCGGCTTCAGGCGCGGCAGTAACCGTTGGCGCCATTGCGGCAGATCGTCACCGCTGCCACGCACGATGATTAGCGGCGGCGGCCGGTTGACCTCGCTCAGCAGGGCGAGGAAGCTGGCAGCGTGAAAGGGCGCATGGTTGATGTTATCGGCAACCGACTGCAGCGCCCGCTCGGCACCCTGGGTATAGTCACGTCGGCCAGTCAGCAGCCCGAGACGATGCAGCGCCAGCGCCGCCACCGCGTTGCCGCATGGCATCGCTTCATCCTGCCATGACTTCGGCCGCTGGATCAGCTGCTCGTGATCGACCGCGGTAAAATAGAATCCGCCGTGGACTTCGTCTGCAAATAGTTCGAGCAATTGATCGGCGAGTTTGATCGAGAACGCGAGCGTCGAGCTATCCCATTCGAACTGCAGGCAATCGAGCGTCGCCTGCAGCAGGTGCGCGTAGTCATCGAGATAGCCCGGCAAATGCTTGCCCGAGCCACTGTCGAGTGCCAACAAGCGATCCTGGTGCCAGCATTCGCCGCGCAGTGCCTGCAAACAGCGGTTCGCGATCGCGAAGTAATCCGCGCGCATAAACACGCGTGCGGCGGTTGCCAGCCCACGGATCGCCAGCGCGTTCCAGCTTGTTAGCACTTTATCGTCGAGCCCAGGCGGGATGCGTGCCGCGCGCACCTCGAGTAACTGCTGTCGCAGCAGTTCATGCTCGCCAGCGTAAGCTGCTGCGTCGAGTTCGAGTTTTTGGATGACCTGCGGCAGGTCGTGATAAGCATGTAAATGCCATTTGCCCTCGAAGTTAGCCGGCTGGTCTAGCCCGAAGCGGTAAGCGAAGGCCGGGTAGGCCTCGCGAGCGATAATCTCGGCGATTTCATTCGGGCTCCACAGGTAGTATTTACCCTCGACACCCTCGGAATCGGCGTCCAGTGCGGCATGGAACGCGCCGCCGGTGCTTCGCATGTCGCGTTCCAGCCAGTCGACGATGCCGTCGACGGCGTCACGGTAGAGCGCGTCGCCGGTCAGTCGATAAGCCTCGGAAAAAACCTGCAGTAGCTGGCCGTTGTCATACAGCATTTTTTCGAAATGCGGGATCATCCACCTGTCGTCTACCGAGTAGCGAAAAAATCCGCCACCGAGGTGGTCCTGGATTCCGCCCTGGGCTATTTTTTGCAAAGTGAAGTCGATTGCCTGGTAAACCGGATCCGCGGCTGTTTTGACGAAGGCGCGACCGAGTGCCTGCAGCAGGATCGCGGGTTGCGGAAACTTGGGCGCACGCCCGAAGCCTCCAGACTCCGAGTCATGCAGCTCGAGCATCTGCGTGTCGAAGGTCTCCAGCGCGCCGATATCGGCACCATGCTGGTTTTGATTTTCGCGCAGCTCGATCTCGATCAGTGCCTGTTGAATGGCTTGCCCCTGCTGCTGTATCTTCTCGGGCTCGTCGAGAAATACCCCGGCAATTCGCTGCAGCAGGTCGCTAAACGCAATCATGCCGTACTTCGGTTTTTCGGGAAAATAGGTGCCGCCGAAAAACGGCAGTTGATCGCCGGGCGAGAGGAACATTGTCAGCGGCCAGCCGCCGGGCCGGCGCAGCATTAGCTGGTGTGCAGTCTGGTAGATGCGGTCTATATCCGGACGTTCCTCGCGGTCGACCTTGATATTGATAAAATGCTGATTCATCAACGCCGCCGTGGCCTCGTCCTCGAAGGATTCATGCGCCATGACGTGACACCAGTGACAGGCGGAATACCCGATAGAAAGCAGGATCGGTTTATTCTGTTCACGCGCCAGGTCGAGCGCCTGCTGCGACCAGGGCAGCCAGTCAACCGGGTTGTCGGCATGCTGGCGCAGATAAGGGCTTGACTCCTGTGCAAGGGCGTTGGGCATGGGTCTGCATTCGGTTCGATTTCCGTGCGATAATAACACCCTGATCAGGCATACTCATGAGTTTGAATCAGGTATTTCCACAATGATTGCTTTCCCATCAATTGATCCCGTCGCGATTTCGCTGGGCCCGGTCAAGCTGCACTGGTACGGCCTGATGTACCTGCTGGCCTTTGCCAGCGCCTGGTGGCTGGGCAAACGCCGCGCGCGCCTCGAATGGACACCGGTAAAGCCGGAACAGGTTGACGACCTGATTTTCTATGGGGCGATCGGAGCGGTGCTCGGAGGTCGAGTCGGTTCGGTCATTTTTTATAATTTCGACAGCTTTCTTCACAATCCGCTGTATCTGTTCAGGATATGGGAAGGGGGCATGTCCTTCCACGGTGGCTTTATCGGTGTTCTGGTGGCAATGGCAATTTTTCAACGCAAGATCGGTTGCCGCTATTTTTTCGGGTTGACCGATTTTATTGCGCCACTGGTGCCGCTGGGGCTCGCCGCCGGACGATTCGGCAATTTCATCAACGCCGAACTCTGGGGTGCGCCCGGCAATGTGCCCTGGGCGATGAAGCTGTCCTGCGAGCAGTTTCCGCCGGATCGCTACGTCGATTTTGCGGGGCCCCTGTGCTTCAGTCCACGCCACCCGACGCAGCTCTACGAAATGTTGCTCGAGGGTCTGCTGCTGTTCGGTGTTCTGTGGTTGTTGTCGGCCCGGTCCAGGCCGGTGATGACGATCTCGGGATATTTCCTGCTGTTGTACGGTCTGGCCCGCAGCGCGGTCGAACTGATTCGATTACCGGATGCCCATATCGGTTACCTGCTGAATACGGATTGGCTGACCAGGGGCATTGTATTATCGGTGCCAATGATTATAGTTGGCCTTATTCTGTTGGCACTGGCGAAAAGGAACCAAAATGCGGCAATATCTTGACCTGATGCGACATGTACTCGAGCATGGCAGCGAGAAAACTGACCGCACAGGAACCGGGACGCTGTCCGTATTCGGCCACCAGATGCGCTTCGATCTGACGCAGGGCTTTCCGTTGATTACCACCAAAAAACTGCACCTGAACTCGATCATTCACGAGCTGCTGTGGTTCCTGCAGGGCGACACCAACATCGCCTACCTGAAGCAAAACAATGTCCGCATCTGGGACGAATGGGCCGACGAAAATGGTAACCTCGGTCCGGTTTACGGTGCGCAATGGCGCTCGTGGCGTGGCGCCGACGGAAGTACGATCGACCAGATAAGCCAGGTGGTCGACCAGATAAGAACCAGCCCGGATTCCCGCCGCCTGATCGTCAGTGCCTGGAACGTCGGTGAAATCGAAAATATGGCCTTGCCGCCCTGTCACGCTTTCTTTCAGTTTTATGTCGCTGACGGCCGCCTGTCGTGCCAGCTTTATCAACGCAGCGCGGATGTGTTTCTGGGAGTGCCCTTCAATATTGCTTCCTACGCGTTACTCTTGATGATGGTGGCGCAGGTAACCGGTCTCGAGGCCGGTGAATTCGTGCATACGCTGGGCGATGCTCACCTGTATACCAATCATTTGCCACAGGCGCGGCTGCAGCTCGAGCGCGAGCCGTTCGCGTTACCGACCATCAAGTTGAATCCGGAGGTGAATGACCTGTTCGCCTTTCGTTACGAGGATTTCGAGCTGTCCGATTACCAGTACCACGAACACATCAAGGCGGCAGTCGCGGTATAATTCGCCCATAAAACAACGGGAAATCCAGATTTGATGAATGAAACAGGTTTAAACAATATCGAGGTCGACGTAGAAACACGCTACATCGAGGATCAGTCGAATCCCGAGCAGAATTACTATGTTTTTGCCTATACCATAACAATTCAGAACAAGGGTAAACAGGCGGCCAAGCTGTTAACCCGTCACTGGGTAATTACCGACTCCAACCAGAAAGTGCAGGAGGTTCGTGGCGACGGTGTTGTCGGCGAACAACCACTGCTAAAGCCAGGGGAACAGTTTGTTTACACCTCGGGCACCATGCTCGAAACCGCGGTAGGTACGATGAAAGGCAGTTATCAGATGCTGGCTGACGATGGATCGCATTTTGATGCCGAAATCGATGAGTTCGTGCTGTCGACCCCGCGAGTATTGCACTAGTCGTTTGCATCGGTGGCAATCTATGCGATAGGGGACGTCCAGGGTTGCTACACCGAGCTCTGCCGACTGCTCGAAAAAATCAGATTCGATCCTGCCGCCGATACCCTGTGGTTTTGCGGAGACCTCGTCAATCGCGGCCCGGAATCGCTGCAGACCCTGCGCTTCGTGAAATCCCTGGGCGAGAGCGCGCTGACCGTACTCGGCAATCACGATCTGCACCTGTTGGCACTGCATCACGGGGTGACGAAGATCCGGGTCAGTCGCGATTTACGGAGTATCCTCAAAAGCCCCGACCGCGGCGAACTGCTGAGCTGGTTGCAACAGCGACCCCTGCTGCATTATGACGAGCAACACAAGGCCGTGGTGGTGCACGCCGGTATTCATCCTGACTGGGGGTTGAGCAAGGCCAGGAAACTGGCGGGCGAAGTTGAATCGGTGCTGCGGGGTGAGGACAGCACGATATTTTTCAACAAGATGTATGGTAACAAGCCGGCCTTATGGTCGGACGATCTCACCGGCGCCAAACGGTTACGCTTTATCACCAATGTCTATACGCGCATGCGCTATCTCGATCAGTCTCGAAAACTGAACTTTACGGTCAACCGCACCCTGCGGCGGTACCTGCGCAGAGGATTAACGCCGTGGTTTCAGGCCGACTCCAGGCTCAGAGAAGATGTGCGGGTTTTGTTTGGTCACTGGTCTACGTTGCCGGTAGGCTGCTACGGGCGATATTTCGCTCTCGACGGGGGTTGCGTCTGGGGTGGACACCTGGTCGCGTTGCGGGTCGATTTCGAGGCGGAGGACTGGTTTTTCGTCGATTCTCACAATAAAAAACCGATAAGAACTGCGAAATAATAAGTATAACTAGTTCACTTTTGGTATCCGCTTTTTTCTTAAATGCGATGTTTTTCGCTATCTTTGGCCATTTTAGGACTATAACTTAACTGCAGCCGTGGCGTTTTCATGGCTAATGGTTAGTCGCGGCATGTCACCAGAGGCCCGGTACTCGCTCGACGCGACGGCGTCAGGCGTGACGACCGCAGTGACGAGATTAGCCAGATACCGTGAGTGACCCTGTTTTCGGTGGCCCTGGCGTTACAGGAAACGTGGCAACAACCCCGTTGGAAGGTGAGACATCTTGAAAAGAAACCTGCTTATTACCGTGATTTTGACGCTCTTGTCGTTTGCCGTTTATCAACCGGTTTTCGCAGCAGCCAGTGTTGAATTGGTGCCCTCTTCGAGGGTCATATTGAAGATTACCTCGGGTATGACCGTTGACCAGATCATCCGGCGTGTTTATCCGAAAGACAAGGATTTATGGCCGCAGATCAAGGCCAAGCTGATCGAAACCAATCCCAATTCTTTTGTCCAGTACTCAGATAGATTAATACCTGGTTCACGCCTGAAGCTGGTGGATATCCGGCGTATCTATGACCAGGAACAGCTGGATCCAAAGATCAAGGTCGGATACGTTGCCAGGCTCGAGGGCAACGCGACAGCCAGGGACCTCAACGGCAGGGTGCAGCAACTGCAGATTAATTCGCAGATTTTCGAAGGCGATCGCGTCGAAACCGAAATGGGTGCACGCGTTCAAATCCTGATGGACGATGGTGCCGAGGTATATCTGAAAGAAGACTCGGTGCTCAAGATCAGCGAATACGTTATCACCGCCGGCTATGACAAGGAAAGCAGCAGTATTCTCGATTTGCTGCGTGGTGGCTTGCGCAAGATTACCGGCGCGATTGGCTCCAGTGCGCTGGCGAACTACCAGCTCCAGACGGGACTGGCAACAATCGGAATACGTGGCACCGACTACGTACTCAAGCTGTGTAAGCAGGATGACTGTACCCAGACGGTAAGCCGTAACGACCCCGATGCCAAGCTGCATGCCGTGGTACTCGAAGGCGCCATCACGATGACCACCGATGAAGAAGTGCAAATCCTGATGGCAATGGGAGAATATGGCACGGCAACCCCCGAAATCCTGGTCATCGAGGAAGAGACGCCGGTTCCGGTTGGTTTTCTGAACCAGCAGGAAGCGCAGCAATTCAATGCCACGGTACCGCAGAAAACGGCAATGCAGGAAGAAGAATCCTCTAATACCTGGGCCTGGATTATCGGCGTGCTGCTGCTCGCCGTTGGACTGTAATACCGTCGTTAAATGCCCCGGGTGGACTTTACGGCCCGGCTTAACGTTAACAGTTACTGCCGGTAATTGGCTTAGTCCTCGTCGGAAGTATCGAACTGGGCCGAGAAAGCGCCGGCTATTTCTAGCAGGCCTTGAATCGTGTGCTGGCGGTTACCGAGCACGATGGGTTGATGCAGCTGCACATAGCCTTCGTGGAAAGGCACCAGCCGGTTGTTTTTTATCAGGAAGGTACCGTTAGTGGAGCCCAGGTCGCGCAGATATACTTCGCCGTTGATAATCTGAATTTCCGCGTGTTGCTTGCTCACAGTCGGGTCATTAATGTAGATGTGACCCTCGCGACCAATAATATAAGTTCGACTTTCCATTCGTCTGACCTCCTCGCTCATATCATTGTTCATCAAGAACAACCCTCCTTTATCGGGCGCCTCAGTCTAACCCAATTAATCCTAAAATTCCCGAACAAATTTAATAAAGGAATAGGCGTAGGCGTTGCTGGAATCTGCATCACAATCCTCTCGGCTTTCGACTCTCCATTCGGATTCGTCGAAGTCGGGAAACCAGGTGTCTCCGGCAAAGCGGTGATGGATCCGGGTGATGTATAACTGCGTTGCGCGCGCGAGCGATTGCTGGTAAAGACTTGCGCCCCCGATCAGCATGATCTCCTCATCGTCGGCGCATAAATCCAGGGCGGCATCGATGCTATTGGCAATGTCGCACCCCTCGGCGCTAAAATCCGGGTCCCGGGTAACTACGATATTACGCCTGTCCGGTAACGGCCGGCCGATAGACTCGAAGGTCTTGCGCCCCATGACGATCGGTTTCCCCAGCGTGGTGCGTTTGAAGAAGGCGAGGTCAGCCGGCAAGTTCCAGGGCAGTCCATTGTTGGTTCCGATCAATCGATCTTCGTCCATGGCGACAATCAGTGAAAGCTTCGTCATTGAGTCAGGGCCCTGCTAAGTTTGGCGAAATCGGCGATCCCCAGATTTTCGGCGCGCAATCCCGGATCGATGCCACACGCAGCTATTGTTTCACGATCCATTATCGATTTCAGCGAATTGGAAATGGTTTTGCGACGCTGACTGAATGCGGATTGTACGATCCTGGCGAAGGCCGCAGCGTCACCGATTGCGTACTTCGGCTGTTCCAGCGGTAGCAGTCGTATCACGGCAGAATCAACTTTCGGGGGCGGTTTGAAGCAGGTCGGCGCGACGTCGAACAGGTACTGGCACAGGCAACGACACTGCAGCATTACCGAAAGACGGCCGTAGCTCGAATCCCCGGGGGCGGCGACGATTCGCTGGGCGACCTCCTTTTGCACCATGAAGTGCATATCCTCGATCAAATCTGCTGATTCGAGCAGGTGGAACATCAGGGGGGTTGAAATATTGTAGGGCAGGTTACCCACCAGCCTGAATTTTCGGGTGCTCGCAATGCTCGATAACTCGAACTCGAGGATGTCCGCGTTGATCACTTCGAGCTGGCCGAAGGCAGGCGCCCTGTTTTCCAGAACCGGGACCAGGTCGCGATCGAGTTCGATCGCGGTGAGTCGATCACAGCACTGTAGTAGCGGGTAGGTTAGGGCTCCCTGGCCGGGGCCGATTTCGAGCATGTTATCTCCCGCTTGCGGCGCGATGGCGCGCAAAATACGGTCGATAATATTGCGGTCATGCAAAAAATGCTGACCAAAACGTTTACGAGCCCGATGCATTCGCTTGCAGGTTGCGCGCCTGAAGAATCGCCGAGTCGATTGCCGCGAACAAGCTGTCTGGCCTGGCCTTGTTGCTTCCGGCCAGATCGAGCGCGGTACCGTGGTCAACCGAGGTTCTTATGATAGGCAAACCGAGGGTCGTATTGACCGCGTTGTGGAAACCGACATGCTTCAATACCGGCAGGCCCTGGTCGTGATACATGGCGAGCACCGCGTCGGCGTCCTGCAGCATGGTTTCGGTGAACAGGGTATCGGCCGGGTAGGGGCCTCCCAGCTTAATGCCCCTGGCCCTGAGCGCTTGCAGGGCTGGAATGATGATTTCGATCTCTTCATGTCCCAGGTAACCGTTTTCACCAGCGTGCGGATTGAGGCCGCAAACCTTGATCAGCGGGTTTGGAATAGCGAAACGATCGCGCAGTTCGCGATCGAGGATCTCGACGACCTCCGTGATCGCCTGCTCGCTGATCGCATCGGCTACCTCTCGCAATGGCAGGTGCGTGGTGACGAGTGCGACCCTGAGACTGTCCGCAAGCAGCAACATGACCGGCTTCGGCACCTCGCAGATACCTGCCAGGTATTCGGTATGACCCGAGAAATCGATACCGGCGCGATTGATGATTTCCTTTTGCACCGGCGCCGTGACCATGGCGTCGAATTCTCCAGCCAGGCAGGCTCTGCAGGCCCTTTCCAGCAGTTGCAGCACGTATTCGGCGTTGGCGCCGTCCAGGCGACCGGGCAGGCAGGGCTGCACCAGGGGCTGGTGAATCACCTCGATTTGCCTGTTCGAAACCGGCTGCCCGTCGTATTCGACAAACTCGATGCCGGACCCCAGGGCAGCGGCCCGCGCGGTGAGCAACTCGAAGTCACCGATAACCACCAGGCGCGCGTCAAAGCGGGCCGGGTCGATGGCGGCGATGATATCCGGACCGACACCTGCCGGTTCACCGGAGGTGATGAGGATGCTGGCGTCAGGCATCTGGCTTGTCAGGGAAAATGACGTAGGCCTCATCCCGCAGGCGGCGTTTCCAGAGATCGAAGACTTCGCGCTGTTTTTGCTGCAGTAATTGCGAGTAGATTTTCTTACGCTTGTTTTCCGCGGTTTCATCGACCGTACGGCGACCCGTAACCTCTAACAGGTGCCAGCCGAACTGGCTGCGAAACGGCTCGCTTAGCTCGCCTTCCTGAAGCCGGTCGGTAACAGCCTCGTACTCCTTGACGGTTGCACCTGGGTCCATCCAGCCGATGTCCCCACCCTCGGACCCCGAGGTGTAATCCACCGAATACAGCCGGGCCAATCGGGCAAAATCCTCGCCGGCCAGGATGCGCTCGCGAAATTCCTGCAGACGCTCGCGAGCGTCTTGCTCTGAAACCAGTTCGTTGGGCCTGATTAAAATGTGGCGGCTTCGGGTCTGCTGACTGAGCACCTGTTCCAGGTCACGGCGCTGTTTCAGATGAACAATATGGATACCGCTGGCGCTGCGAATCGGCCCGGCGTAGCCACCGGGTTCCATGGCCAGGACCTCGGTGGTAAACAGGCTCGGGATCTGGGCCTTCTTGCGCCATCCGAGGTCGCCACCCTGCAGCGCGGTATCGCCGGCCGAAAACGTATTGGCCAGTTGGTCGAATTCTTCGCCCTGATCGAGCCTGGACATTATCTCGGTGGCGGTCTGTTGCGCCGCGGTTATCTGTGCCGGGCTGGCCGCGTCGGGTAATGCGATCAGGATATGGGACAGCAGGTATTCGAAGCTGGCGGTTTCGCTGCCGCTTTGCTTGATAAAGTCGTCGACTTCGGCGTCGCTAATGGTTGCGTTGCGTTGGCTATACTGACGGCTCAGTGTCGTTATCGTTAATTCGCGGCGTACTGCGTCCCGGTACTTGTCGTAGTCGAGCCCGTCGGCCAGCAGCGCCTGGCGAAAATCCGACAGGCTCATCTGGTTTTGCCGCGCCATGCCCTGCATCGCCTGGTTGAGCTGGCTGTCGGTGATCTTGATGCCACGGCGCTTGGCCTCCTGCAGCAGCAGCGAATCATTGATCAGGGCTTCGAGTACCTGGCGCTGTAAGATGTCGTCGCTTGGTACTCTGCGCCGGGATTGCTTGAAATCGATTTTTACCAGTTTGATCCGATTCGCCAGCTCGCGTCGGGTAATAACGCTTTCGTCGACGATAGCGACGATCGTATCGAGCGTAGTCTGGACTGCGGCAGCCGGGTTTAGCAGCAGGCCGCAAACGAGGATTCCTGTTAAGGTAAATATTTTCATAGCTTGTCAACGATTGTCAGAATGGCGGGCTGTAGCCGGGTATGGCGTCATCTAGCTGCGCGTCAATGTCCCTGCCCGCCTTACTCAACCCCTTGAAGGTTAACTCAAAATAGATTCGGTTGTCGGTTTCGGAAAAATCTTCATCTTCGTCGCCGGTTTGGCCGGCCAGTATTTTAAGGCCCCAACAGCAGGATTGATAGCTAATCCCCAATAAATTCTCGACCGGCTGCTCGAACCTCAGCGACTCGTGAAGCTTCGCTACGACAGTCCAGCGTTCGTTCACTGGATAGACCACCGAAACCAGCGCTTGTTCCAGCTCGTCTTCCTTGTAGTAGTAGCCGAGGTTCGCGGCGAAGCCGTCGTCGGCGTAATTGATCGATAAATCGCGGTCATTGATATCGTTTAGCTCCTGCTCGTAAACCAGGCGCCCCGCAATCTTGGTTCTCGTGTTAGGCCAGAAGTCGAGTTCGGTGATGACGTCTGACTTGGTTTCTTCTTCGCGGACGCCGTCGAGGCTGACACGGCGATCCTTGAAATAAAAGATCTGACCCACGCGCAGGTGCATCAATTCATCGCCACTGTCGTTGTCGTAGGCACGACTTGCCAGTCCCAGCGTGACCTGGCTGGCGTCGCCGATTCGATCGGCTCCGGTAAAGCGATTGTTTCTGAACAGGTTGCTATAGGTGCGGGCATTCAACGAGGTGTCGAAGTCCGGTATATCGTCCTGGTTTTCGTATGGCGTGTGCAGGAAATACAGCCTTGGCTCGAAGGTTTGCAGCCACTGTTGCTGCGAGCCTGCCAAACGCTCGAACACCAGCCCGGTATCGATGCTCAAGGTGGGCAGGCTGCGGTTTATCGAGTCGCCGCCCGGGTTGTCCTCGAGTCGATAGTCGGTAAAGTCGAGCTGTAACCCGGGTTCGAAGAAGTACCAGCTCTCGGCCGCACGCCAGCTGATTGCGGCCTGCGCGTTACTGCGCTGGCCAGTTACGCTGTCATCGCGATCGAATTCGACCAGTTCGAGGCTCAGTGGTGTTTCGATATTTTCTGACCAGGTCTTGGGATTAGCCTCCAGGGCCAGGCGCGGCAGCCGGTTGTACGGACGGTCCTCGACCGCCGTGTCGCGATCCAGCGTCTGGTAGTCCTGCCACATGAGTTGACTGCTCCAGAATTCACCGCCGCGCTGCAGCCGCACCCGGCGTTCGAGATGGAGGGTGTTATTGTACTCCGAGGCCATGCTGTCGAAGTCGTCGAAGATATCCTCATCCGAGACTTCGACCAGCAGCAGGTCGGCGTTGACGCCATGATTCAGAACCGCGTCGTGGCGCCATTGCTGAAACCAGCGCGATTCGTCCAGGTCATTGTCGTCAAGATAGGAAAGGTCCACTTGGCCGCGGTGCGACCCGAACAGGTAGCGATTCTCGGTGTTGAGCTGAAGGCCACGCTCGCTGAACCAGGATGGCGTGATCGTCATGTCATAGTTTGGCGCCTGATTCCAGTAAACCGGCAACACGATGTTATGGCCGCTTTCTTCGCTGTAACCGTAGCTTGGGGTGAGCAATCCCGACAGTCGGCGGTCGTCTACCGGGAACTGGAAATAGGGCAGGTACAGGAAGGGCAGTCCCTGGAAGTAAAGCCGGGTATGTTTTGCCGTGCCGCGTCCGCTTTCCTGATCGATCTCCATTTCCGCGGCGCGCAGCTGCCAGTCCCGGTCACCGGGATCGCAGGTGGTGTATACCAGGTCGCGGTACCGACTGCGATACTGATCAATTTTCCTGATTTCATCGGCCTGCCCGCGCGCGTGATTTTTGGTTAGCTCGAATTGAGGTTGTTCGATCAGCGCCGCGTTATTCCGATTGTCGATTTCGATGGCGGGACTTGCGAGGCGATAATTCGAATCCTCGAACAGGACGTTGCCGCTGGCGTTTATCCGTTCGCTCGATTTGTCGAAAACGACCTCGTCGGCGCTGATTTTCTGTTGCCGGCTGGTGACGCTGACATCGCCGGTGAAACGGATCGTTTCGCGATCCTCGCTGGCGACGGTCTGCGCTTCTATCCGGGTCTCATCGACGCCGAGGTCCCCGGCTTCTGCAAACAGGAAAGCCGGCACCCGGCACAGACCCCAGTCTTCCGCGGCGTGCGCCGGAAGCGAGCAAGACGAGGCGAGCGCAAGTGCGAGCGTAAGGTTTCGGAAGCGCAGCAAGACGGTCCAGCAAATAAACTGATTCTGTCACATTATCGCCTGCTGGTTAATCCCGGCTGAACAACAAATTGATCGCTTCGAAAAAATCTTCGGTTCAGGATCCTTCCGATTTAAAGACCTCGGTATCGGGATGAAAGGCAAACCAGGCAAACCAGAAGCCCTGGATGGCGGCGACGCGATCACCCGCGCTATCGGTAATGGTGACGCTGCGATTGGCCTTGTCCCATTCGAACTCGAACCGCTTGCCGTTGACGCTATCGCTAAAGTTAGTTTTGTCTTGCCGGTCGAGCTCGATAAACGGGTAGGCCTTGTATACCCCGTCGACGTCGAGACCAACCACCACTTCCTTGGGATGATAGGTGTCGGGCGCCTGGTTGTTGACCGAGAAGTAGGTGTGGCGGGACTTCTCGTAACCGGCATAAGGGTCGCGTCGATAGTCGCGCGAGTAGCCAGTGTCATCCGATAAAACCAGGGTGTCGGGGTGATCGTTGCGCCAGCCGCGCCAGCTGGTGTGGCTGATCGGGATTGCGGTCAGGGACTGGCCGACACGCTTCCCCGCCACCGCTCGACCCAGAATTTGCGACCACAGCGACTCGGTATCGCGGTCGTACAGCAGAACATCGCTGTTGTACAGCAGGCCCGATACGCCGAAATCGGTGGCGCTGCCCTCGATCGTAGAATCGAACGCGACCGCGGTGCCGCACAGTGGACAATAGGTAATCGCGAAATGCCGGCCATCGATTTCGTCATTGACGATTTCATGCCAGTTGAGGATGGCGACGGGGTATGCCCTGGCCTTGCCGTTAAGCGTAATGCCGACCACGCGGTCGCCGGGTTCGAGGAAGCTGACGCTGTCCGGGTCGACCAGTTTCGGGTTCGATAGCGCGGGAATACCGTCGCGCGGCGGCCCGCCATGCAGAATCTCGGCGCGCGGAATAATCGAATTGGACAGGTCGAATCCGTTATCGGACCCCGCCGATGCTGCCAAACCGTAAACCAGTAAACCGCCCAGCAAGGTAAACAACGTCAGTAGTCTGGCCTTTCTAGAGACGAAAAATCGCATATTGACCTCCAACTCCGTATGCTTGTTTTGATTGCAAGGCGGCGAATAAATTCATTTTTTTTCAGGCGAGCCTGCGTTGCGATTGGCGGCTTGACTCGTTTGTCCATTCTAATTAGGCTGCGGCCATCGAATAATTCTATAAATATCCAGAGGAGCAGCCATGAAAGCCAGAGCCGCGGTCGCGTGGGAACCTAAAAAACCCCTTGAAATAGTCGAAGTCGAAGTTGCCGGCCCGAAGCAGGGTGAAGTACTGCTGAAGGTGCATGCGACAGGGGTATGCCACACCGATGCCTTTACCCTGTCTGGTGAGGATCCCGAGGGTTCGTTTCCGGCGATTCTGGGTCACGAGGGAGGTTGCGAAGTGGTTGAATGTGGTCCCGGGGTCACGACCCTGAAACCCGGTGACCACGTGATTCCGCTGTATATCCCGGAATGCGGCGAGTCTAGCTGCCCCTACTGCAGTTCGAGCAAGAACAATCTGTGCCAATCGATCGCGGGCACCGTGTGGACCGGTTTCATGCCTGACGGTACGCGCCGGTTTTCGCATAACGGCAAGGACCTTTACCACTACATGGGGTGTTCGACGTTTTCGGAGTACACCGTGGTGCCGGAAATTGCGCTGGCCAAGATCAACAAGGCCGCGCCGCTCGACAAGGCCTGCCTGCTGGGCTGCGGCGTGACCACCGGCATCGGCGCGGTGACGAATACCGCCAGGGTCGAGCCCGGCTCCTCGGTCGCGGTATTCGGTCTCGGTACCGTCGGGCTGTCGGCGATCCAGGGCGCGGTGATGGCCGGCGCAGAGAGAATCCTGGCGGTCGACATCAATCCCGACAAGTGGGATATGGCGCAGGCGCTCGGCGCGACCGATTTCGTCAATCCCAAAGAGGTCGGTGGATCGCTGCCGGAGTATATCCAGGAAATGACGGGTGGCGGCGTCGATTATTCCTTCGAATGTATCGGTAACGTCAACGTCATGCGCGACGCGCTCGAATGCACCCACATGGGCTGGGGTACCTCGACCATCATCGGCGTTGCCGGTGCCGGCGAGGAAATCAGCACGCGCCCGTTCAACCTGGTGGTCGGACGACGCTGGATCGGCACCGCTTTCGGTGGCGTCAAGGGCCGCAGCGAGCTGCCGGGAATGGTCGATCAGTACATGGATGGCAAGATCGAGCTCGACAAGCTGGTCACGCACACCATGCCGCTGGAGGAAATCAATACTGCCTTCGACCTGATGCACGAAGGCAAGAGCATCAAATCCGTCATCCTGTTCTAGCAGATCGCAATGAAAGAGATCGAAAGCATCAAGGAAAGCGGCGGTTATCTAAACCGCTATACGCACGCGTCGAGCAGTTGCAACTGCGAGATGACGTTCTCGGTCTACTTGCCGCCACAGGCACGGCTGGAAAAGGTTCCGGCGCTCTACTGGTTATCCGGGTTGACCTGCACCGATGACAACGCGCGCACCAAGGGCGGGTTCCAGCGCTTTGCCGCCAAGCACGGCATCGCCATCGTGTTTCCCGACACCAGCCCGCGCGGTGACGACGTCGCTGACGAACCGGAGCGCTACGACCTCGGACAGGCGGCTGGTTTCTATGTCAACGCGACGCAGGATCCGTGGAAGCCGCACTATCAGATGTTCGACTACGTAACCTGCGAATTACCGGCGCTGATCGAGGCCAACCTGCCGCTGTTGCCGGGGGTCAAATCGATCACCGGGCACTCGATGGGGGGGCACGGCGCCCTGATTTGCGCGCTCAAGCTGCCGGATGCGTTTCGCTCGGTGTCGGCGTTCGCGCCGATTGCAAACCCGGTGTTGTGCGGCTGGGGACAGGGCTGTTTCGGCGCCTATCTCGGCGACGATAGCGCAACCTGGGAAGCTTACGATGCGACCTGCCTGGTAAAGGCCGGTGCGCGCGTGGGCGGTATCCTGATCGATCAGGGCGAAGCCGACGAGTTCCTGCACGAGGGTCAGCTATTGCCTGATAATTTCCAGGCCGCCTGCGACGCCGCGGATCAACCCTGCACCATCCGCATGCAGCCGGGCTACGATCACAGTTACCACTTTATCGCGAGCTTTATCGAAGACCACTTCGACTACCACGCAAAGTTCCTGAAGTAACCGCCGCCCCCTGAACCTCGAGTCATCCCCGCGAAAGCGGGGATCTCTCAGCTACATATTCCAAGAAGTATTCTCCCGCGCCGTGCGCGTGATCCGTTTGGAATTGCGACACAATTGCAGGATCCCCTCGCGCGCGAGGATGACGTCCTGTTGGGCTAACTGCCCTTGCGGGTTACCGCGATGCCAAGCAGTATCATTGCCAGCGAGATCAGCGTTTGCAGGTTGATGGCATCGGCGAAATAAAGCCCGCTCCAGATCACGCCGAACAGCGGCACCAGGTAGCCCACCTGCGACATAAATACCGCGCCATTTGCGCGGATGATAAAAAAGCGCAGCGTGAATGCCAGCGCGGTGCCGATCACGCCCAGGTATACCAGTGCGATGATGGACGAACTGCTGACCTGGGGCGGTAACGGGTCTTCGAGCAGAAACGCCAGTGGAATCATGTACAGGCAGGCGCTTGTCATGGTGACCGCGGAAGTCGAAATCATCGGCAGGTGCATCAGGCGCCGCGAAATCACGGATGACGTTGCGTAGCTGCAGCCGGCCGCCATGACCGCGAGTTGCCCCGGGAGGTTTCCCGTGCCCGATTCGATCAGGTCCCAGATGACCAGCACCATGACCCCGACGAAGCCGATGCTGACACCGATCACACGGGGCGTGTTAATACGCTCGTCATCGCTGGTAAAGTGTGACAGTAGCAGTGAAACGAACGTGCCCATCGCTACCAGCAACGCGGACTCGGCGCTGCTGATGGCTTGTTGTCCCCAGCTGATCAAAAAGAAGGGTACCGCGCTGTTGAGAAAACCGACGATAAAGATCAGGCGCCAGTTGCGTGATCCCGTCGGCAGTTTCTGGCCGAGCACCAGGGCGATTAAGATTAACACGGCGGCGCCCAGAGTGACCCGCCAGGTGGCAATGCTGACTGGACCGAAGTCCTGCAGTGCGATCGAGATAAACAGGAAGGCGCCACCCCAGACCGCCCCGACGAAGACCAGTCGGGAGACGTCGAAAAGACTGGGACGGCGTATAGCTGTCAGCATCAAGCTGTTCCGGGATTAAAAAAAACCATGGGGAGTTTAACCGAGCTGAGGCTCACGGGACAGGCTTGCAAGTCTCGCCAGGTTGAGGCAGTAAACTGCCGGTATCGATGTCTCCCGCCAGCCTGAGATGCGATACGAGGCTATATCGGGCAGGGGCTCAAAATTTGGGCAGAGATACAGTACACTGTCGCCATGACAGATTTTGATGCCAGAAAAGTAGCGGAAATTCACGAGCACCTGCATAGCCATTTACCTTCGGAATCGGCGCTGCGCGTCAAGGCGCTGGAAACGCTGTTGGTCGATAAGGGGCTCGTCAATCCACAAACTATCGATGCCTGGGTCGAGGCCTACACCGAGGAAATTGGCCCGAAACGAGGCGCCAGGGTGGTGGCCAGGGCCTGGAGCGATCCCGAGTACAGGAAGCGTTTGCTCGAAAACGCGCCCGCCGCAATCGATGAAATGGGCTACCTGGGCAAGGCAACCGCGCATTTGAAGGTGGTCGAAAATACCGACGCGGTACACAACCTCGTGGTCTGCACGCTGTGTTCCTGTTACCCGTTCTCGATTCTCGGTATCGCACCGGCCTGGTACAAGGCGGCGGCCTATCGCTCGCGTGCGGTGCGCGATCCGCGCGGCGTGCTCGCCGAGTTCGGGGTCGAAATCGATGACCAGGTCGAGGTGCGCGTCTGGGACAGCACCGCGGAGCTGCGCTACCTGGTTATGCCACAGCGGCCTGCCGGTACCGAGGGCATGAGCGAAGACGAGCTCGCCGAACTGGTGACGCGAAACTCGATGATCGGCACCGATCGCGAGCTGGGCGGGGAGTAGGTTGAATGGACGGTATTCATGATCTCGGCGGCAAGCAGGGTTATGGCCCGATCGAAGTCAACGACGACGGTGGCCCTTTCCACGAGGAGTGGGAAGGGCGCGAATGGGGCATTGCACAGTGCGCGCGTACCCCGGGTATCACCATCGACTGGTGGCGGCACTGCCGCGAATTGATCATGCCGATCGACTACCTCGGGCGGCCCTATTTCGATTCATGGGCGCAAGCCGATTTTTCGACCTATATCGAAGCCGGCTGGATGACGCTGGACGAAGTCGCTGGTGCTAAGGTCAGCACTGGCGATGCCGCTCATGGAGAACCGCCAGCGCCGCTGACGCTGCAACAGGTGCTGCAGGAAGATCACGATCACGCGCATCGTTTCGATGGCGAAATCGACGCAGCCCCGGCCTTCAGTGTGGGACAGCGAGTAGTCACGGCGAGACACGGTCATACCGGCCATACCCGTCTGCCGCAGTACGCGCGTGGGCGCAGCGGTACCATCCAGGCCTATAACGGCGCCCACGTATTCCCCGACCTGTCGGCGCAGGGCACCGAAGTCCACCAGCACTGCTACAACGTCATGTTTGCCGCGTCCGAACTCTGGCCGGAAGCCGGCGGCAGCAAGGACAAGGTGTGCCTGGATCTCTGGGAAAGCTACCTGAGCGAGGCCTGATTCTGGACAAGTCCGCAACAGAAGCGCTTACACCGCTGGCCGCCGTCGACGGTCAACCCGCATTCGAAGAGGCATGGCAAGCGGAAGTTCTCGCGATTGCCGATACCCTCGTACAAAATGGCATGTTCAGTGCGGGCGAATGGTCCGATGCCCTCGGCGCGGCGCTGGAAACGGCCGCGGCCGATGGAGCCGTCGATAACCAGGAAACTTACTATCGTTGCGCCCTGCAGGCGCTCGAAACGCTGGTGGCGAGCAATAGTGAAATCGACCAGCAGGCAATGGCGGGAAAACGCGAGGACTGGGAACAGGCGTATCTGTCAACGCCCCACGGTCAGCCAGTAAATCTTAAATCCGACTGACTGGATCGATCTCTAACTAGCGTGCGCCGATATTCTCGAGCGTCAGCAACAGGCCAGCGCCGGTAATCAATGCCGCGGCGAGCCGTGGCTGGAGCGCGCCGGGTTGCGTCGCCTTCCAGCCTTTGCGACAAATCCATCCGGCCAGCAGCGCCAGGCCATACTGGGTAAAACCCAGTCCAATCAGGTAACCGGACAGTACCGCTAAACCCGCCGCGCTTTCCTGTTCCACCAGAAAGCTGCCAAACGCAGAACCGTGAAATAGCCCGAACAGGGCAAAAAACGCGAGTGTCGCGCTGAGCTTCAGGTGGTACCCGGTCAGCATGATGCCACCGAGAACGAGCAGCGAAGCGGCTGTTATCAACTCGCTTGCAGGCAATACGTTACCCGACGCGGCGATCAGGCAGCCACCTAGCATGGCAACGATATATGCCAGCGGTGATAGTAATCGCCGTGCGGTGAACACCGCCGCGATACCGACCAGGACGATAAAAAACAAATGATCGTAACCAAGGATTGGGTGTCCTACACCAGAAAACAATCCATGTGCAAAGGTTTCCAAAGGCTGGCCATCGAGCGGGTGATGGGCGAAGGCGGTGGGCGTGGACAGTAACAGCGCAACGGCCAGTAAAGGATATTTCATTCGTTTGCTCCGGGCGGTTTGACGGCAATAGTATAATGCAGCGAGTCGGCAGGTTCCTGCTCGAGTTACGCCTGGTCCGAGATATTGCCTTCAAATAGATCTTTCGTTGCAGTTATCGCTGCGTTCATATGGTCGCGAAAGGCGAGGACCCTGGCGGTTCGCTTTAAATCCGGGTGTAACAGGATCCACAAGCCGAGATTATGCGAGGGATCGGGTTCGCAGTAACGTTCCAGCCCTGGCTGCGCGTCACCCATGAAGCAGGGCAGGTAAGACACGCCCAGACCCTCCCGGATTGCCGCCAGGGTCAACAGCGTGTCGTCGCTGTAGAAATTATGTCCCTGTTCACCACGCGAATGGCGGGTCCAGGATTTGTGAAACTCGCAACATTCGACGCCGATCCATTTGGGGTCCCGTTTTTGCTCCCGGATTTGCTGGAGATAATCCCGACTGCCGTAGATGGTCGATGCCACGGTGACCATGCGTTTACCGATCAGGGTATCGGTCGGGGTATTGGTTAGCCTGATTGCCACGTCGGCTTCGCGCTGCGCCAGGCTCGAATCGATATTGCTAACCACGATGTGTAAATCGACGCGAGGGTAAGCCTGGCTGAAGCTTGAAAACATGGGCATCAATACCGTGGATGCCATGTTGTTGATTGCGGTAACACGCAGCGGTCCGACCAGGTTCGAGTCCTTGCCGAGAACGACACCGTCTACACCCAGCACCTCGGTTTCGACGCGTAATGCCGCCTGTTTCACGTTCTCGCCTGCTGACGTTAGTTGGTAGCCGGTTTTCTTGCGTTCGACCAGGCGGGCGCCAAGTTTTTCCTCCATTTTTCGCATCCGCCGTGAAACGGTCGAGTGCTGAACGTTCAGGTGCCTGGCGGCACCGCTGATCGAACCTGTTCTGGCAACCGCCAGAAAGATTCTCAGATCATCCCAATTAGTCATTTTGTACGCCTGTGCATTTTTGCACATTATCTTTCTTTTTATAGCCAATTGTTAGCGAAAATTGTCAGGACTAGACTGTTGCTTAACTTAAACAAGGCAACGAGAAGGCAAGCATCATGACAAAACTGGCAATCGTACAAAAACCACCGGTCTTCCTGGACAAGCGTAAAACGATCGAACTGGCCGTGGAGACGGTTGATGAAGCCGCGCAGGCGGGAGCCGAGTTAATTGTTTTCAGCGAGGCCTTTATCCCTGGTTACCCCAGCTGGGTGTGGCGGCTTCGGCCCGGCGGCGACTGGAACCTGTCGCAGGAATTGCACGAGCGGCTGCTTAAAAATGCGGTCAACGTCGATTCGGATGACTTGACGCCATTATTCCATGCGGCGAATCGCAACCAGGTCACCATCGTCTGTGGCATCGAGGAGCGCGACAACGCTCAGAGCCGGGCGACGCTATATAACAGCGTTATCGTTATCGGACCCGAGGGCAACCTGCTCAATCGGCATCGCAAACTGATGCCGACCAATCCCGAGCGCATGGTCTGGGGCTTTGGCGACGCGTCCGGTTTGAAAGTAATCGATACGCCTGCTGGACGGGTTGGCACGCTGCTTTGCTGGGAAAACTACATGCCCCTGGCGCGCTACGCGCTGTACTCGCAGGGTGTCGAAATCTATATCGCTCCTACCTATGACAGTGGCGATGACTGGATCGAAAGCCTGCGTCACATCGCGCGCGAAGGCTGTTGCTGGGTCGTGGGTTGCGGCAACCTGCTCAAGGGCAGCGATTTCCCACAGGATTTTCCTGAAAAGGACCGGCTTTATCCGGATGCAGACGAATGGGTTAACCCGGGAGACTCGGTTGTAATTGCCCCGGGCGGTGAGATTGTCGCCGGGCCGATGCGAGAACAGGCCGGGATACTCTATTGCGATGTCGATCCGGAGAAAGTGGGCATCGCGCGCCGGGCGCTGGACGTCGCGGGTCATTATTCCAGGCCGGATATTTTCCAGTTGCACGTCGATACTCGCCCGCAATCCTCGGTTGTTTTCGACGACCGTATCGCGGGTTAAGTTTCAATACTGAAAAACGGGAGAGAATCATGAGTAAAGAAAACGAATTCAGGGCGGCCTGCTTTTGCGGCGCGGTGCAAATTTCACTCGCGGGTAATCCGCAAGCACAGGCTTACTGCCATTGCGATTCCTGCCGACGCTGGTCGGCGGGACCCGTCAACGCCTTTACCCTGTGGCAGCCGGAAAAGGTGAAGGTACTGCGTGGCGAGAACATGATCCGGAGTTTTGAAGGGAATCCCGGGAGCGATCACGATAGCGTGGTCAGCGAACGCAAATGGTGTAAACGATGCGGCGGGCATGTATTCACCGCGCACCCCACGATGGGAATGATCGATGTACCGGCCGTGTTAATCGCCAACTTCGATTTCGAGCCCGGATTTCACGTGCACTACCAGGAATCGGTACATCCGATGCCCGATAGGCTCACCCGGTTCAGGGACCTGCCGGCGGCCGCTGGTGGATCGGGCCAGGAAATGCCGGTATCGAGTTAGCGAACCCTTATTGATGGGTTCGTAAGCGGGAGTGTTGCACGATCACGACCGTCAGCAACGGCGCCAGTAGCCCGATCAGCGCGACCGTGATCAGCAGCCAGCCGAGTTCGCTGTAATCGGCCGCCGTCTTGACCACGTCGGTAATGCGATCGCGCACCTCGCGCGTTACCGTGTAGATTTCGTTCAGGTACTTCGTGCCGAGGCTGGCGGCCGACAGCGCAAGGTTGGTGAATGAAGCCATGACCGCGAAGAACGTCGCCTTCAGGTGGGGCGGCGCGTTTTTCGCGATCCAGGCCAGCATCGGAATCATCGAGATCTGTCCCAGCGGCGATTCGATCAGGGTGTCGATGAGTGCGATAAAGCGCGCGTCGACCACGCCGCCGGTGCGCGCCGCGGTCCATTCGTGCAAGCCGTAGTAAAGACCGATGTTCGGTAACGACAGGATAGCGGCGGCAATTGTCAGCACGACGATAACGAAAGCGATCGAGCGCTTCGCCATCATTGGCCGCAGTATCACCATCCCGACCAGCGTCAGCAGCGAGGCAATCAACGACAGCACCGACAGAAACTGCTGATCGAAGCCGAGGACGTCGATCTCGAACCAGGCGGCGCCGGGGCCGGGCAGCGGGGTGGCGCGAAATACGAAAATTATGACCGCCGTACCGACCAGCATGTTGCGCATGTCCGGCTCCAGCTCGAGCAGCAGGCGGTACATCAGGAACAGGATGATCGACATTGACCCGATAAAAATAATCTCCTGCGCCAGCGGCACCTGGCTGACGCCCATGGTGACGGTGAATACGGCAAACACCAGGCTGCCACCGAGTATCCACCAGTTGGCGTGGGTTTCGCCGGCCGGCGCGAACAACAGCTTGTCGATGGCCTTGTGATCCTGGCCCTGTTCACGCATCCGCTGTGCGCGTCTTCGCAGAATGACCCCGCCAAGGATGACGCCTGAAATCGACAGCACCGGGATGGCCAGGGCCATCAGGTAAATATCGGCATAGATCGCAACTTTCGTTTCCTCGGACATGTTTTCAACGCCGCTGAACATCGTGATGTTCAGCGCGGCCACGGCCGCCAGGCCGAAGATGATGGCGAAACGCCCCAGGGTCTGCATCGTGGTGTGCATGAGCTTGATGTCGCTCTCGGGATAGGGGTCGCCATGTTCCGTGATGGTCGGCACGGCCTCGACCGTCATCGCGTCCGCAACCACGTCCTGCACCACGTAACCGGTCGGCGCAAGAATCGTGGCGATGACGAACCAGGCTTCGGGCTTCAGAACTTCGGCCATGGCCTGGGTATGCGCGATGATGCCGTACATGATCAGGATGCTTGCGGTAATCAGGCAGGCGCCGATGTAAACCAGCAGCGCCTTGCGGCGCCAGATCAGGTCAACCAGGTGCCCCAGCGGCATTTTCAGGGTCCAGGGTATGCCCGCCCAGAAAGCCAGCCCGGCGAGAAACGCGGCGGACAGGTCGAGATACTCCTTGATGAAGAAGGTGCCGACGATTGCGGTCAGGCCCTGCACGCCGGCGGCCAGGTATATCATCAGCGGCGGCAGGTATGACCAGCGAAACTGGCGCCCGAGATCGAGAAAGGTATCGTCGAACCAGCGCCAAACCGGGTTCCTGGTCATGAATTCTCACCTGTAGATTGAACAATGGAACCTATTATCACATGCTGAAAACCCGACGCAAATCAATAAAATGACGGCCACAAGCGCTAAGGTTGGGCTACTGGATAGCCGGGTAGTCGATCTATGTTTGGTCCTTATGTGCACGATATCGACCCGATATTCGCCGAACTGGGCGGCTTTTACCTGTGGTGGTATGGCGCGAGCTATACCCTGGGGTTTCTCGTGGGATACTTCTGGTTGCGTGCCAATCGCGCAACACTCGACTTCTCCGACGGTGATGTCTACAAACTGATGATCTACATCGCGCTCGGCGCGCTGCTTGCAGGTCGCGCGGTCGAAGTCATATTCTACGAATGGCCTTACTACGGCCAACACCTGTGGCATATTCCGGCCATCTGGCTGGGGGGCATGTCGACGCATGGCATACTCCTGGGCTCGACCCTCGCCGTCATCCTGTTTTGCCACCTGAGCCGGCGCAGTTTCCTCGAGGTTGCCGACGTGCTGGCGATCCCCGCCGCATTTGTCATGAGTTTTGGCCGCCTGGGCAACTTTATCGACGGTCAAATCGTCGGCAGCCTTACCGAGATGCCCTGGGGCGTCAAGTTTCCCGATCTCGAGGGTTTTCGGCATCCCGTAGTGATCTACGACGGGCTCAAAAACCTGCTGCTGGTACCGGTTTTGCTATTAATCAGGCGAACCCGGCCGCCGACAGGTGTGCTGACCGCGCATTTCATCCTGTGGTACGGGTCCCTGAGGTTTTTTGTCGATTTTTTCCGCGAGTATCGCAGCAACATGTTCGGCCTGCCGCCGGGGCAGGAATTCAACCTGTTGATGACCGTAATCGGCGCTGGCATGCTGATCTGGCTTTATCGCAAGGCCCGCCACGCCGGTGCGGCAGAAAGGTCGCCTGCGGTCGAGACCAGGGTCGCGACCGGCCCGGAGAATGGACTCTGGTTAAAGCGGATAGTTTTCGGCCTGCTGCTGGTCTTACCGACCATTATTCCGAGTGACTGGACCCAGGACGTGCCGGCGCGTTACGGTGCACGGCACCTGGGTATGACGCACTCCGCTATCTATCCGCCGATACGGAACTGATCGCGGCGTTCAGGATCGATAACTGCGTCGCGGTCGAGCTTTGGTTGCAAATTGATCCCACTGCGTGAATTCAGATGGCCAATACTTAGTGAGATGTTAAACGGGGCAGGGCAGTCGCATTTGCGGACACTTGATCGGACGCTGGGCCTGTTTCCACCACTGAGGATTGCTCGCCTGGGCCACGATTTCATTGTGGTCGCGGTACTCCTGCTGCTCGATGAAGCCCCATGATTTGGCCCTGGCGGCATGCACGAACAGGCTCCAGCATTCGGCATTTTCGGGAATGTTGATGCGGTGAAATACCGCGCCCGAAATAAAATTCAATCGCCCGGGACGCAGCCAGCGTTGATGCAGCGCGTTACCGGCACAGGCACCCAGCATGCGGGTTTCCTGGTAGCAACCGCACAGCACCAGGGACAGAGCATGCTTCCACGGGTGGTTATGCAACCCGCGGCCCGGGTCGCTCGCAACGAAGCGATGCAGATAAACCTGGTAACCAAACGGCAGGCGCAGCAAATGGTAACGCTCGAGGTACGGTTGGTGATCCGGGCCGTCGATCACGCGGCACCGGCAATAGGCGGATAGCTTGTAAAGCAGACGGTTAAACAGGGACATGGGCGACTCCATAAAACTAGTCGTGCTATTATCGGGCGATTAGTAGCTCATTAGATGAGCCATACAGGAATATCAATGGACCGTACCGAACGTTTTCACCTGATCGACCAGATGCTGACCAGCCAGCGCGTGGTCACGCGCGCGCAATTTCTCGATGCACTCGAGGTGTCGCCGGCGACCTTCAAGCGCGATCTCGAATACCTGCGCGATCGACTGATGGCGCCCATCGTCTGGGACCGCGAGCGGCGCGGTTATTGTTACCAGCAGAGCGCGGATGGCGAGCAGTTCCAGCTGCCGGGGCTGTGGTTCAACACCAGCGAAATCCAGGCTTTACTCAGCATGGATGCCCTGCTGCAAAACCTGCAGCCCGGGGTGCTGTCCAGCCATATCGAGCCGTTACGCTCGCGTATTCGCATGCTGCTCGACGAGGGTGATCACAGCGTCGACGAGATCTCGCGCCGCATCCGTATCGTGCCGCTCGCGGCGAAGAGCTACCGCAGCGAAAACTTCCAGACCCTGTGCCAGGCGTTGCTATCGCGCAAATGTGTCGACATGACTTATTACAGTCGGCCCACCGATAGCAGCAGCGAGCGCCGGGTCTCGCCACAGCGCCTGATCTATTATCGCGATAACTGGTATCTCGACGCCTGGTGTCACCTGCGCCAGGGCTTGCGCAGTTTTTCGATCGATGCGATTCAGTCGCTTGCGATTAGCGCGGAGCCGGCGCTCGAGGTCGACGAGGCGGAGCTCAATCGCGAGCTCGAGAGCGGTTACGGGATTTTTTCGGGCGCCAGCACGCGTCGGGCGGTGCTGCGCTTCAGCCCGCAGCTGGCGCGCTGGGTATCCCGCGAAACCTGGCATCCGGAGCAGACCAGCGAATACGATACCGAGGGATTTTACATTCTGCGCGTGCCCTACAGCCAGGATACCGAGCTGGTCATGGATATCCTGAAACATGGCCCCGAGGTCGAGGTGCTGGAACCACCCGAGCTGCGGCAAAGGGTCAGGCAGCGTATCGACGTGATGCGGGATCTATACGCCGAAAACTGACAGCGCTACCAGAGCGAGATTTCGATATTGTCGAGTAGCCGCGTCTGACCCAGGGCCGCGGCCACGAGGATGACCAGGTCGCGGTCTCCGGTAGTCGCCGGTAACAGGGTTTCGGCATTGCAGATTTTTAAGTAATCGGTGTCGAAACCGGCAGCATCGAGATTTTTGGTCGCATCTCGTTCCAGGATGCTGAAATCCCGCTCTCCCTGTTCGATTTTTACCGCGGTTTGCTGCAACTGTTGGTAGATCCCGGCGGCGGCCTTTTTCTGCGATGCGTCGAGATACTGGTTGCGCGAGCTGGTGGCCAGGCCCGAGGCGTCGCGCGTGGTTTCCTGGCCTATGATCTGGACCTCGAGATTGAAGTCTTCCACCATCTTGCTGATCACGCGGTATTGCTGATAGTCCTTCTTGCCGAACACCGAAACGTCGGGTTTGACGATGTTGAACAGTTTCAATACCACGGTCGCGACGCCGGTGAAATGGCCCGGGCGGTGTGTGCCCTCGTAGTGTTCCGTCAGGTCGGTGACCTGCACCTGGCTGATCTTGTCGAGCCCGTCGGGATAGAGTTCCGACGCCGCCGGCAAGTAGACCAGGTCGCAGCCGATAGCCTCGAGCTGCTCGAGATCGGCTTCCAGGCTGCGTGGGTAGTGGTCCCAGTCTTCGTTCGGTCCGAACTGCATCGGGTTGACGAAGATGCTGCAAATGGTTCGATCGCTCAGCGACTGGCCCTTTTCTATCAATGACATGTGCCCGGCGTGCAGGTTGCCCATGGTCGGAATGAACGCGATCGAGTGGTCGTGGTCCTTCCAGTGCTGCACGTATTGCCGCAGTTCGATAACGCTGGTGGCCTGATACATGGACTGGTCCTCAGGAAAAGATGTGCGACTGGTCCGGGAACTGCCTGCGCTTGACCTCGCTGACATAGCGTTTGATCGCGGCCTGGATGCTCGACTGGCCCTGCATGAAGTTCTTGGAAAATTTCGGCTTTTTACCGGCGGTGACGTTGAGCACGTCCTGCAGTACCAGGATCTGGCCGTCGACGTCGACGCCCGCGCCGATACCGATCACCGGGATTTCCAGCGCCTCCGTGATCTCGGCGGCGAGATTGGCCGGCACGCATTCCAGCAGCAGCAGGTCGGTGCCGGCAGCTTCGAGATCTTTCGCGGTGGCCAGCATTTCCTCGGCCGCGCTCCTGGCCTTGCCCTGGACGCGGTAGCCACCCATCTTGTTTACCATTTGCGGCTGCAGTCCGAGGTGCGAGCAGCTGGCGATGCCGAACTTGGCCAGGGTTTCGACCGTTTTCAGCTGGGTCTGGCCGCCCTCGAGCTTGACCACCTGCGCCTGGGTCTGCTTCAGCAGGTAGCTCGCGTTGTCGATCGCCTGCTGCGGTGAATTGAGCGAGCCGAAAGGCATGTCCAGCATCAGCATGGCGTTCTGCAGGCCCGCTGCAACCGCCTTGCCGTGATAGCAGATGTCGTCCAGCGTGACCGGGATCGTGGTGTCATGCCCCTGGATGACCATGCCGAGCGAATCTCCGACCAGCACCAGCTCGACGCCGCAGTCCTCGAGCAAACCTGCAAAGCTGTAGTCATAGGCTGTCAGGCAGGCGAACTTTTCGCCTTCCTGCTTCAATTTTTTCAGGTGCGGTATCGTGACCTTGTCGTCTAGCGGCTTGGGAATATACATATCTAGCCTGGATATTGCGTGAGCATCCCGGATGATAGCGCAGGACAGCTGCGGCTGAACGCTGGGCTCGACCGAAACCCATAGCAATGGCTATGGGTTGAGGGAAGCCCAAGTGCAGGCGTGGTTGGACCAGCTAGCGCCGGGATAGGGCGAGGGCCGAGTAAGCATTGTAACCCGGCCTTCCTCCAATAATACCGATAATTTTTCATCCAAATCGATAACATGTTTCAAGGCCCTCACCCGGCTCATGCAATATCCAGGCTAAAGCCCCGGTTAGAGGGCGAATGATGACTGATTGAAATAATGGCGTCCAGAATGGATGTCATTGATTTTTTCGAGGATTGCCTGGTAATCCTCGGCATTATTGATCAGGTCGACCGACTGGGTGTTCACGGTGAGCAGGGCGCTGTCGTCGTAATCGTAAAAAAAGCGGGTGTAGGATTCGGACAGTCGCAGCAGGTATTCGTCGCGGATTTGCTGCTCGTAATCGATGCCGCGGCGGACGATGCGCTCGCGCAGAACTTCGACCGGCGCCTGCAGGTAAATCACCAGGTCGGGGCGCGGGGCGTCCAGGGTCAAATGCGTATAAATTTGCTCGTAAAGCTCGAGTTCGTCCTGGTTCAGCGTCATTTGCGCAAACAGTCGATCCTTGTCGACCATGAAATCGGCAATGTAAGAGCCACGAAACAGGTCGCTCTGGCGAAAATCCTGCACCTGCTGCGCGCGCTGCAGCAGAAAATGCAGTTGGGCCGACAGCGCGTACTGCCGCGGGTTCTGGTAAAAGTTCGCCAGGAATGGATTTTCCTCGGCTTTCTCGAGCAACAGCTCGCTGTCGAAATCAACCGCCAACTTGTTGGCCAGGCTGGTTTTGCCGACCCCGATCGGGCCTTCGATAACCAGATAGCGAAACTGCTCAGCCATCGGGCCGATCCAGCTTTTCCATCGCCAGCGGCGGCGCCTGATCGATCAGGTAGCTCAGGCTGCCGTATCCCGCAATGAAGCGATCGCCATCGATCTCGAACATCGGTTCGAGCACGAAGCGGCGCTGCGTAAACTCCGGGTGCGGGATGATCAGGTGGCTATCGTCGATCTGGCGATTGCCAAACAGAACGATGTCGAGGTCCAGCGTACGCGGCGCCCAGCGCTGTTCGTTGTCGCGGTTGCGGTAATAGGCGTGTTCGATCGCCTGCAGTTCGAGCAACAGCGCCAGCGGTTCGAGGCCGGTATCGATGTAGGCGACCGCATTGATGTAATCGTCCTGGGGAATATCGCCGAGAGCGGCGTTGCGGTATAGCGAGGAACGGCCACGCAGGCGGCATTGGGTGATATTGTCGAGAGCGCGGATCGCTTCTTCGACGATGGTCACCGAGTCACCGATATTACTGCCGAGGGCGATAAAGACCTCTTCAGCTGGCACGGCGCCTCCGGCGGCGGGGGCGTTTCCTGGCTTCACGCTCCGGTTGCTTGCTGTCACCGTGTTCGAGCTGATACTCGGTCCACCAGTGGCATAGCCTGTGCGGCATCAATCCAACCATCGTCTGAATGCACATGAAATCGTAGGCGGCGCGGAACACCGGGTAGCCTAGCAATCGCAGCGGCTGCTTGCCCTGGGTTCGATGAAAACGCGGCTGTGAACTCCAGATATCGCGCGCCATCTGGCTGAAGCGCCGCGGGATCGACACGTGGCGTACCTGGCGTTTCATGACGGTTTCGCCGACCTGCATCAGGGCCCCGATCATTTTCTGGCGATCGGATTGTATCTGGCTGGCTTGTTGATGCACTACCGGCCACAGTAAAACCGCGAAAATAAATCCGGGTGACACCGGCTGCCCGGTGTTGACGCGGTCGTCGGTGTTGACCAATGCCTGGTCGATAAAATCGAGCATCGATTCCGACGGCTCGTCCTGCAGCCATTCGTCCAGCGCCGGTACCAGGTATTTCAACAAGCGGTATTCGCGCAGCAGTTCGAACACGCGCACCGCTTTACCCGAGTGAAACAGTTTGATGACCTCATCGAACATGCGCGCCGGCGGGATCACCGCGAGCAGGTGCCCATGCTCGAAAATCCCCTGTGCCGCCGATTCCTCGATGGTGAAATCGAGCTTGGCGGCAAAGCGCACGGCGCGCAGCATGCGCACCGGATCCTCCGGGTAGCGTTTGGCGGGGTCGCCGATCAGCCGCAGCTGTCGCGCCTCGATGTCCTGCAGGCCGCCGACATAGTCGAGCACCGCATAGTCGTGAATATCGTAGTAAAGCGCGTTGGCGGTGAAGTCGCGGCGGATGGCATCTTCCTCGATCTCGCCGAAAGTGTTGTCGCGCAGGATACGGCCCTCGTCGTTGGTCTCGGTTTTCGCGGAATCCTCGTCATGGCCGCGAAAGGTGGCGACCTCGATAATATCGCGGCCGAATCGGATATGAACCAGGCGAAAGCGACGACCGATGATGCGGCTGTTTTTGAACAGTGCACGCACTTCCTCCGGCGTTGCATCGGTGGCAATGTCGAAGTCCTTGGGTTGAATTTCGAGCAGCAGATCGCGTACACCCCCACCGACCAGGCAGGCCCGATGGCCCGACTTGGATAGGCGATACAACACCTTGAGCGCGGAATCGGAGATCGATTTCCTTGAAATGTGGTGTTGGTTGCGGGGTATAACGGTTAAATGATCTGCGCTCGCCTCTCTGTTTTTCACGCGTTTATGTAATTCTGCATATTGCGGCAATCATAGCATTTCATACCTGTACAAGAACAACTTATTAGTGTCGCCAGGGTTGATCTCGACAAATATCATACCCACTGGAGCATTGACGGCTGACCGGGTGCGTTTACATTGCGGTGGCGAGTAATCCGGTCTAAGGTCGTATTACCGATATTCGAAACTATCACTATCCGAGATGACGGTGGGTATGAATTCGACAAGATTGACTGGTTAATTTGGTGAGTCGATCGATGGGGAATAACAATGCGTTGCATCGAGGTCCGAAGTCTGTGTCAGGTTATAGCCACGGTCGGCGTCGCGCTGCTGCTGAGCCTGGTGGCGATGGGCGACGCTGCTGCGGAAACCGGCGCCCGCCCGGTTTTTTCCGAGACCTTCGTGATCCGGCTCTCTGCTTATCACATTAGCGATGCGGACACCGATCTTACGGTCCTGTCCAGCGACAACATCGGCACCGGGTTTAATTTTGTCGACGATCTTGGGGGTGACGATAGCGTCACCGTCCCGCGGCTCGACGGTTACTATCGGTTCAATGATGTGCATCGAATCGAGTTCTCCAGTTTTCGTATAGAGCGAGACGGCGAAAATCGGCTCAGCATAGACATCGACATCGGCGACGAGACCTTTACCGTCGGAGAGACCGTGGTATCGAGCATTGTCTATGAGTTGTTCAAGATTGGTTATGCCTACTCGTTTTATCGTTCGGAGCAGGTGGAGCTCGCGGTCACCGCGGGTTTGAACATGACCGAATACGAATTCGACTACGAACTCGTCGACGGCTCCTCCGACGATACTTCCGATGCCAGCGGGCCCTTACCCATGTTCGGTATTCGTGTGGCCTATGCGATCAATTCGAACTGGTCCCTGCATTACTTGAGCGAGGTGCTTTTTATCGAGACCAGCGAGGCCGAGGGTTCTTTTCAGACCTATGAGGTGGATATTCGCTACCGTCTCAACAAGAGATTTATGCTCGGCGCAGGGGTTCTTCGCTCCAGCATCGACGTGACCGCGGAAGATACCGAATGGAATGGGCGTATCGCGGACACCTACGAGGGTTACCTGCTGTCCGGCATCTTTTACGTGGATTAATCCGATTCGAGCCCAGGCCCACGCGAGTGCGGGTAAAGGCTGAAACTTAAGTGCGAGAGACCTATCCAGGCCCCGGATTACTCGCTTTCCAGCTTTTCCCAGCGCCGATACAGCTCCTGCAGATCGGATTCCAGCAGCTGCAATTGTTGCTGTTCGTCGCGAATCAGCCCGGCATCCTGCTGGTAGTAATCGGGCGCGGCAAATTTAAGCTGCAGGGCTTCGATTCTGGTTTCCAGTTTTTCGATCTTGCCGGGCAGGGCGCGCAACTCTTTTTGATTCGAGGATGCCTTGCGGGCGGGCTGCCCGGGTTTGACCTGTTTCGTCGGCGGCGCGATTTTTTCGTCTTGCGCCGGGCGCCGCCGCAGCCAGTCCTGGTAACCGCCGACGTACTCGTTGACCACGCCATCGCCTTCGAACACCAGCGTGCTGGTCACGGTGTTGTCGATGAATTCGCGGTCGTGGCTCACCAGCAGCAGCGTGCCACTGTACTCGATCAACAGTTCCTCGAGTAACTCGAGGGTCTCGATATCGAGATCGTTGGTCGGTTCATCCATTACCAGCAGGTTGAAAGCGCGAGTGAATAGCCGTGCCAGCAGCAAGCGGTTGCGCTCGCCACCGGACAGCGCCTTGACCGGCATGTGGATCGATTTTTCGTTGAACAGAAAATCCTTGAGGTAACCGACCACGTGGCGCGAGCGGCCGTTGATCGTAACCTGATCGCCCGGCGCGGCGAGATTGTCGCGCACCGATTTTTGCGGGTCCAGGGTTTCGCGGTGCTGATCGAAATAAACGACTTCCAGCCGGGTGCCGGTCTTGACCCAGCCGCTTTGCGGCTCCAGCTTGCCGAGTAACAGCTGGATCAGCGTCGATTTGCCACAACCGTTGGGCCCCAGAATACCGATTTTCTCGCCACGCAGGATCTTGCAGCTGAAATCCCGGATGATGGGGCGATCCTCCCAGGCGAAGACGAGATTGTCGGCCTCGATGACGATTTTTCCCGAGGCCTCCGCCTGCTGCGCGGTGATTTTTGCGCTGCCGCTGCGCTCACGGCGCTGCGCGCGTTCCACACGCATTTTTTCCAACGCGCGCACCCGACCCTCGTTACGCGTACGGCGTGCCTTGATGCCCTGCCGGATCCAGACTTCTTCCTGCGCCAGCTTCTTGTCGAACAGCGCGTTGTGGCGCGCCTCGGTTTCGAGTTGGGCGGCGCGCGCCTCGAGGTACTTTCGATAGTCCCCGGGCCAGCTCGTCATCTGGCCGCGATCGAGATCGACGATGCGCGTCGCCAGCCGCTGCAGGAAGCTGCGGTCGTGGGTGATGAACACCAGGCTGCCGTTAAACCCGAGCAACAGGCTTTCCAGCCACAGGATCGAGTCGATATCGAGATGGTTGGTGGGCTCGTCCAGCAGCAGCAGGTCGGGTTCGGCCACCAGCGCCTGGCCCAGCAGCACGCGGCGCTTGAGACCGCCGGAAAGATCGGGGAAGGGCTTGTCGGCAGGCAGCGCCAGCCGCGATATCGTGGTCGAAATCCGGGTTTCGAGGTTCCAGGCGTTGTGGGTTTCGATTTGGTCCTGCAGGCGTTGCATGCGGCTTAGCGCATCGGCATCGTTGGCCGACGCCAGCGCGGCATGGTGCCATTCGGTAATAACCCCGGCAAGCTCGCCGATACCCTGCGCCACGCAGTCGTAAACGCTGCCGGTAAAATCCTGCGGCACGTCCTGCCTGAGCTCGGCGATGCGCAGTTCGGGGGCGTGGATGAGCTCACCCTCGTCCACTCGGATGTCGCCGGCGAGTATCTTCAGCAGGGTCGACTTGCCGCTGCCGTTACGACCCACCAGGCACACGCGTTCACCGGGCTCGAGCGTCAGGTTGACGTTATCGAGCAGCGGCTGGTCACCGAAGCTGTGGTGAAGGTTTTTGGCCTGCAGTAGCGGCATCTGTATCGGCTGAATGAAACTGCGCTATTATGCGGCTTTCGCGCGAATTTTACAGTTGATTCAGGGGGCGCTATGTGCGGACGCTTTTTTCTCGACGCCAAAGCGGGCGACATCATCGAGCATTACAACGTGCCGCCACCCGACCTGTTCACGGCGCGCTACAACATCGCCCCGACCACGCCGGTGCTGGCGTTAAGCGGAGACAAGTTCGATCTCTACCGCTGGGGCCTGATCCCATCCTGGGCCAGGGACGTGACCATCGGCAACCGCATGTTCAACGCGCGCGCCGAAACCGTTGCAGAAAAACCGTCGTTTCGCAATGCTTACAGGCGCCGGCGCTGCCTGGTGCCTGCAGGCGGGTTTTATGAATGGCGCCTCGAGCACGGGCGTAAGCAACCTTACTGCTGTCATATCGACCATCAACTGTTTTCATTGGCCGGAATCTGGGAGCACTGGCAGGATGCCGAGGGCAACGAAATTCAGTCCTGCGCGGTAATCACCACCGAAGCGCGGGGCGCGATGGCGGAGCTGCACCAGCGCATGCCGGTATACATCGCGCCGCGGGATTACACTGACTGGCTTGACTGCAACTCGGATAAAACCGAGGCTGCCGATCGTTTGTTGCGCGACACCGCGCCGGACTACGAGTATTACGCGGTCAATACCATGGTCAGTAATTCGCGCAACGAAGGCCCGGACCTGATCAAGCCGTTGGGATAGTCCCAGGTCCCTGGCACTCTATCAGGGTTCGAGGCCGCCGTTGCTGATCAAGGCTCCGAGGCGCGTGTCGTCGTAAGCCTGCTCCAGTTCCGCGGCGGCCGCATCGACAACCGCCTGGAGATCCCGGCCGCAGTTGGCGACCTCACGCCGCCATTGCTCGAGATAGGCGTCGGTGCCCGCCATCTTAGCGCGCATCGCGGCCTTGTCGATGGCCTCGGCGAAGCGTTCGGTAAGCACGATTTTCGCGGTTTCGCGGCGTTCCTTGGCGATTACCTGGGCGGGGATATCGCGCCAGTACACGGTTGTCAGTTTAGCCATCAAACGATTCTCGATAGGTGAAAACGGGGTTGCAACGCTGCGCGAGTATAAAGACGCCTGCCGCTCAAATCCAGTATCAAATATATCGATTACAGGGGCCTGAAAATATTGTTTCCGCGGCCCGCAATAGGGCGTAGAATGCCGCGCAGTTTCGAACCCGGACTGGAGGGCGCTCATGCTCAAAGTTGGTTTTATCGGCCTTGGCAACGTCGGCGGCAAGCTCGCCGGAAGCCTGTTGCGTAACGGCGTGGATTTAACGGTCAGAGACCTCGATGCCGATGTCGCGCAGCCGTTTCTCGATGGCGGCGCAAAGTGGGCCGATAGCCCGCGGGAAATGGCGCAAAATGTCGATGTCGTAATCACCTGCCTGCCCAGTCCTGCCGCGAGCGCGGCGGTGATGGAAGCCGAGGACGGCATTCTCGCCGGCCTCGCGCCTGGAAAAATCTGGGCCGAAATGAGCACCACCGATAAGGACGAAGTGCTGCGACTGGGCGAGAAGGTCAGGGCCACCGGTGCCGAGCCGGTCGATTGCCCGGTGTCGGGCGGATGCCATCGCGCCGCTACCGGCAACATAGCGATCTTCGCCGGCTGCGAACGCGCTACCTTCGAGAGCATGCTGCCGTTGTTGACGACCATGGGTCGCCGTATTCTGCATACCGGTGAGCTCGGTTCCGCCTCGGTGCTGAAAGTCGTGACCAACTACCTCGCAACCGCCAACCTGCTGAGCCTGTGCGAAGCGCTGGTCACCTCCAAGGTCGCCGGCATGGATCTGAATACGACCTACGAGGCGATTCGCATCTCCTCCGGTAATTCCTTCGTGCACGAAACCGAGAGCCAGGTCATTCTAAACGGCAGCCGCGATATTAGTTTCACGATGGATCTGGTTTGCAAGGACATCGGCCTGTTTAACGACGTTGCCAAACGTGGCGGGCTGGAACTCGAACTGGCGCCGGTGATGGAACGAATCTTCCAGCAGGGGCAGGAACGATACGGTTCGCGTGAGCTGTCGCCCAATATCATCAAGCGCCTCGAAGAAAAGGCCCAGGTCGAAATCCTGGCGCCGGGCTTCCCGCCTGAAATGGTCGACGACGAGCCCGAGGAAGCAGGCTACGAAGTGCAGGTAAAGGGACGCTAGTCGTTACTTTTATTTTGCCTGCGGCCATGCTGCAACCGCGATGCCCAGGAGACTGATCCGATGCCCGATTTAAGTTATCTAACGCGTTCCGATCCTCATCGATTCGACCTGTCGGACGACAAGCCGTCGATGAAGGCGGTCGTGACTACCGGCAACGGAGGTTACGAGCGGCTGGATTACCGTGACGTACCGCGCCCCGAGATCGGGCCCGGCGAGTTGCTGTTAAAGGTGCTGGGCGCGGGCGTCAATAATACCGAAATCAATACTCGCCTCGGCTGGTACTCGTCCTCGGTTACCAGCGGTACCGAGCAGTTCGCCGACAGTGCGGAGGAGGAGTCGTCTATCGCCGATGGCGGCTGGAACGAGTCAACGCCGTTCCCGTTCATCCAGGGCACCGATTGTTGCGGTCGGGTCGTGGCGCAGGCCAGCGATGTCGCGCAGGACTGGAACGGCAAGCGCGTACTGGTGCGGGCCTGCATGCGCCTGAATGGTTTCGATTCACTGGAGAACATCTGGATGGCGTCGGATTTCGACGGCGCCTTCGCCGAGTATGTCAAACTGCCGGCAAGCGAGGTCTTCGTGGTCGACAGTGACTGGAGCGACGCCGAGCTTGCCACCATTCCCTGCGCTTACGGAACCGCCGAAAACATGGTGCACCGGGCGGCGGTCGGCGCCGGTGACCAGGTGCTGGTGACCGGGGCTTCCGGTGGCGTTGGCTCCGCGGTGGTGCAACTGGCTAAACGCAGGGGGGCGTCGGTGATTGCCGTGGTGGGTGCCTCGAAAATGGATGCGGTCGCGGCACTCGGCGTGGATCGCATCGTCGATCGCGAAGCCGACCTGCTGCAAGAACTCGGTCAAAACAGCGTCGACGTAATGGTCGATAATGTCGCGGGCGAGGGTTTCGAATCCCGTTTGAAATTGCTCAGGCGCGGTGGTCGCTATGCATCCTCCGGTGCGATCGCGGGTCCGATGGTCAGCATGGACATGCGTGACTTTTATCTGAAGGATTTGAACCTGATCGGCTGCACCGCCTGGGACGAACCGGTTTTTCCGAATCTTGTCGGTTACATCGAGAGAGGCGAGATCGCGCCGCTGCTGGCGCGGACCTTTGCGCTCGAGGATATCGCCCTCGCGCAGCAGGAGTTCCTCAAAAAGAAACACTTCGGCAATTTCGTCCTGATCCCACCACAGGCTGACATTTAACCGATTCGGAATTCGTTCCGCGCCTCCGCGAGAACCCTACGATTTAAAGCCCGGGCAAGTCAGAGCTGTTCGGCAATGTAAATAAACAGCGGTAACGTGAAAAAGGCGACGATAACCTGGAAGGTAACGATGCTCGACATCAACTCCGCGTTGCCGCCCATCTTGCGCGCCATGACGTAGGCCGAGGCCGCGGTCGGCACCGCGCCGGCTATGATCGCGACGGTGCGCGCCAGGCCGTCGAGTCCGACCAGCCAGGACATCGCGATGATCATGGCCGGCATGCCGATCAGTCGAATCAATACGCCGACGGTTAACAACAGCTTGTGCTGCGCCGCGTGGCCCAGCTGCATGCCGGAGCCCACCGCCAGTAGCGCCAGCCCGAGGCCGCCGGCGCCGATGATATCGATGCTGTCGAACAGGATGTCGGGCACCCCCAACCAGTTGAGCAGCAGCCCGATCATGCAGGCAATAATCAGCGGATTGGTTAGAATTTTTTTGGCCACGGCCGAGGCCGCGGGTTTGACCGTGCTGTGACCGTAGACCGATAACACGATAACCGAAGCCACGTTCAGCAACGGCACCATAACCGCCAGTGCCAACGCCGCCAGCGCGATCCCTTCATCGCCGTAGAGCGGGCCAATAACCGCGATCGCAACAAACCCGTGAAAGCGAGTTGCCCCCTGGAAAACACTACTGAAACTGGGGCCGCTTTGCGGGAAGCGCTTGCGAAACAGCGCATGCGTGGCGACCAGGAATACCGACATCCCCAGGATCGCGACGATTAGCACCGTGATGAAATCGACCACCGGCACGCCCAGCAGGTCGGCGCGGCTCAGCGTGCGTATGATCAGCGCGGGCAGCAGCAGGTAAAAACAGATGTGCTCGATCGCGGACCATACCGATTCGTCGACCACGCGAAACCTGAACATCAGGTGGCCGGTGGCAATGATCAGAAAGATCGGGGTAATCGCGTTGAGAGTAGTGAGCAAGGAACTTCCGTGCTGGCGAACAGGCTGCAGTTTAGCAAAATATCCATCGTAAACGGTGACCAAACGCGGCCACTGCTAAATTTAGCTTCAATTATTGCCAGCCACCCGGTCTGTTATACGGAGTGTCGATTAGCGCGATGGATTCGTTCGAATACTTGCCGCGTCAAGCCGAAACTGCAAGCTGGTCTTCGTAACTGCAGGGTACCGAGCGCGGCTGCAGCGAGGCCTCAGCAACGACCGATTCGAAGGTTTTGACCTCCTGGGTGCTAACATCGAATTTACCGACGCGAATCAGGATGCCGTCGTTTTCCAGCGCGAGCACGATGGCCGCAAACTTGATCGGAGTGCCGTCTTTGCCGGTGTACAGGTAGTACACCATGTCACCCGGTTGCATTAGTGCGGGGTGATGCCTCTTAGTCGCTCGCTCCGACGCCGCAGTAATTCAAGCGTTGTGAGCAAGACGACCGAGAACAATACCAGGATGGTAGCCGCGGACAGAATCGTCGGGCTGATTTCCTGGCGAATGCCGGACCACATCTGGCGCGGCAGCGTATGCTGCTGGGGGCCGCCGATGAACAGGATGATGACGATTTCGTCGAACGCGGTAATGAATGCGAACAGCGCGCCCGAAATCATGCCGGGTGCGATCAGCGGCATCTGGATCTTGAAGAAATTGTAGGCCGGGGTGCCGCCGAGGTTGGCGCCGGCGCGCATCAGGCTGCGGTCGAAGCCGACCAGCGTCGAGGTCACCGTGATCACGACGAAAGGCATGCCGAGAATCGTATAGGCGAGGATGATGCCGGCATCCGTGTTCGACAGGTTGACCTTGGCGAAAAAGAAAGCCATGCCGGCGGCGGTGATGATCAGCGGTACGATTAGCGGTGAAATCATCAGTGCCATGATCGGGCGTTTCGCGGGCATGTGCTCGCTGGAAAGTCCGAGCGCCGCCAGGGTGCCGAGGAAGGTTGCCAGTAGAGTCGAAATAACCGCGTAGTAAAGGCTGCGCCCGGCGCCCGTCATCCACTTGTTGTGGCACATGGTCGAGGCGACATCCTCGACATCGCCACACATACCGAACAGGCTCTTGTACCAGCGCACGGAGAACGCATCGGGGTCGAGCGACAGCATTTCCGGGGTAAAATTCAGGAACGGGGTGGCGGTAAACGACAGCGGAATGACGGCGACCAGCGGCGCGACCAGGAAGAACAGCACGAAAATGCAGAACGCCATGTAAAAGTAATGCCAGATGCGTTGACCCGTTGTCGCGTAGATTGGTAAAGCCATGTCTCTAACCCATCTTCATGTTGTCGATGCCGATAATCTTGTCGTAGATCCAGTAGAAAATCAGGATTACGATCAGCAGGATGGTGCCCATCGCGGCGGCGAGGCCCCAGTTGAGCGAACGCTGCATGTGGTAGGCTACCATGTTACCGATCAGGCGGCCGTCCTTACCGCCCACCAGTTCGGGCGTGATGTAGTAACCGATGGCGACGATAAACACCAGGATACAGCCCGCGCCGATACCCGGTATGGTTTGCGGCATGTAAACGCGGATGAAGGCCAGTGTCGGCGTCGCACCGAGATTCTGTGCCGCCTTCATGTAACTCGGCGGGATGGTCTTCATGACGCTGAAGATCGGCAAAATCATGAAGGGCAGCAGTATTTGCGTCATGACGATGACTGTGCCGTTGAAGTTATACATCATCGCCAGACGGTTCTCGTCGCTGAGAACTCCAGCGGCTACCAGGGTGTCATTGACCACCCCGTTTTGCTGCAGCATGATCATCCAGGCGACGATGCGAACCAGCAGCGAGGTCCAGAACGGCATCAATACACAGATCATCAGCAGGTTTGCAATACGCATCGGCAAGGTCGCGAGCAGGTAGGCAACCGGGTAGGCCAGCAGCAGGCAGGCGAGCGTTACGATGATACTGACCTGGATCGTGCGCCACCATAGCAGGTTGTAGACCTTGCGGTTCTCGTCGACATGGACCACGTTCTTGTCGAAGTCGTAGGTTCGGTCTACCGCGTTCAGGTAATAGCCCATGGTGCGTTTATCTTTCATGATCCCGAGCGACAGCCAGTACTCGTTGTCGGTCCAGCGGTCATCGGCCTTCAGAAATGCCTCTTTGTAAGGCGGCTCCATTTTTTTGATCTTGCGCGCGGTACGCTTGACCAGGCTGCGCCACCCGGGCTTGGCATAGTTCATGCGCACGCTGGCTTTGCCGATGTCGGTCTTGTCGGCCGCCTTCAAGTCCTGGTAGATCGCGGCGAACATGGTTTCATCCGGCTCGCTGACCTTGTCCCAGGATTCGAATGCCTCGAAGGTATTCGGCAATACCTGGTTGATCAGTTTATCGTCGACGCTGCGCGTCAGCATGTTGCCGATCGGGATAACAAACAAAAAGATCAGGAATAGCAGCGGTGGTGCCACCAGCAGGGCGGCGCGTATCTTGCTCCGGCGCAGCGATTTTTGCAGGCTTTCCTTGAGCGGGATGCCGTCCGCCGTTATCAGGGGACCGCTTACTGTTTCGGGGGCTGCACTCATGATTTTTTTATTCGCTATGTAAAAAACCGGGGACGGATTTAAATCCGTCCCCAATTTTCGTTGGCTTTACTGACCCATCCAGGCGGTGTAGCGCTCGCCGATGGAATCGCCGTAGTCAGCCCACCACTCGGGGTTGGCAACTACCGAACGCGCCATGACTTCAGGACGGTTAGGCATGTGTTCCATGATGGTTTTGCCATTGTGGAACCAGGGCTCGCCCTGCTTCATGATTTCGAATGCCGAAGAACGCATCGGGCCATAGTTGATGAACTTGGCTTGCTCTGCCTGCGACTCCGTGGTCGAAGCATGAACCAGGAAGTCCATCGCGGCGTCCCGGTTAGGCGCGCCCTTGACCATGACCAGCCATTCTTCTTCCAGTACCTGCCCGTCCCACACGGTGACGAACTTGGCACCTTCGGACAGCACCGCGGCGCCGATACGACCGTTATAGGCCAGCGACATCGCGACTTCGCCTGACTGCACCAGTTCCAGCGGCTTGGCGCCGGAAGACCAGAAAACGGCGTGGTCCTTGATCTTGTCGAGCATCTTGAAGGCGCGGTCGATACCGGCATCGGTGCTCATGACCTTGTAGACGTCTTTAACCGCGACGCCGTCAGCCAGCAGCGCCATTTCGATCAGCGCGTTCGGCCAGGTATGAATACCGCGCTTGCCCGGGAATTTCTTGACGTTGAAGAAATCGGCAATCGTGGTCGGCTGCTCGCCCTTGAAGGTGCCTTCCTGGTAGAAGGGGACGTATGACCAGAAGATCTGCGGTACTACACAGTCATTGGGTAGTTCGACCATAATGTCGTCGTCCATCGAAGTGCCGTCGGGTGCCGGGGTGAAAGCGCTGCGATCGAGTTCTTCGAACAGGCCTTCGTCACAGCCGACGCGCGCTTCGTGCGGCAGTACGTCGACGATATCCCAGGTTACGTTTCCTGATTCCACCTGGGTACGGACTTCACCGAGACCGCCGTTGTAGTTGATAAAGTTGATGCTATCGGGATCGCTGTAGGTCGCCTGATAGGCTTTTTGCTGCGAGGCTGTGTAAGCACCACCCCATGAAACAATGTTCACTTCAGCTTGAGCCGCGGTGGTAACCGCGACCACTGAAGCCAGCAGGGTTAGTTTCAATTTAGATTTCATTTTAGAGTTACTCCTCTTCGGTTTACTACTACTCTTAGGCTTTTAAAAAACTGCGCGGTTAATCGGACGGGTCCAAGGCCCGGCAGTCTTCCGCATTCCAGCCGATATTCACGGTATCACCTTCCTTGAGGTGCGCGTGCACGGCTGAATTTGGAATCTTTACAATAAAGTCGTCGTGCCCGCATACGGTAAAGCGGGTACGAATGTGGTCTCCCAGGTAAATCAGTTCCTCGGCCTTGCCTGAGAAAACATTCGGCAGCGAGCCAGGATCGGGATCGACCGTCACTCGCTCTGGCCTGAGCGAGAGCGTGGAACGCTCGCCGACGCCGCCGACATTGACCTTCTTGGCAACCACGGTGCCGGCGTCACCGTCGATCTCGACCTTGACGTTATCGCCTTCGTCGGCGACTACCTTGCCCAGCAGGCGGTTGTTTTCACCGATAAAATTGGCACAGAAGGCATTTTCCGGTTGTTCGTAGAGTACCTCGGGCGGCGCGCACTGCTGGATAATGCCGTCGTCGAAAACCGCGATGCGGTTCGACATGGTCAACGCCTCGCTCTGGTCATGGGTTACGTAGACCACGGTCAGGCCGAGATTCTCGTGAATGTGCTTAATTTCATACTGCATTTGCTCGCGCAGGTTCTTGTCGAGTGCGCCCAGCGGTTCGTCCATCAGTACCAGATCCGGGTCGAATACCAGCGAACGCGCTACCGCGACTCGCTGCGCCTGTCCGCCGGAAAGCTGCGCCGGCCGCCGGTCGCCGAAGGCGCCGAGCTGCACCATGTCGAGCGCACGCTTGACGCGCTGTTCGCGTTCGGATTTGTCGATGTGGCGCACTTCCAGCGGGAAGGCGAGGTTTTCGGCCACCGTCATATGTGGAAACAGCGCATAGTTCTGGAACACCATGCCGATCCCGCGCTTGTGCGGCGGCACCCGGTTGATCGGGTTTTCCTTGAGGTAGATTTCGCCATGGGTCGCGGGCTCGAAGCCGGCCAGCATCATCAGGCAGGTGGTCTTGCCCGACCCGGATGGCCCCAACATGGTGAGGAATTCGCCAGTGGCGACGTCCAGGTTGAGGTTTTTTACAACCAGTGATTCACCGTCGTAACTCTTTTGAATATCGACGAAGCGAACTAGATGATCATCATTCGACATAATGTGGGTTTCTCGGCTGCAGCTGTGACTCTTCTATATAATTATTAGCCGGGTGTGTGTGTTATTCGATGCCCGGGGCCTTTGGTAACCGCCAACCTTATCGATCCTAGGCGGCAAAATCAACAGTTCCCGCAAAATCAGGGGCTTTGTCGAAATCACGACAGATTGGCTCCGGTTCAGAATGAGTGCGATTCAGCATACCAGCGCCAACTGAACCGAATCTGAATCCGCGGGTGGGGTAGCCGTGGAATTGCCCGTTTAGCCTGCCCTAACCGTCGAGTTCGAGGCTCTCGAAGTGGCAATCGTAGGTAATCACCTCGCCCTTAACCCCGCCGATATTGCTTTGAACGCGGGTCGCGATCATGGTTTCGACCTCGAAATTGAACACGAAAGTCCAGCTTTCGGTGGACATCGGGTTAGAAGCCGATGACACCACGATCAGGCTGTTTTTGGTCTTCGAGCGGATTTGTATCAAGTTGTGCTCTTTGTCCGTGGTTTCGATATCGATGGCTGGCCCCCTGGGCGTCTTCGGCTTCCAGGTGAAGTAGATCTTCGATTTCATGTTGCCGAAATTTTCCGCCATCACCCATTCGGAGAACCAGGATTTTGCTTTTTCCGAGTTCTTGCGGGCGACGAACTCTTTGTGACGCCCCTGCAGGCTGGATTTATCGCTGATGCAGGTGATCGAGTTCTGCTGCTTGATGCTGGCCGCCGGCGCCAGCGTGGGAAATAACAGGATTAAAGTGAGAATGAATCTCATCTGCGCAGTATAGCGGTTTGTGTCCAGCCTTGACAGGGGGCGCCTGACAAGCGCGGCGGGAAGGCGTATTCTTGGCGCTGGAGGTCAAGATCATGAATAGATACAAAACCGCGGGGCTGGCGCTGGTGTTACTGGCATGGACGCTATCGCTGCCGTCATCGGCGGCCATAAGCGACAAACCCGAAGGCGTCGCGTTGCCCCAGCCCTCGGCTGAGCTGGCGCCACAGGACGTCGTCAGGATCGTTATCGATGCCCTGTCAAACAACGACGAGCCGTACGCCGATGCGGGCATCGAAACCACTTTTTCCTTTGCTTCGCCGGCCAACAAGGTCAATACCGGCCCGCTCGATAGGTTCGTTCAAATGGTCAAGGGCCCTCCCTACGGCATCATGGTCGATCATGTCAGCAGCGAATTCAGCGAAGTCGTTTTGATGGATAACAAGGCGTACCAAATGGTGCAGCTTACCGCACCCGACGGACGCGCCGAAGTGTTCGCTTTTCGCCTGAGCAAGCAGCAGGATGGCGAGTTCAAGGACATGTGGATGACCGATGCGGTATGGCCGGTTGCCACTGCCACCGTTCCCGAACAGGCTTTTTGAACGCGGTCGATTTCGTCGCAGTGGTCGCCGCCAACGGAAAGTTATGTCGATCAGCCGACCGAACTCCATAGCGTTTTAATGCGATGAGTATGTCGACGCCATGACCGCAGCAGTTAATAACGTCTCGAACAGCGCCACGGCCTCGCTGGAAATCCTGACCGGCCCGGCTCGCGGTACGGCCTCGTGGCTGGCCGGCCGGACGTTAGACGTCTCGCTCGACGAAACGGATATGATTCGCATCGCCGAAGCGGGCAGCGAACCGCTGCAAGACGGGGTCGTCGCGCGCCTGCACCGTTCGGGAGAGAGTTACGAGATCGAAGCGCTGGAAGACAATCCGCTGTGGATCAACGGGGAGCGGGTCGAATCGAAACAGCTGGAACAGCGCGACCTGATCGAGTTCGGCGACAATGGCCCGCTCTCGCGCTATCGCCTGCATCGGCAGGGAGATCAAATACGCCGCTCGTTGGGCGATATGCTCGAGATTTTTTATACGATTTTGCCGTCAAGACCACCGTCATATTTCGCCTCGGCGTTATTCTTGCGCTGATTCTGCTCGCCTGGATCGCCTACCAGCAATATCGTGCGGGCATCATGCTGCAGCAACAGGCGGAAAGCAGCGCGCTTCGGCTCGAGGATTTTGCCCGCAGCCTCACCCGGACCAGCGAGGAAGCCTTGCGACCCGCGGACCTGAACCGGCTGCGGCAGGAATTGCGGCATTCGCTCAGCGACGCCGCGGAGAGACTGGAACAACTGGAGCAGCGCGGCGCGGCGAGTACCCGCGTGATCGCCGCGGCAACCCCGTCAATCGTATTTCTGCAGGGTGCCTACGGATTTCGCGATATCGAATCGCAACGCATGTTGCGCTACCAGGTCGATGCGGACGGACAGCCGCTATTTTCGCTGAGGGGTCAACCGTTGCTGACGCTCGAAGGCGACGGCGAAATCGCGCGCCGTCAGTTTACCGGTACCGCCTTCCTGGTCAGCAGCGGAGGTGCGTTGTTGACCAACCGCCACGTTGCGCTGCCGTGGGAGGACGATACCAGCCTCGAAGAGTTGATGGGGCAGGGCATGGAGCCGGTAATCACGCGTTTTCTGGGCTACGCCCCGGGCATCGAGCGCGCGTTCCCGGTAGCTTTACTCAAGGCCAGCGAGGAAACCGACCTGGCGTTACTGGTCTGCAGCGAGGTGGTCAGCGAATTGCCCTATCTCAGGCTCAGTCAAACGCCGCCGCAACCCGGCGACGAAGTCATCGTCCTCGGCTACCCCACCGGGTTACGCGCCATGCTGGCGCAGACCGGGGATAGTTTCCTGGCCGATCTGCAGCAGGACGATCATCTTGATTTCTGGGAGGTCGCGAAACGCCTTTCGGCAGCCCGCTTCATCCGTCCACTGGCTAGCCGGGGTATCGTCGGTCAACGCTCGGAGTCAACCGTGGTTTACGATGCCGATACCACGCATGGCGGCAGCGGCGGACCGGTACTCGACGTCAACGGCGAGGCCATTGCGATCAATACCGCGATTATCCCGGAATACGGCGGCTCCAACTTCGGTATCCCGGTGGCCTACGCCCGCAGGTTGTTGATCGAGGCGGGATACGAGGCTGAATAACGGTTGGCCGACTGAACTTGATCTTTTTTTAGCGGTCTTGCGTATGGAATTAGACAATTTAAAGGATCATCGTCATGAAAAAGCTAATCGTTGTACTTGCCTGCGGTCTGATGTCCGCCTGTGCCAGCGGCTACAACCCGGGGTATTATTTCAACGAGGTGCAGGTGGTAAACCTTACCGGCGCGACCATCAAGGATGTCAGTTGGCAGGTGGTTAACTCGCCGAAGGCGTTAAGCTGTCCCGAGGTTGCAAAGTTCGCCATGTGTGCCGACCGTTTCCCCAAGCGCCGCTATCCGCAGCAGGGTATCGAACTCAGCTGGACCCAGGCGGATGGCAGCGAGGAATCGGATATGCCAAATCCGGCGATCCCGGTCTATTTCTCCCCCGCGTTTCCGCTGCGAGTCGTGATGGAATTGGGTGAGGACGGCGCTGTCAAAGCTTTCTACGAGCAGGATGAACCCAGCCGCGACGGCGGTTTTTACCTCGACTAGCGAGCCAGTCCTGCCCTGATTGTTACCGGCTTCGCTGATACTGGCCCCCGGTTCGACGTCGATTCTATTAGTTTTCGCGGGTCGTGGGCCGGTGTATTTCGTGTCGGGCAGGCAATCCGGCCTCGGTTGGCGCTGCACAACAGCAATAATCGGAGGTTTTTTACCGCGCCATTGCTTTAGTCTGGGTTTAAAATGACCTAAGCGGAGTATGATGGCGATCATGTCAAAGCACAGCGATAAAACCCTGCAAAAATTCATCGATCTGGCTCGCTATGTTGCCGATCACGCGGACGAAACCCTGACGCTCGAGAAGCTGTCTGCCAGGGTTCACCTGTCGCCCTCGCGCATGCAGCGCGTATTCAAATCGATCTTCGGCGTGTCGCCGAAGAAGTTCCAGCAGGCGGCACGCAGCGAACGTTTCAAACAACTGTTGCGCGACGGAACCAACATTACCGACGCGATTTACCAGTCGGGCTACGGTTCCACCAGTCGCGTTTACGGGCAAACC
>CAMYON010000007.1 GCA_947260025.1 uncultured Gammaproteobacteria bacterium
CGCCATGACCTTGGTCAGCGCCGCGGTCAATGTCGTCTTGCCGTGATCCACGTGACCGATGGTGCCCACGTTAACGTGGGGTTTGGTTCTCTCAAATTTTTCTTTTGACATTTGATTTCTCTCACTCAATACGGCCAGTCACGGCCTTTCAACACAAAAAAACGCTCCCTTCCCCAATACTGGGATCCCAAACCCTGGATACTCGCAAGGGCGAGATCCCAGGTCACGGGATTTGGCACAGGGATGTGCCAACATTATTAGCGCTTCGCGCTAATAATGAAGCAAAACAAAAAGTCACATCTTTTTGTTTTGCGTCGCGTGATCGGGGCAGGAGCCCCGTATCACGCTTCCACATGGTGCTCATAACTGGAATCGAACCAGTGACCTCTTCCTTACCAAGGAAGTGCTCTACCGCCTGAGCTATATGAGCGCAAATCTTACAGCTCTACTATATTTGGAGCGGGTGGCGGGAATCGAACCCGCGTCATCAGCTTGGAAGGCTGAGGTAATAGCCACTATACGACACCCGCGAAAACGCAGAATTCTACGCCTTTTCCGACTCCTTATATATACATGGGCCGAAAATCGGGGAGTGGATTGCCTGTCCCGCCCCTTTTACATCTGTTGCACCGGTGGTTGTAACATCATTCCAACCGCCAAAGCCTGACTTCCAAACCGGGGGGTGGATTGCGAAACACTTCCATGTGTTTCGCCCCTGCGGTCAGCCTGTGGCTGCCCTTCGGGGCCGCGCTTTGCGCGTCCAAAATCGCTCCCGGCGATTTTGTCGAACCGGCGCTTCGCGCCTGGCTCTGATTCCGATCCCGCCCGACACCATCTCTTATGCGGGCCAGGGCCCGCATAAGAGATGGTGGAGGGGGGTGGATTCGAACCACCGAAGGCAGTGCCAACAGATTTACAGTCTGTCCCCTTTGGCCACTCGGGAACCCCTCCAGCAAGGTGCGAAATTAATCAATAGCTTAAGGAATCCCCGCAAAAAGCAGGGATTCCTTAATACTTAATCCCGCTATTTGGCCGCACGCCGTTCGTTGACTTCCTTGATGACCTCGTCGGCAACGTTCTTCGGACAAGGCATATAGTGCTCGAATTCCATCGAAAACTGGCCACGACCCGAAGTCATGGTGCGCAAATCGCCGATATAACCGAACATGTCCGACAGCGGCACGTCAGCCTTAACTCGCACCCCGGTCGGGGCCGGTTCCTGCGATTTAATCATGCCGCGGCGACGATTCAGGTCGCCGATAACGTCGCCCACGTGATCCTCGGGGACGAATACATCCACCTTCATGATCGGCTCCATCAACTGCGGACCAGCCTTGGGAATCGATTGACGATAGGCACCACGCGCGGCGGTTTCAAACGCGACCGCCGACGAATCGACCGCGTGGAACGCGCCGTCGTAAAGCGTAATCTTGACGTCGAGCAGCGGGAATCCGGCGAGTACGCCTTCTTCCATGCAGCTGGCAAAGCCTTTCTCGATCGCCGGCCAGAATTCACGCGGTACGTTACCGCCGGTAACCTTGGATTCGAACTGGTAGCCGCTGCCGGTTTCACCCGGCTCGACGATATAGTCGATCTTGCCGAACTGGCCCGAACCGCCGGTTTGCTTCTTGTGCGTATAGCTGTCTTCGATACGCTGGGTAATGGTTTCACGGTAAGCTACCTGCGGCTTGCCAACCTCGACGTCGACCATGTGGGTGCGACGCAGGATATCGACCTTGATATCGAGGTGCAGTTCACCCATACCCTTGATGATGGTCTCGCCGCTGTCTTCGTCGGTTTCGACATAAAACGACGGATCTTCCTTGACCATCTTGCCAATCGCGATCCCCATTTTCTCTGAGGCCGCCTGGTCCTTGGGCTTGATTGCAATCGAGATCACCGGGTCGGGGAACACCATCGGTTCCAGCGTCGCCGGCTGCTTGGGATCGGCCAGGGTGTGACCGGTCTGGACATTCTTGAGACCAACCAGGGCCACGATGTCACCGGCCTCGGCCGAATCCAGTTCGATGCGGTCGTCGGCGTGCATTTCGACGATTCGCCCGATGCGCTCGGTCTTGCCGGTGAAGGTATTCAGTACGTTATCACCCTTGGACAGCTTGCCCGAGTAAATGCGGGTGAAGGTCAGGGCGCCGAACCGGTCGTCCATGATCTTGAACGCCAGCGCGCGCAGCGGCTTCGTCGGATCGACGATCGCGACTTCGCCGGTCTCGGTGCCTTCGAGGTCGATTTCAGGCTGCGGCTTGACTTCGGTCGGATTCGGCAGGTAGTCGACCACGGCGTTCAGCACCAGCTGAATACCCTTGTTCTTGAAAGCCGAACCGCAGTAAGTCGGGAAGAAATCGAGCGCGATGGTGCCCTTGCGAACGCAGCGCTTTATCTCGTCGAGCTCCGGCTCTTCGCCCTCGAGGTACATCATCAGCAAGTCGTCGTCCTGCTCGAGCGCGGTTTCGATCAACTTTTCGCGATACTCTTCGATCTGGTCGGCCATGTCCGCGGGCGGTTCCTGGACTTCGTACCTGGTCGGATCACCGGAATCGTCCCAAACCCAGGCCTTGCGCGTCAGCAGGTCCACGACACCGGTGAAGTTATCCTCGGTACCGATCGGCAGCGTCATGACCAGCGGGTTGGCGCCGAGCACGTCTTCGACCTGCTTGACGACGCGATAGAAATCAGCACCCAGGCGGTCGAGCTTGTTAACGAAAATAATACGCGCGACCTCAGAGTCGTTGGCATAGCGCCAGTTGGTTTCTGACTGGGGTTCGACACCGCCGGATCCGCAGAAAACGCCAACGCCGCCATCGAGCACCTTGAGCGAACGATACACTTCGATGGTGAAATCGACGTGCCCGGGCGTATCGATGATATTCAGACGATGATCGTTCCATTCACAGCTGGTTGCCGCAGACTGGATAGTGATACCGCGCTCCTGCTCCTGGTCCATGAAGTCGGTGGTTGCCGCGCCGTCATGCACTTCACCGATCTTGTGGATCTTACCGGTGAGCTTCAGGATACGCTCGGTAGTGGTGGTTTTACCGGCATCAACATGGGCAAAGATGCCTATGTTCCGGTAACTATTCAGGTCAGCCATGATGGTTTCCAGTCAATAAAGTAAAAGTTCTGTTCGCGCCGAAGCCCCTGCCCCGGCATTTCAAAAATAAAAGGCCTCTTCGTTTCTGCGCCTAACGACGCGAAAACTAATGCAAACTATTGATTTACAAAGAAATTCTGCGAGGCCTGAAATCTGCCGGCGCATATTCTAACATACTGTCAAAAAACTGATAGTGCCTGGACGGATTTATTCGCTGGAAATCCTATATAGTTCCGCTGGCCCTGATTTCAACGATGCTTGAAATCAGGGCTGCGTTTTTCGGCGAAAGCGGCCATGCCCTCTTTTTGATCATCGAGCGCAAAAGTCGCCTTGAACAGTTGACGTTCGCTCCTGATTCCCTGGGTGAGCGGGGTCTCCAGCGCCAGGTCGACGACGTCCTTGGCCATTGCCACCACCGGACGCGAAAAACTCGCGATTTTGGATGCCGCGTCCATCGCCACTTCGAGGTAGTCATCGACCGATTCGATGCGCGACACCAGTCCGCTGCGTTCGGCTTCGGCCGCGTCCATCATGCGGCCGGTCAGGCACATGTCCATCGCCTTGGACTTTCCGACCAGGCGCGTGAGTCGCTGCGAACCGCCGAAACCGGGTATGGTTCCGATGGTAATTTCAGGCTGACCGAATTTCGCGTTATCGGCGGCGATAATAAAGTCGCACATCATGGCCAGTTCGCAGCCTCCGCCCAAGGCATAGCCCGCAACCGCCGCGATAACCGGCTTCTTGAAATCGGCGATGGTATCGCAATGACGCGTAAGCCCGCCGTCTTCGAGCATGTATTGATAGCTGACGTCTTTCATTTCGGTAATATCGGCGCCAGCGGCAAAGGCCTTGTCGTTTCCTGTCAGCACCATGACCGCGATTTCGTCATCCGCCTCCAGCGCACCGAATACCTCCGCCAGTTCCTGCATCAAGCCCATGCACAGGGCATTCAGCACTTCGGGTCGGTTGAGCCTGACCAGTGCTACGCCATCGTGTCTCTCGACTTCAAGGTACTGCAATTCACTCATGATTCGATCCCCTCGAATTGTTGGATTATCTCCCGCTCGGCCGGCGGAATCGGCATGCTGTGGTTATCCCGGTAGTTGAACCAGACACAGGCAGCCTTCGACGTCGAGTAAGGCGCATCTTCTCCGGGCGCAAAAATAGCCGCCTCGAAATCGAAGCTGCTGTTGCCCAGGCGGCTGATTCGCGAACCCACCTCGAGCGCGCAGGGATGGTGTATCTGGCGCAGAAAGGTCACGTGGATATCGGCGATGATCAGGCTGTTGTGAACCTCCGGGCCCGCCGTCAAGTCGAGCAGGCGATGAAAATAATCGAGCCGGCCGGATTCGTAATAGCGCACGAACTGCACGTTGTTGACATGCCCAAACATGTCGCAATCGCCCCAGCGCGTCGGCGTCGGGGTAAAAAACCTGAAACCAGGGCGTAAATACAGATCCACCTGCGTGGCGCCGGCTGCCGTCATGCTGCCTGGTTCGCACTCATGGACAAACCGCTAGAAGACATCCGGATCGATGCCCATCACGCTGGCGGAACCGGATTTGACCATCAGCAACTGGCCTTCGCTGCGCGGCAGGATGTGCTCGGCGAAGAAGCGCGCGGTTTTGATCTTGTGCGGGTAAAACAGGTCGCTGTTGCCGTTATCGATGTGTTTTTGCGCCGCGAGTGCCGCCTGCCCCATGAGCCAGGCGCAGGCGACGTTGCCCGCCAGCATCATGTAATCGACGCCGACTGCGCTGCCCAGGTCGGGATCTTCCGCGACGTTTTCCAGGTACCAGCCAGTGGCGTCCTGCAGCACGGCAAGGGCCGCTTCAAAACGCTCTGCGATGACTGCAATATCGCCACCGGCGGCTTCCAGCCGCGGTTGCAGCGCCCGCATTTCCTCGATCAGTTCGCCCATCGCCTGGCCCTTGTCGCGCAGCATCTTGCGCCCCATCAGGTCCAGCGCCTGGATGCCGGTAGTGCCCTCGTATATGGTCAGGATGCGGGCGTCACGCATGTGCTGCGCGGCGCCGGTTTCCTCGACGAACCCCATGCCGCCGTGGACCTGCACGCCGAGGTAAGTTGCCTCCTGCGCCATCTCGGTACACCAGCCCTTGACGATTGGAATAACCAGGTCGACCCGGCGCTGGTGCGACGCGCGATCCTGCTCGGACCCGGCGTGATGCGCCAGGTCGGTCTGGGCCGACGCGTAATAGGCCAGCGCCCTGCCCGCCTGGGTAATCGCGCGTATCTGCATCAGCATGCGACGCACGTCCGGATGATGAATGATGGTGCTGCGATCGCTGTGCCCGCGCGCCACGCCCTGTACCCGCTCCCTGGCAAACCAGACTGCCTGCTGGTAGGCTCGCTCCGAGATCGCGACCCCCTGCATGCCGACTTCGAGACGGGCGTTGTTCATCATGGTGAACATGCAGGCGAGCCCGTTGTGCTCCTCACCCACGAGATATCCGATCGCGCCGTCGTTATCGCCGTAGGACATCACGCAGGTCGGCGACGAGTGGATACCCATCTTCGATTCGACCGAAACCACCTTGAGATCGTTGCGCTCGCCGCGCGAACCGTCCGCGTTGGCGAGATACTTGGGCACCAGGAACAGCGAGATACCCTTGACGCCCGCCGGCGCATCGGGCAAACGTGCCAGCACCAGGTGCACGATATTGTCGCTCATCTCGTGCTCGCCCCAGGTGATGTATATTTTCTGTCCCCGGATACGATACCGATCACCGTCCCGCTCGGCCCGGGTCTTGATCGCCGCAAGATCGGTGCCCGCCTGGGGTTCGGTCAGGTTCATGGTGCCGCTCCACTCGCCGCTGATCATGCGCGGCAGGTACAGTTGCTGCAGCTCCGCAGGCGCGTGCATTTCGATCGCTTCGATTGCGCCCGAGGTCAGCAGCGGGCACAGCGCCAGGGCCATGTTCGAGGAATACCACATTTCCGCGACCGCCGAGTGCACCAGGAACGGCAGCCCCTGGCCGTCGATTGCCGCCGACTTGCCAATCCCCTGCCAGCCGTTCTCGACGAACTGCTGGTAGGCCTCGGCATAACCCGCCGGGCTGATCACGATGCCGTCTTCGATGCGGGTACCCTGTTCGTCGCCGGGCTGATTCAGCGGTGAAAATACCTCGCCGGCCAAAACCCCGGCCTGTTCCAGCACGGCCTCGACCAGGTCGGGGGTTGCATCCTCGAATCCTGGCAGGCTGGATATCGAATCGAGGCCTGCAAGTTCGTCGATGACAAACTGCATATCCTGTGTTGGAGCGTAGTAATCTGGCATAGCGCTAACCTAAGGGTAAAATTTCACATGTTCATCGAGCATGGCCCGTTCCGGTGTAATACGGTTCTCAGGCAAGCTTCGATCTTCGTAACCGAAAGAAATTCCGAACAGAAGCTTCATCTCTGGATCGATCTCGAGTTCGCGACGCACCGAATCCGCATCGTAACCCAGGATAGTTTGCGGGCAACTGGCGATACCGTGCGCACGCATAGTGAGCATCAGGGTCTGCGCGTACATCCCGACATCGCAGGCCTCGCGGATATCGCACCACTCGGGCATGAAGATAAAGACGACGTGTGGCGCGTCGAAAAATTCGAGATTGCGCAGAAACGCCTGGTGCTTGCCTTCCCTGTCCTCGCGCGTAACGCCGAGCGCCTTGTATAACAACAGCCCGACATCGAGCTGTCGCTGACGGTAAATCCCGTCGTATTTTGCCTCGTAGGGAAAATCGAGCGAGTGCTTTCCCTGCCCGATGGTTTGCATGAAGATGCCGCTCAAGCGGTCGCGCATTTCGCCCGACACCACGTGGCTATACCAGGGCTGGGTGTTACAGTTCGACGGCGCAGTGGCCGCGGTCTCGAAAACCCGCTCCAGAACTTCCGCTTCGACCGGCGTGGGCAGAAATCCCCGAATCGAGCGCCTGCCGCGCGCAATCTGGTCGAAAATTCGAACGCTATCGGATTCAATGGTTTCAGAGATCATGTGCTGATTAACTGCTGGTCAAGTTTCGCAAACATCATTTATATTACATCAATCGATTCACAACCAAAGGAATTCCTATGGCGGATCAGCCGATCAGTCGTTTCCCGGTACCAGAACTCAAGGACCTGCCGGAAGATATCCAGCAACGCATCAACGAGGTACAGGATAAATCGGGCTTCGTACCCAACGTATTTCTCGCACTCGCCTGGCGTCCCGAGGAGTTTCGCGCCTTCTTCACCTATCACGACGCGCTGATGGAAAAAGAGACCCCGGGACTTGGCAAGGCCGAGCGCGAAATGATAGTGGTAGCGACCTCGGCGCGCAACCAGTGCCAGTACTGCGTGATCGCGCACGGCGCTATCCTGCGAATCCGCGCCAGGAGTCCCTATATCGCCGATCAACTCGCGACCAATTACCGCAAGGCGGATATCAGCGCGCGCCAGAAAGCGATGCTCGACTACGCGCTCAAGGTATCGCGCGAGGCCGAGACGGTTGACGATAGCGATCATCAGCGTCTGCGCGACCACGGTTTCGACGATGACGACATCTGGGATATAGGCGCAATCAGCGCTTTCTTCGGCCTGTCGAATCGAATCGTCAACATGTCGAGCATGCGCACCAACGACGAGTTTTACCTGATGGGGCGGGTGCCCCGCGAAAAATAGGTTACACTTGCCACAGTCAAGGTAGTCGGGAAGAGCGACGTGAGCGAAGAGATCGAACCCAGAGTCATCAAGAAATATCCCAATCGGCGTCTCTACGACACCGAGAAAAGCCAGTACGTGACGCTGCAGCAGATTCGCGACCTGGTACTCGAGGAAGTTCCGTTTATCGTCATCGACCAGAAAACCGAGGAAGACATCACCCGCAGCATCCTGCTGCAGATTATTTTCGAACAGGAATCCGAGACCAATCCGCTGTTCTCGAACGATAACCTCGAGCGATTCATCCGCTTCTACAATGCCGGCACGCACCTCGGATTCTCCGATTTCATCGGCCAGGGGATGAATTTTTTCCAGCAGCAACAGCGCGAATTCAGCAAGGCGATGGAAGGCATGACGGCCCACAATCCAATGAGCTTCTGGACCGATATGACCCAGAAAAACATCGATGCCTGGCGCCAGATGATGGGACTGGGGCCCGACAAAGACGATTCCAAGAAGAAATAACTTACTGATTTAATTATACTTTCTTATTTTCCATCGCGATTTGCTTGACACTCGCGTGTTTTACTCCTATTTTGTGCAGTGCAATATATTGCTGCAATGCAGCACTTCAATATTACCACTCGGACACGACTATTTTATGAGTAAACAGAAGATTGCACTCGTCACAGGCGGTACCGGCGGCATCGGTACCGCGATCTGTATCGCGCTGGCCGACCAGGGCCGCAAGGTAATCGCGGGATACTTTCCGCCCGAAAAGGAACAGGCCTACGCCTGGAAGCAAAAACACCGGGCCGACGGCTACGATTTCGAAATCGTGGCCTGCGACGTCAGCGATTTCGAATCCAGCCAGCAAATGCTGCTCGACGTCGAAAACACCATCGGCGCGGTCGACATCCTGGTTAACTGCGCCGGCATTACGCGCGACAAGACGCTGCGCCGCATGACCCCCGAGCAGTGGGATGCGGTACTGCGCACCAACCTGGATTCCGCCTTCAACGTTACCCGCCATGTCGTCGACAAGATGTCGGAAAACGGGTTTGGCCGAATTGTTAATATCTCGTCGGTTAACGGTCAAAAAGGGCAATTCGGGCAGGCTAACTATTCTGCCGCCAAGGCCGGGCTGCACGGATTTACCAAGGCGGTGGCACAGGAGCTTGCCGCCAAGGGCGTCACGGTAAATTCCGTATCCCCAGGCTACGTAAAAACCGAAATGACCGATGCGATTCCCGCAGAAGTGCGCGAATCCATCATCCAGCAGGTGCCGATGGGACGCATGGCGTCACCCGACGAAATCGCTTACGTTGTCAGTTTCCTGACTGACGATCGCAACACTTACATGACCGGCGCCAACCTGCCGGTAAAGGCGGGCCTGGGAGCCCGCCTTTTTTTTGGGCCAGGGAATGCGATATCACTCGACGGCCATCGAACATGGCGATACTGCGTCGAAGCAGGCGAATCTGGAGTTATTTTTTATACATATGCCCCGGGCAAGAGGCATTTATGTTGCAGTGCACAATAAATTATGCTACGCTGAAATCCTTTTAGAATTTAAAGAGTTACCATCATGAGTGAAGAGAATTCCTGGGCCGACCAATGGCTCAAGGCACAGCGACAGTTCGTCGATGCCTGGGGCGATATGGCCAAATCAGGCGGTATCGGAAACAACACCAGTCAATCGGATCTTTGGGCGCAGAGTTTCGACATGTGGCGCAAGGCCTGCGAGGGCCAGACCCAGCCCGACATGGAGATGGCGATGCGTAAGTGCATGGATATGGGCAAAGAATATTTCGCCATGGCCGAGCAGGTCAGCAAGAGCATGACCCAGGGCGCCAATCCGGTCGAGGCCATCAATCAATGGCTGGAGAAAATGAAACAATCGCTGCAGCAATTCGGCGTTATGCCAGGCTTCAACGGCGCCGGTGTCAACGACTTCATGAAACAGTGGTTTATCCCGAACGCGAGCTGGCAGGAAATGGTGGCCGAACTGACCCCGATGAACCAGGCGTTCTGGCAAATGCCCGGCATGAACACCTCGGTATTCAACCTCGGCGAAATGATCGACCCGCTCGGCAAGGTGCTGGAAGCGCCGGGTGTCGGTTACTTCCGTGAACCGCAGGAGAAACAGCAAAAAGGCCTGCAACTCGCGCTCGACTACCAGGAAGCCAATTTCAAGTTCAACCAGGCCTTCCTGCGCGTTGCGCTCGAATCGATCCAGGGCTTTCAACAGCGCCTGCTGGGATTGGCGGGCGACGGTATGCCTAAATCGCTGCGCGAACTCTACGACCTGTGGGTCGTAATCAGCGAGGAACATTACGCCGAATTCGCGATGGGCGAGGAATACCAGGCGCTATACGGCGACATGGTCAACCGGCTGATGATCATGCGACGCCACTACAGCGAGGTCGCCGACGACACGCTGCGTTCGATGAACCTGCCCAATACGCGCGAAATCGACACCATGCAGGAACGCCTGCAGCAGCTGCGCCGCGATAACTTCGCGCTGAAAAAGGAGCTCAAGGAAATCAGGGAAACGCTGGCGCAACTGAGCGCCAGGGCCGCGCCCGCCGCAAAGCCGAAACCAGCGGCAAAACCGGCGCCAGCCGCCAGGGCCGCGCCCGCTGCAAAACCTAAAACAGCGGCAAAACCGGCGCCAGCTGCCAAGGCCGAGCCGAAAGCGAAATCAGCACCGGTCCGCAAGCGCGCCGCGGTCAAGAAAGCCGCCACCAAGAAAGCCAAAGTAACCAGAACCAAAGCAGGAGCCTGATTCGATGAATAACATTCCGTTTCGTTCCGACCAGGTGGTCGAAGAACTGGTGCAGTTCAACCAGAACCTGAGCAAGGGCGTGAAGAACCTGCTCGACGCGGAAGAAATATCCGCTGGCGTTACCCCGCGTGAAGAGGTTTACGCCGAAGACAAGCTCAAACTGTATCGTTACCAGCCGTCAACCGGCGTGGTACAAAACAAGATTCCGACGTTAATCGTCTACGCGCTGGTCAATCGTCCTTACATGGCCGATATCCAGGAAAATCGTTCCACCATCCGGGGCCTGCTGGATACCGGTCAGGACGTCTACCTGATCGACTGGGGCTACCCCGACCGCGCCGACAAGTACCTGACGCTGGACGACTACATCAACGGCTACATCGATCGCTGCGTCGACATCATGCGCGAACGCCACGGCGTCGACAAGATCAATATTCTTGGCATCTGCCAGGGCGGCGTGTTCAGCCTGTGCTACACCACGCTGCACCAGGACAAGGTCAAAAACCTGGTGACCATGGTCACCCCGGTGGATTGCAAGACCCCGGATAACATGCTGAGCCACTGGGTGCAGCAAATGGATATCGATGCCATCGTCGACGCCATGGGCAACCTGCCAGGCGAAATGCTCAACTGGACATTCCTGAACCTGAAGCCCTTCCAGTTGATGGGCCAGAAGTACGTCTCCATGGTCGACATCATCAGCGACGAGAAGAATGTAAAGAATTTCATGCGCATGGAAAAATGGATCTTCGACAGCCCGGACCAGGCGGGCGAAGCGTTTCGCCAGTTCATCAAGGATTTTTTCCAGCAAAACAAGCTGGTCGAAGGTGGGCTCAAGATCGGCGAGCATGAAGTCGACCTGAAAAATCTCAAAACCCCGGTACTGAACATCTTCGCCGAGCAGGATCACCTGGTACCGCCCGCGGCGTCGAAAATCCTGCCCAAGCTTATCGGCAGCAAGGACTATACCGAACTGTCGTTCCCCGGCGGTCACATCGGTATCTACGTCAGCGGCAAGGCACAAGCAACCGTCACCCCGGCTATCTCGGACTGGCTCAACGCCCGCACCTAGACTCTCGAACGCGGCTCATCCCGGCCGCGCGTCTTCGATGGGCCGGTTACACCTCGCCCATCGAAGACGCTGCGCGACCGGGCTTTTTGCCTTGCAATCAGCAACACAAATCAGTTAACTGTAAGCGGCTTTACCGGTACCCGGTCAGCCGCATTCCGATCGCCGGCAACAAACAGAAAATGAGCAAGGTTAGCACCGAAAAATTCAACCAGATTATCGGCACCGAATTACCCTCGGCGGCCGAGAGCGGGATTTACCTGCGCAGCATCGACGAAGGCGTTGCCGAGCTGGTACTCCCCTATTCCGAAAAATCACTGCGCCCCGGTGGCACCATCGCCGGACCCTTCATGATGATGCTGGCCGACGTCTGCATGTTCGCCGTAGTGTTGAGCCTGCTGGGCGAAATCAAGCTCGCGGTAACGACCAGCCTGAACATCAACTTTCTGCGTAAACCGGCCGAATGCGACCTCGTTGCCAGGGGCAACATCATCAAGCTCGGCAAACGTCTCGCCGTGGTCGAGGTGTCGATTTACAGCGAGGAAGACATCGTCGCCCACGCCACCGGTACCTACTCGATTCCGCCGCAAGCATAGCTATTGTGTCGAACCCTCTCCGATAGCAAGAATGACTCCGCGCCTGATTCGAATGAACCGCATGCCGATCTGTAGCGTAAACAGGCTTATAATGCGCGCTGTGCGTGCCCCAGATAAAAGAGAAACCCGATGCGAACCTTGAATAGCCTGATCCTGCTGATTTACCTGACCGCTGCACCCGTGAGTGCGGCCAATCCTGTCTGGCTGGAGGGTAAAACCGACCAGGCATACTCCATTACCGTCTATCGCAGCGCAACCTGCGGCTGCTGCAAGGGATGGATCGATCACCTGGAGCAGCATAATTTCGAGGTCAAGGACGTCACCGTCGACGACGTCGACCGGTTCAAACGACAGTTCGACGTACCGCCGCAGGCCGCCTCCTGCCATACCGCCATCGTCAACGGTGTCGCTATCGAGGGGCACGTCCCCGCGCAGGATATCAAGCGTATGCTTGACGACCCCGGCGATATCCGCCTGCTGACGGTGCCCGCGATGCCATCGGGCACCCCTGGCATGGATTTCCCGGGTGCGCCCAGCCAGGCGTTCAAGGTGTATTCGATCGATGGCAATAACAACGTCGGGGTCTTTAACAGTTACCAGGATTACTGATCGTACTGAACCCAGGTTCGAATAGGGCCCTTTTGGACCGGGAGCCTGTCAGTTCGCCCCTGACTCGATGCCGTCTCCTTCGGGCTCGTTAACAAAAGACAAAATAACGCCGCCGATCGCGAATAATATGATTATCGATAGCAGGGCGAGGCGCGGGTCGCCGCTGATGCCGCTCACCACGGCCACCAGCAATGGCCCGAGTATGGCGGCAAATTTACCCATGACATTGTAGAAACCGAAAAACTCGGCCGACTTGCGCGCCGGGATAATGCGCGCGTAGAACGAGCGGCTCAACGACTGAATGCCGCCCTGCACCAGTCCGACCACGGTCGCCAACACGTAAAACTCCATGACGTTAGCCATCGAGTAGCCGTAGATGGTCACACCGATATACGCCGCGATCGCGATCATGATGCCGGTTTTCGCACCCAGCTTTTCACCCAGTTTGCCGTAGACGACGGCAGCCGGAAATCCGATGAACTGGACAATCAAAAAAGCCTTGATCAGGCTCATCTGATCGAATTCGAGCCGCACCCCGTAGTCCATCGCCATTCGTATAATCGTGAATACGCCGTCGATATAAAACCAGTAGGCCAGCAGGAATAACCACACGATTTTTAACCGCCGGACTTCTCTGAAGGTTGCAAACAGTTGTCCAACGCCCTCGGTTACGGCCCGGCCGAAACTGACTTCCCTGTGAATCCGGGTTTCCCTGACGTTCAGCAAAAGCGGTATCGAGAACAGCGCCCACCATAGGGCGACCACGATAAACGACGCCAGCATGGCCTGTTCGGAGCTGCCGAATCCGAAGAACTGCGGGAAGCTGGTAAGCACGATGGCAATTACCAGGGCCAGGCCACCACCGAGGTAGCCGCAGGCAAAACCGAATGCCGAAACAATATCGAGCTTTTTTCTTGGAGAGATATCGACCAGCAACGCATCGTAAAAGATATTGGCGCCCGAGAATCCGACTCCGGCCAATGCGTAAACCGACAACGCCATTATCCAGTCGCCCTGCTCGATAAAAACCAGCGCCGATACGAACACCACGCCGATTAACGCAAATACCAGCAGGAATCGTTTCTTCATCCCGCCCCGGTCTGCAATTGCGCCAAGTACCGGCGCCAGTAGCACGATCAACATGCTGGTCACGGAATTTGCGATGCCCAGTGGCGTGGTGCTGTTTTCGGAAGCGGAGCCCGCAAACCAGTAGTTGCTGAACACAAGCGGGAAAAACACCGCTACCGCAACGGTTGCGTAGGCCGAGTTTGCCCAGTCGTACAGGGCCCAGGCCAGAATATCTTTCCTGAATAGTGCTTTCATATCAAGAAACCGTATTCACCGCTGCGCCTGTTTTTCAACGGGATTTGAAATCCAACTGTGATTGGCTTATTGCGGTTTTATAACATACCGATAATCCTGAATCATTGTTCTTCGTCATCTACTCATCGGTCCGGTATCGCGGCTATCCCTGGGCAAAAAAAAGCCGGAACGATGTTCCGGCTTTGTTTCGACGACTGGCATCGACTAATACATGTGCTGACCACCGTTGATATCGAGGGTCGCGCCGGTGATGAACGACGCGTCGTCGGATACCAGGAACAGCACGCCGCGCGAAATATCGTCGACATGTCCGAGACGGCCGGCCGGGATGGTCTTGATGATCTTCTCCAGCACGTCCGCCGGCACCGCGCGCACCATTTCGGTTTCGACATAGCCCGGTGCTATCGCGTTGACGGTAATGTGCTTGGCCGCGCCTTCGCGCGCCAGCGCCTTGGTGAAACCGTGGATACCCGACTTGGCCGCGGCATAGTTGACCTGCCCGTACTGACCGCACTGGCCGTTGATCGAGCCGATATTGACGATGCGGCCGAACTCACGCTCGCGCATACCTTCGATCACCGCGCGCGAGCAGTTGAAGCAGGACGCGAGGTTGGTCTGGATGACTGCATCCCATTGATCGAAAGACATACGGTGCATGGTACCGTCCCGGGTAATACCGGCGTTGTTTACCAGCACTTCGATCGGCCCGAGGTCGGCTTCGATAGCGGCGATACCGCTATGAACCGTGTCAAAATCCGACACGTCGAACTTGTAGGCCTTGATACCGGTACGCTCGCTGAATTCAGCGGCGGCGGCATCGTTACCGGCATAGTTTGCGGCCACGGAATAGCCGGCTTCCTTGAGTTTGATACTGATGTCTTCCCCGATACCGCGGGTACCGCCTGTTACGAGAGCTACTCTACTCATTTCATGTCTCCATAGGTTGTTTATTGGTTAAGGAACCCCTGCCAGCGGCAGGGGTTCCCCATGGCACAAGTTCGTACCACCATTTTTCAATCACGAATGTAACCGAAAAATGAAGAAAAACGCGTAATTACGTTCTTCGCGCTCTGCCAGGTCGAGACGACTTATGCAGAGCCTTTAATTGCTTATCGTTCTACCGCCAACGCGACGCCCTGACCGCCACCGATACACAGTGTCGCCAGGCCTTTTTTGGCGTCGGTACGCTGCATGCCGTGCAGCAGGGTTACCAACACGCGCGCGCCGGAAGCGCCGATCGGGTGACCGAGGGCGATCGCGCCGCCGCTGATGTTGACCTTGTCAGTATCCCAGCCGAGCTCGGTATTAACCGACATCGACTGCGCGGCAAAGGCCTCGTTGGATTCGATCAGGTCGAGATCGTCGACACCCCAGCCGGCCTTGTCCAGACACTTGCGGGTTGCCGGGATCGGACCGGTACCCATGATTGCCGGATCGACACCCGCACTGGCGTATGATTTGATGGTTGCCATCGGCGTCAGGCCGAGTTCCTTCGCCTTGTCCTCGCTCATGACCAGTAACGCCGCGGCGCCATCGTTGATGCCGGAGGCGTTACCTGCGGTTACGGTGCCTTCGCGATCGAATGCCGGTCGCAAATTGCCCAGGCCTTCAGCGGTAACGCCGGCCTTGGGATACTCGTCGCGATCGAAAACCAGCGGATCGCCCCTGCGTTGCGGGATTTCCACCTTGGCGATTTCGTTGGCGAACAGGTTGTCCGCCTGCGCCCGCTCCGCCTTTTGTTGCGAGGCAGCGGCGAAAGCGTCCTGGTCGTCACGGCTGAAGCCAAACTTCTTCGCGATATTCTCCGCGGTGACACCCATGTGGTAGTCATTGAAAGCATCCATCAAACCGTCGGTCAGCATGGTATCTTTCAGCTGCCAGTCGCCCATGCGCTGGCCGTCACGCGATTTCGGCAAGGCGTGCGGCGCCAGGCTCATGTTTTCCTGGCCGCCCGCGATGATGACGTCGGCATCACCACACTTGATAGCCTGTGCGGCCAGATGCACCGACTTGAGTCCGCTGCCGCATAGTTTGTTTATCGTCATCGACGGGCATTCCTGCGGCAGCCCTGCTTCCATCGCCGCCTGGCGTGCCGGATTCTGCCCGGTGGCCGTGGTCAGGATCTGACCCATGATGACTTCATCGACCTGCTCTGGAGCGACACCGTTACGCTCTAACAGGGACTTGATCACTAATGCGCCTAGCGTGCTCGCCGGGGTGTTCGCGAGCGAACCGCCAAACGCGCCTATCGGAGTACGCACTCCGTCAACTATCACTACGTTTGTCATATCTGCTTACCTGTAAAAAAAAGGCCCGGGGTATTATAACGCCGGGCCAATCATTGGAGGAGTAAATTTTGGAGTCGCTTGACCGGGGTCAATCCGGCTCCAGGGAATTGAACTAGGCTGCTTTCTTGCCAGTCTTGCTCATTTCCTTTTCGATTTTTTCGACGGTCTTCTTGGCCTGAGCCTGAACATCGGCAAGTGAACCTTCAAAAATCTTTCCAGCTTCGGTAACGGCGGCTTCGATAACAGCGGCGTTTTCCTTGGAAGCGGTTACCAGCTTTTCGTTCAGCGATTCAACGTACTTCTGCTGCATTTCAACGACTTCGTTCAGATCTTTGGTTTCTACCAGTGCCTGTACGTGAGCCAGGTTGTTTTGCATCAGTTCAGCGGCGTTCTCGGCCTGGCTTTGCATCAGCTTGACCGCCAGGGCGGTGTTGTTTTCGGCCAGTTTCATTGCCGGCTTGAGGCTGTCCTGGGCCAGTTTCATGAAATCTTCGTACATGATAATTCCTCTTTAAGGTAAGGTTTGAAAATAATTATGCTGCACTGCAGCAATACGCGTAATATAGAGGCCGGGAGCCAATAAGTCAAGATTTTTGTTGCACCGCAACAAAAATATATAGATACGGCTAAATACCTGAATTTAATGGGTTATTTAAACTAAACAGTCTCGGAAGGTGGACTTCTGCCGCGCTATTCGAAAAAATTTTTCTGATGTTTTGAATTTTCGCTGACCGCACCCCGCCGGCCCTGGCATTAACCGGCGACTAGCTCGAGGCGAACTTATCGGGCAGTTCGCGCAGGCTGCGAATTACTGTGGTGGGTTCGAATTCCCAGGGATCGAAAACGACGCCGTCGAAACGCTGCAGCCAGGCCGCCCTGATGCCGGCGCTAACGGCACCGCTGACATCGAAACCATTACTCGAAACCAGCCAGCAATCCTCCGGCGCCACGTCGGCAATTTCGACAACATGTCGATAAGTCTCGGGGCTGGGCTTGAATACCTGCAGGCTGTCGACGCTGATGACGTCCTCGAAAAAATGATCGATAGACGCGTTTTCGAGCACGGCAGATACCATATCGGCGGTACCGTTGGAAAAAGGGTAAAGCCGATGCCCTTCACTTTTTAGAATTTCGAGGCTGGCGGCGACGTCGTCATAGGCCGGCAACACGCGGTAGGCTCGCATCAAGGCCTGTTTCGACGATTGATCCAGTTCGGTCTGCAGCAGTCGATCGGCATAATCGAGCGCCTGGCGGGTGCAAACCCCGAAATCGGCATAGCGCCGCATCAGGCTGCGCCGCCAGGTATATTCCAGCTGCTTCTCGCGCCAGTGGCGGGAAAACTCCGCGGCGCGCTCACCGACATGATTCTGCAGTTCGGTGACCACCCCATGGGGATCTATCAGCGTGCCATAGATATCGAAAGCCAGAGCAACACTCATGGTTTTGCCTCCCAATCCGTTTTTGGCACGTAAAATTCTGGCCAGAGATTCTTTACAACTTCCCCACTGCTCGACAGCGCAACGCAGGTATCGAGAATCGGCGGCTTCTCCCGCGTCGGCTGACTTGCCTCGCGCTCTTCGAGCGCCGCGTGCAGCGTCTGGTAAGCGGTAGCCGCAAGCTGACCCAGCAAGTCCATCAGGTGGGTGCAGCTTTTATCGGTACCAACGCGTTCACGCGCCTGTTTCAACCATCCCGGGCCAATACGCAGGCCGACCAGGTCGCGCATCGATGCAGCGGCACGCGGGCAGATACTGAACGGCGTATGATCGGAGGCCGCCTGCACGTCGTGGATCAGAAAATCGAGATCGATGGTAAAACGCAACCACATATCGTGTACCGGCTCGCCGGCCCTGATCAGGCCGTCTCGATGGAATTCGTCGTAGGTGCAGTCGTAAGTTCGGGTGTCGACTATGTGTACGTCGATGTCCCACAGTCCGTCGTCGCGTAAAAAACCCTCGCAATCGATTTTACGATGGTGCTTTTTCTCGCGTGCGGCTGGTTTCGGCAATCCCATCCTGCTACCCCGCACGCTTGCGCAGCAGCGCGGTCGCGGCGCGCGACACCGGTTCGCGACCGAGAAAATCACTGATATATCGGCCCGCTTCGAGCAGTCCGTCCATGTCGACCCCGGTTGCGATGCCCATGCCGTCTAGCATGTAGACCACGTCCTCGGTGGCGACATTGCCGGTGGCCCCTTTGGCATAGGGACAGCCGCCGAGTCCGGCGACCGAGCTGTCGACGACCGCAATGCCGCACTGCATTACCGCATGAATATTCGCCAGTGCCTGGCCGTAGGTGTCATGAAAATGCGCGGCGAGTCGTTCCACCGGCGCGTGTTTGGTCAGAATTTCTACCAGGTCGCGCGCCTCGCCCGCGGTGCCGACACCGATAGTGTCACCCAGCGAGACCTCGTAGCAGCCCTTCTCGAAAAGTTTCTGCGTGATCATCGATACCGTTTCGAAAGAAACCTTGCCCTCGTAGGGACAGCCCAGTACGCAGGAGATATAACCGCGGATCTTGAGGTTTGCCGCCTGGGCCTCGTCGATCACCGCGTTGAAACGCTCGATGCTCTCGGCGATCGAGCAATTGGTATTCTTTTGCGAAAAGGTTTCGGTCGCGGCGGCGAACAGCGCGATTTCTTCGACCCCGGCCTCGAGCGCCAGTTCCAGGCCCTTCTGGTTGGGAACCAGCATCGGATAGGAAACGTCGGGGCGACGCTGGATCTGCTTGAACACTTCCGCACTGGTCGCCATTTGCGGCACCCACCTGGGCGATACGAAGGCGCCGCATTCGATGACGGGCAGGCCCGCATCGGCCAGTTTTTCGATTAGCTGGACCTTGATTTCTGCCGGCACCGTAACGGATTCGTTCTGTAATCCGTCGCGTGGCCCGACCTCGACAATTTTGACGCGTTCGGGAAAACTCATCGACTCTCGACCTCCAGTAACACCAGGGTATCCCCCTCATCCACCTGGTCGCCAACGGCAAACAGGATTTCTTTGACGCTGCCGCTGACCTCCGCGACTATCGTGTGCTCCATCTTCATCGCCTCGATAACCATCAGCGTGTCACCCGGTTCGACAGTATCCCCAACCGCCACCGGCAGCGCAACAACCGCGCCCGACATTGGCGCCCGTGGGTGATCGGCGCCCGCGGCATCAATGCCGCCCGTATCCACCCGGTCCGGAATTTCGAAGCGATAAGCCTGGCCGCGATGACCAAGGCTGATCGAATCGGCGGTACGAATCACCGGGAACTCGATGCGTTCGTCATTCAGGTCGAGCCGCATGTTGTGCGCATCGATCCAGCCGCCCGATAGCCGGTAACTCTCGCCATCCAGCTCGAAACGCCAGCCACCGTCGACGCGCCTGACCGCAACCACGGCGCTATCGCCGTCATGATCGAGCTCGATGTGCTGGGTAGCCGGCAGGTTCACGCGCCACAGGTCGTGCGCATCCCAGGCGGAATCACTGGCGCGATCATGCCGAATTTCAAACGCCGGCAAGGTGGCAGCCGCCGCCAGCACCCTCGCCTGCTGCAAATACAGCGGACTCTGCGCAAACAATCGCTCCCGATGTTTGCCGATAAACCCGGTATCGAAATCGGCCGCGCCGAATTCGGATAGCGTAACCAGGCTGCCGAGAAAACCGATATTGGTGTTGAGCCCGAGGATATGGTACTGCGACAGGGCATGGGCGAGTTTCGCCAGCGCCGCGTTTCGATCGGCGGCATGCACGATCAGCTTGGCGATCATCGGGTCGTAGTTGATACCGATAAGATCGCCGCGACGCACCCCGCTGTCGATGCGCACGCCGGCGCGGTTGTCCGGCGGTTTCAGATAAAGAATCTGTCCCGCGGCCGGCATGAAGTCGCGCTGCGGCATTTCGGCATATATGCGTGCCTCGATAGCGTGGCCCTGGCAACCGATTTCGGACTGCTCGAGCGGCAACGGTTCACCCGCGGCGACGCGCAGCTGCCACTCGACCAGGTCCTGCCCGGTGATCATTTCGGTGACCGGATGCTCCACCTGCAAGCGGGTGTTCATTTCCATGAAGTAAAAGCTGCCGTCCTCGTCCAGCAGGAACTCGACCGTGCCGGCGCCGACATAGTTGATCGCCCTGGCGCAATCGATCGCCGCGGCACCCATGCGTTGCCGCAGGTCCGCGCCGAGACCCGGCGCGGGTGCCTCTTCGAGGACTTTTTGATGGCGACGCTGGATCGAACAGTCACGCTCGAACAGGTGCACACAATTACCCTGGGTATCGGCGAAGACCTGCAGCTCGACGTGGCGCGGCCGGGTCAGGTAGCGTTCGATCAATACCTTGTCGTCGCCGAAACTGGCGCTGGCCTCGCGTCGCGCCGAAACCAGCGCGGCCGGAAACTCCTGCGCATTCTCGACCAGGCGCATGCCCTTGCCCCCGCCGCCGGCGCTGGCCTTGATCAGCTGCGGGTAACCGATGCGTTTGGATTCCTGGCCGAGCCTGGCGTCATCCTGGTCCGCATCGTGATAGCCGGGTACCAGCGGCACCCCGGCCTTTGCCATTAGCGCCTTGGCTTCGCTCTTCGACCCCATGGCGTCGATTGCGCTCGCCGGCGGACCGATGAATACCATTCCGGCAGCTTCGCAGGCGCGCGCGAAACCGGCATTCTCCGACAGGAAACCGTAACCCGGATGGATCGCCTCGGCGCCGCACTGTCGCGCCACCTCGAGAATGCGTTCGCCGTCGAGATAACTCTCGCTGGCCGCAGCGCCACCGATGCACCAGGCCTCGTCACAAACCTCGACGTGCAGCGCATCCTGGTCCGCGCTCGAATATACCGCCACGCTGCGAATTCCAAGCGCGCGCGCCGTGCGGGCTACCCGCACCGCGATTTCCCCGCGATTTGCGATAAGTATCTTGTTGAACACCGGTTACATCCTGAAGATGCCGAACTCGGTGGCTTCGATCGGCGCATTCAACGCCGCCGACAGCCCCAGGCCCAGTACCCTGCGCGAATCGGCGGGATCGATAATGCCGTCGTCCCACAGGCGCGCGGAAGCGTAATAGGGATGTCCCTGGTGTTCGTACTGCGTGCGGATCGGATCCTTGAAACTGTCTTCGTCCGCCTCGCTCCAGGGTTCGCCGCGTGCTTCGAGCCCGTCGCGCCTGACCTGCGCCAGCACGGTCGCGGCCTGCTCGCCGCCCATGACCGAGATGCGTGCATTGGGCCACATCCACAGGAAACGCCCGCCGTAGGCGCGTCCGCACATCGCGTAGTTGCCGGCACCGAAACTGCCACCGACCACCAGCGTCAGCTTGGGCACGCGGGCGCAGGCGACCGCGGTTACCATCTTGGCGCCGTCACGGGCGATACCGCCGTGTTCGTACTTCTGACCAACCATGAATCCAGTGATATTTTGCAGGAACACCAGCGGAATCCGGCGCTTGGCGCACAGCTCGATAAAATGTGCGCCTTTCAGAGCGGATTCCGAAAACAGGATGCCGTTGTTGGCGACGATTCCGACCGGAATTCCATACAGGTGCGCAAACCCGCAGATTAGCGTGGTGCCGTAAAGCTGTTTGAACTCGTCGAAGGCGCTGTCGTCGACCAGGCGCGCGATGATTTCACGAATGTCGAAAGGCTTGCGCAGGCTGCTCGGCACGATGCCGTAGAGTTCGTCGACCGGGTAACGCGGTTCGATCACGTCGCGTAACACCAGGTCCGGCTTTTTCTGACGATTCAGCGTGGCGACGATGTCGCGCGCCATCGACAGCGCGTGTTCATCGTTATGCGCGTAGTGGTCGGCGACACCCGAGATGCGCGCGTGCACGTCGGCACCGCCGAGATCCTCGGCGCTGACGACTTCGCCGGTTGCCGCTTTCACCAGCGGCGGGCCGCCGAGAAAGATCGTGCCCTGCTGCCTGACGATGATCGACTGGTCGCACATCGCCGGCACGTAGGCGCCGCCCGCGGTGCAGGAACCCATGACAACCGCGATCTGTGGAATTCCCTGCGCCGACATGTTGGCCTGGTTGAAAAAGATTCGACCGAAATGCTCCCGATCCGGAAACACGTCGTCCTGGCTCGGTAAATGTGCACCCCCGGAATCGACCAGGTAAATACAGGGCAGGTTATTTTCCTGGGCGATGGCCTGCGCGCGCAGGTGTTTTTTGACCGTGATCGGGTAGTAGGTGCCACCTTTTACGGTCGCGTCATTGGCCACGATCATGCACTCCAGTCCATGAATCCGGCCGATACCGGCGATCAGACCGCCGGCCGCGACGTTGTCATCGCCGTACATCTGGTAACCGGCGAACTGGCCGATTTCGAGGAACGGCGAACCCGGGTCGACCAGACGATCGATACGGTCGCGCGGCAACAGCTTGCCCCGGCCCAGGTGCTTTTCGCGCGCACGCTCGCCACCACCCTCGGCGATCGTCGACGCCCTGGCGCGCAAGTCGGCGACCAGTTCCTGCATCGCGCTGCTGTTATGACGGAACTCGTCGCTCCGATTGCTGATCCTGGATTCGAGAATGCTCATGATTCGGTGGCTATTTCGCGCGCGATGACGATGCGCTGAACGTCGCTGGTGCCCTCGTAAATCTGCGCAACCCGAACGTCGCGGGAGATGCGTTCCAGCGGGAAATCCCGCAGGTAACCGTAGCCACCGAGCACCTGGATTGCACCAGAACAGATTTGCTCGGCGGCCTCGGAGGCGAACAGCTTGGCCATGCTGGCCTGCTTCAGGCAGGGTTCGCCGGCATCGCGCAGTCGAGCTGCGTTGTGCACCATCAGGCGCGAGGCTTCCAGTTGAGTCGCCATATCGGCCAGCCGAAACGCCACCGCCTGGTGTTCGATGATCGGTTTGCCGAAGGTAACGCGCTCCCTGGCATAGGCCAGCGCGCACTCGTAGGCCGCGCGCGCCATGCCGACGCACTGTGCACCGATGCCGATACGACCGCTTTCGAGATTCATCAGGGCAATCTTGTAGCCCTCGCCCTCGGCGCCGATCAGGTGATCCGCCGGGATCCGGCAATCCTTGAGAAATACCTGCGCGGTATCGGACGCGCGCTGCCCCATTTTTTGCTCCACGCCGCCGACCTGGTATCCCGGGTTACTGGTGGGAACGACGAAGGCGCTGATGCCCTTCTTGCCCGCCGCGGGATCGGATACCGCGAAAACGATCGCGACATCGGCATTCTTGCCTGACGTGATAAAGGCCTTGCTACCGTTGAGTACGTAGTCGTCACCGTCTCGTTGCGCGCGCGTCCCGAGCGCGGCGGCGTCGGAACCTGCCTGCGGTTCGGTCAGGCAAAAGCAGCCCAGCATCTCGCCCGCGGCCAGTGGTCTCAAATAGGTTTGTTTAAGGTATTCGCTGCCAGAGCCGAGCAGCGAACCGCAGACCACCGAATTGTTGACGCTGAGCACCGTCGAGCACGAGCCGTCGCCGGCGGCGACCTCTTCCAGCGCCAGCGCGAAAGACAGGTAATCCGCGCCGCTGCCGCCCCATTCCTCGGGAATAATCATGCCGTAGAGGCCGAGCTCGGCCATTTCGCGTAACTGCTCGGCCGGGAAATGGCCTTCACGATCCCAGTCGGCCGCGAACGGCAGCACGCGCTGCTGCACGTAGTCGCGCACGCTGTCGCGGATCAGACGCTGTTCTTCAGAGAGAGTCATCGGTCGGGTATCAAACCAGCTCGACTGCGACCGCGGTCGCTTCACCGCCACCGATGCAGAGCCCGGCGACGCCCTTCTTCAGGCCCCGGCGCTGTAATGCCGAAATCAACGTAACGATGATACGCGCACCGGAGGCTCCGATCGGATGGCCGAGCGCGCAGGCGCCGCCGTTGACGTTGACTTTCGCGTGATCGAGCCCGAGGTCAGTCATTGCCGCCATCGTCACCACCGCGAATGCCTCGTTGATCTCGTACAAATCGACCTCGTCGCCTGACCAGTTGGCCGCTTCGAGTACCTTTTTCAACGCACCCACCGGAGCGGTGGTAAACCAGGCCGGTTCATGCGCGTGGGTGGCATGTGCGCGGATCAAGGCCAGTGGCTTCACGCCGCGCCTGCCGGCTTCGGACTCGCCCATCAATACCAGCGCCGCGCCACCGTCGGAAATCGAGCTCGAATTGGCCGCGGTCACGGTGCCGTCCTGGCGAAACGCCGGACGCAAGCCGGGGATTTTTTCAAGGTTCGCGTTGAACGGCTGCTCGTCGGTATCGACCGTGACTTCGCCCCTGCGCGTCTTGAGCACGACCGACGCGATTTCATCGGCGAAGGCGCCGCTTTCGATCGCGGCCTGGGCGCGTTTCAGCGAGGTGATGGCAAACTCGTCCTGCTGCTCGCGGGTAAAGCCGTACTTGTCGGCGGTGGCTTCGGCGAATACGCCCATCAGCTTGCCCTTGTCGTAGGCATCCTCCAGCCCGTCGAGGAACATGTGATCGTAGACCTGGCCATGACCCATGCGGAAACCGGCGCGCGCCTTCGTCATCAGGTAGGGGGCATTGGTCATGCTTTCGAGGCCGCCCGCCACCATAACCCGGTTGTTGCCGGCTTGCAGCATATCGTGGGCGAACATCGTGGCTTTCATGCCCGAGCCGCACATCTTGTTAATCGTGGTGCAGCCGGTGCCAAGCGGCAAGCCGGCGCCCAGGCTTGCCTGGCGTGCCGGCGCCTGTCCCTGTCCGGCCGGCAGCACGCAACCCATGATGACTTCATCGATGTCGTCGCCCTGCAGCTGGCTGCGTTCGACCGCGGCCTGGATCGCGGTGGCGCCTAGTTGCGCCGCGTTGGCATCGGACAATACGCCCTGGAAGCCACCCATCGGGGTGCGGGCGATACCGGTAATGACGATATTTTCACTCATGATTCTTACCCTAAGAAGTTTCGTTGAACAGTTCCCGCCCGATCAGCATGCGGCGGATTTCGGAAGTGCCGGCTCCTATTTCGTAGAGCTTGGCATCGCGTAACAGGCGGCCCACGGGGAAATCGTTGGTATAGCCGTTGCCGCCCAACGCCTGGATCGCCTCGAGCGCCATCCAGGTCGCCTTTTCGGCGGCGTAAAGAATCGCCCCGGCGGCGTCCTTGCGCGTGGCTTCGCCACGATCGCAGGCCTTGCCGACGGCATAGACATAGGCCCGGGTTGCGTTCATCGTGGTGTACATATCGGCGATCTTGCCCTGCATCAGTTCGAATTCGCCGATCGGCTGGCCGAACTGCTTGCGTTCATGGATATAGGGCACGACCGCGTCCATGCAGGCCAGCATGATGCCGGTGGGCCCGGCCGACAGTACCGCGCGCTCGAAATCGAGCCCGCTCATCAGGACCGCGGCGCCACGGTTGAGTTCGCCCAGCAGGTTTTCCGCCGGCACCTCGACGTCCTGGAACACCAGCTCGCCGGTGTTGGAACCGCGCATGCCGAGCTTGTCGAGTTTCTGCGCGGTGGTGAATCCGAATTCCCGCTCCACCAGGAAGGCGCTGATGCCGCGCGAGCCCGCTGCCGCATCGGTCTTGGCGTAAACCACGACCAGGTCGGCGTCCGGGCCGTTGGTAATCCACATCTTGGTACCGTTCAAAACATAGCCTGCCGCGGTTTTTTCGGCCTTCATCTGCATGCTGACCACGTCCGAGCCGGCACCGGGTTCGGACATCGCCAGCGCGCCGATATGCTCGCCACTGACCAGTTTCGGCAGGTATTGCTGCTTTTGCTGTTCGTTACCGTTGCGGTTGATCTGGTTGACGCACAGGTTCGAATGCGCGCCGTAACTCAGCCCGACCGACGCCGAGGCGCGGCTGATTTCCTCCATCGCGACGATGTGCGCGAGGTATCCCATGGCGCTGCCGCCGTAGCCTTCCGGCACGGTAATGCCGAGCAGGCCCATGTCGCCGAGTTTCGGCCACAGCTGGTTGGGAAATTCGTTGCTGCGATCGATTTCGGCCGCCAGCGGCGCAATCTCGGCCTGCGCAAAATCCTGCACCGCGTCGCGCAGCATGTCGACGGTTTCACCGAGATCGAAGTTCAGGGACGGGATATGGATCATCAGGTGCCTCCCGGTTTTAACCGTGGCTAAGCTTGCGTTGACTGGAACGAATTTCCCGCAACGCCGCCCCGGCGTTGGCGGCAATGCGTTCCAGGTCAGCCAGCGCATTATCGATATCCTTCTTCTGCGCGTTCAACACGTCGCGCCGCTGGCCGAGCTTTTCCAGCATCAGCTCGAGCTGGGCCTCCTCGCCGTGGCTCGAATCGTAGAGATCGAAGGATTCCCGGATTTCGGATAGCGACCAGCCGAGCCGCTTGCCACGCAGGATCAGCCGCAACCGCACGCGATCGCGTTCGCGGTAGATCCGGCGCGTACCTTCGCGCAGCGGATTCAGCAGGCCTTCTTCCTCGTACAGCCGCAACGCACGCGAGGTTACGTCGAATTCCTCGGCCAGCTGGCCGATGCTGTAGGTCTGGTTGCCGGTTTCGGTTTGATCCATTCGATTCTCGTCGGGTTTATTGCGGATACACCGCCATCAGGGTGCCGTGCATGGTCGCGACCAGCTTGTCGGCGCCATCGCTGCTGGCGTAGAGTTCGGATTCGGCAACGAAAACGCTGCGCCCGGGCTTGCGCACCTTGCCGACGGCGCGAAACAGGTCGCCGGCGGCCGGCGCCAGCAGGTTAATCTTGAATTCGATGGTCAACACCCTGGCCTCCGCCGGCATCAACGAGAACGCGGCATAGCCGCAGGCGCTGTCCATGATGGTCGAGGATATGCCGGCATGAATGAAACCGTCCTGCTGGGTCAGCTCGGGCCGGAAGGGTAACTCGATCACGACCCGGCCTGGCTCTACCTCGGCCAACGCCGCGCCGATGGTCGCCATCACCGCCTGCTCGTCGAAGCTGCGGCTTACGCGGGATTTGAACTCCGGGTCTTTGGGCTCGAACTGGCTGCTCATGTCGATACGGATCAGGTTTTCCCAAGCAAACAATAATTCTGATTAGCGGATTGAGTAGTTGACGTTAACGTAAACGTAAGGTAGTTTAACGCGCCGCAGATTGCAAACAAAAAATCATCCCTTTGAGGCCCTGAAATGAGTTCCGCCCCGGACAAAGTGCTTAACATCCCCTCGAGCTCGAAAGACCCGATCAAAGTCCGCTTCGTGACCGCCGCGAGCCTGTTCGACGGGCACGATGCCGCGATCAATATCATGCGCCGGATCCTGCAATCCTCCGGCGCCGAAGTGATACACCTGGGACATAACCGCTCGGTGGCCGAGATCGTCGACGCGGCGCTGCAGGAAGACGCGCACGCGATCGCCCTGAGTTCCTACCAGGGCGGGCACGTGGAATACCTCAGGTACATGGTCGACATGTTGCGGGACAGGGGGCGACCCGATATGCGCGTCTTTGCCGGCGGCGGTGGGGTTATCGTACCGGCCGAGATCCGCGAGCTCGAGGCCTACGGCGTAACCCGCATTTACTCCCCCGAAGACGGTCAGGCCATGGGCCTGCAGGGCCTGATTGCGGACATGCTGGAGCGCTGCCGCTACGATCCAGGCGAGCAGGCTCCAACCTCGCTCGAACCCCTGACCGGTCACGACACCAACGCGCTCGCCAGCCTGGTTACCGCGCTCGAAAACGACGCGGTGGCGGAATCCCTGCTGACGCAGATCCGGCAACAGGCGGGAACCCGCTCAGTGCCCGTGCTCGGTATCACCGGCACCGGCGGGTCCGGCAAATCGTCGTTAACCGACGAAATCATCCGCCGTTTTCGCCTCGACCACGACGACCGGCTCAAGATCGCAATCGTTGCGGTCGACCCGACGCGGCGCCGAACCGGCGGCTCGCTGCTCGGCGATCGCATTCGCATGAACGCGATCAATCATCCCAATATTTACATGCGCTCGATCGCGACACGTGACTCGGTCGGAGAAATACCGGACGTCATCGCCGACGTGGTCGCCGCCTGCAAGCTGTGCCAGTTCGACCTGGTCATCGTCGAAACCCCCGGCATCGGACAGGGCGACGCCGCCATCGTGCCGCTGGTAGACGCCTCGCTCTACGTGATGACGCCCGAATTCGGCGCCCAGAGCCAGCTCGAGAAAATCGACATGCTCGACTTCGCCGACGTGGTCGCGATCAACAAATTCGATCGCAAGGGCGCCGACGACGCCTACCGCGATGTCTGCAAACAGGTCCAGCGCAACCATGAAGCCTTTGCGCAGCCGATCGAGGCGATGCCGGTTTACGGCACGATCGCGTCGCGTTTCAACGACGACGGCACTACCGCGCTGTACCAGGAAGTTCTGGGCAAGCTGGTCGAACTCGGGCTGGCCATCGACGAAACGCGTTTACCCCGGGTCGAGACCCGCAAATCCACCGCGCGCACCATCATCGTGCCCTCCGACCGTGTCCGCTACCTGGCCGAGATCGCCACCACCGTACGCGACTATCACGCCTACAGCCGCCAGCAGGTTGCGATCGCGCGCGAACGCCAGCAGTTGATCGAGGCCAGGCGCATGCTGAACGAACTCAAGCCCGGTAATGCCACGGATGATCTCGATGCCCTGGTTGACGAACGCGAACAGGCGCTCGACAATAGCTCGCGCAAACTGCTGCAACAGTGGCCACAGGTCAGGCAGAGCTATTCCGGAGACGAGTACGTGGTGCAGGTTCGCGAGCGCGAAATTCGTACCGATCTCAGGTACGACACCCTGTCGGGGTCGAGCATCCCCAAGGTTTCGCTGCCCGCCTTCGAAGACCACGGTGAATTGCTGAAATGGCTGCTGCTGGAAAACCTGCCGGGCAGTTTCCCGTTCACCGCCGGAGTGTTTGCCTTCAAGCGTGAAAACGAAGACCCGACTCGCATGTTTGCCGGCGAAGGCGATGCGTTTCGCACCAACCGCCGTTTCAAGAAGCTATCCGAGCATTCCGAAGCCAAGCGCCTGTCCACGGCCTTCGACTCGGTTACGCTGTACGGCTGCGATCCGGACGAGCGCCCCGACATCTACGGCAAGGTCGGCAATTCCGGGGTCTCGATTGCGACGCTGGAAGATATGAAAGCACTCTACGACGGCTTCGACCTGTGCAGCCCGTCGACCTCGGTATCGATGACCATCAACGGCCCGGCGCCGATCATCCTGGCGATGTACCTGAATACCGCGATGGAACAGCAGCTGGCCAGGTTCGCGCAGCAGCACCAGCGCCAGCCGACCGGGCAGGAAATCGACAAGATCAGCGCCTGGGCGCTGGAAAACATCCGCGGCACGGTGCAGGCCGATATCCTGAAGGAAGACCAGGGGCAGAACACCTGCATCTTCTCGACCGAGTTCGCGCTCAAGATGATGGGCGATATCCAGCAGTACTTCATCGACCATCGCATCCGCAATTTTTACTCGGTGTCGATTTCGGGTTATCACATCGCCGAGGCCGGCGCCAACCCGATCTCGCAGCTCGCGTTTACGCTCTCCAACGGCTTTACCTTCGTCGAGGCATACCTCGCGCGCGGCATGCACATCGATGATTTCGCGCCCAACCTGTCGTTCTTCTTCTCCAACGGCATGGACCCGGAGTACACCGTCATGGGACGCGTCGCGCGACGCATCTGGGCGACCGCGATGAAAAACAGGTACGGTGCCAACGAGCGCAGCCAGAAGCTCAAGTACCATATCCAGACCTCGGGCCGCTCGCTGCACGCGCAGGAAATGGACTTCAATGATATCCGCACCACGCTGCAGGCGTTGATCGCCATCTACGACAATTGCAACAGCCTGCACACCAACGCCTTCGACGAGGCGATCACGACTCCGACCGGCGATTCGGTGCGGCGCGCGCTGGCGATCCAACTAATCATCAACAACGAATGGGGGCTGGCGAAAAACCAGAATCCCAACCAGGGATCCTTCATCATCGAGCAGCTCACCGACCTGGTCGAGGAAGCCGTGCTGCAGGAATTCGAGCGCATCTCCGACCGCGGCGGCGTGCTCGGCGCGATGGAGACCGGCTACCAGCGCGGCAAGATCCAGGATGAATCGATGCTGTACGAGCACCGCAAGCACGACGGCTCGTTACCCATCATCGGCGTCAATACCTTTCTCAACCCGAAGGGTAACGAAGAATACGAAATCGAGCTGGCGCGCTCGACCGACGAGGAAAAACAGAGCCAGATCAAACGCTTGCGCGATTTCCAGCAAACCCATGCAGACACCAGGGGAGAAGCGCTGGAGCGGGTTCGCGACGCCGCGATCAACAACGATAATATTTTCGCGGAGCTGGTCAACGCGGTACGCCACTGCTCGCTCGGCGAAATCACCAACGCCCTGTTCGAGGTAGGCGGACAGTACCGACGTAACATGTGACAAAGGATTTCGATTGTGGCATTCGCCACGGTCGAAATCCTTTGTCATCCCGGAACCCGCGAAGCGGTTATCCGGGATCTTGAGAAACTGGGAGAAATTCATTGGTGACTGTCCCCATTCAGGTATATTCGTCATCCCCGCGTGAGCGGCGGTCCGACGCATCGGGATTTTGTATTATCGGAACAGGAAAGATCTGGGTCAGAGTAAAAACTCGCAGAGGTACCAACTGGAGTTTGCAAAGCTGTCCTTAGAGTTTTTACTCTGACCCAAAATTATATGTGGAGACCCTGCGTACTGGGTTGGTTTAGTGGAGATATAGACATGAGCATTAAAACAGTTGGCGTGGTTGGCGCCGGAACCATGGGAAACGGCATCGTCCAGGTTTGCGCCGCGGCGGGGCTCGAGGTCATCATGCAGGACATCGGCGAGGCGCAGGTCGAGCGCGGGTTAAACACCATCGCGGGTAGTCTCGAGCGCCTGATCAAGAAAGAAAAGATCAGCGCTGCCGACAAGGCAGCGACCCTGACCAATATCGAAACCACGACCTCACTCGAAGAACTGGCCGATGTCGATATCGTGATCGAAGCGGCGACCGAGAACGAAGCGCTCAAGCTCGATATTTTTGCGCAGCTGGACAAGCTGTGTAAGCCCGGCGCGATCCTGGCGAGCAATACCTCGTCGATCTCGCTGACCAAAATTGCCGGCGCCACCGCGCGCGCCGACCAGGTGATCGGCATGCATTTCATGAACCCGGTACCGATGATGGCGCTGGTCGAAGTGATCCGCGCGCTGCAGACCTCGGACGCCACCTACCAGGCGGTGCACCAGCTGAGCGAAGCCATCGGCAAGATTCCTATCGAGGCCAAAGACAGTCCGGGTTTCGTCGCCAACCGTATCCTGATCCCGATGATCAACGAGGCTGCTTATGTTTATTACGAGGGGCTCGCCAGCGCCGAGGGCATCGACGAGATCATGAAACTGGGCATGGCGCATCCGATGGGACCGCTGATGCTGGCCGACCTGATCGGCCTCGATACCTGCTACGCGGTGATCAAGGTCCTGCACGAGGGCTTTGGCGACTCGAAGTACCGCCCCTGCCCGATCTGGCAGCAGATGGTCGACGCCGGCTACCTCGGCCGCAAGACCGGACGCGGATTTTATAGCTATGACGACTAGATAAATCGACTCGGGGTAAGCGTTACGAGTAATTCCTGCCCCGGGTCGAGTCTTTACTCTCGTTAAGCCGTATCCCGCGCCAGCTGTCGCGTCAAGACCCGGCCGGGGAACGAAATCCATCCCGCCGATAGTTATATTGAATTTGCGTTATACCGCGATTTCGCATTAGAGTAGCCCTCCGAGATCGGCCAGCCCTTGCGGAACGCGTAAATAAATTTTACAGGCCTGCGAATAAGCGTTGTAATAAGCCGATCCGAACCTGCGGCACGGCAAGCGATAAAATAAAAATTACTACTAGTTTATGGACCAGAAGGAACAAGACACAAATCTCGACACCTTTCCAAAGCTGTTAGCAAGCCACGTCAAGCTGCGCCCTACCCAGGATGCGATCCGCGAGAAAGATCTCGGCATCTGGCAATCCTGGACCTGGGCCGAGGCCGCGGCCGAGATAAGGGCGCTCGCCTGCGGGCTCGCCACGCTCGGGCTGAAGCGCGGTGACAAGCTTGCCATCATCGGCGACAACCGTCCGCGCCTCTACTGGGGCATGACCGCGGCGCAAGCGCTGGGGGCGGTACCGGTGCCGCTGTACCAGGATGCGGTTGCTGACGAAATGGCCTACGTGCTCGATAATGCCGACGTCAAGATCGCGCTGGTGGAAGACCAGGAACAGGTCGACAAGATGCTTGAGGTGCGCGATCGCTGTCCGAACGTCGAGCATGTCATTTTCGACGATACCCGCGGCCTGCGTCACTACGAGCAGGAATTCCTGCATGATTTCGAAACGGTGCAACAGGCGGGCGTCGCCTACGATCACGATCACTCCGACTTTTACGACCGGGAAGTCGCGACTGGCAAAGGCAGTGACGTCTCGATCATGCTGTACACCTCGGGCACCACGGGGAATCCCAAGGGCGTGGTGCTGAGCAACGACAACGTCATCATCACCGCGCGCAACGGCATCATCCGCGAGAACCTGACTTCGAAAGAAGAAGTGCTCGCTTACCTGCCGATGGCATGGGTCGGCGACAACCTGTTCTCCTATGCGCAATCCTACGTTGCCGGCTTTTGCGTGAGCTGTCCCGAGGATGCGACCACGGCAGCCAGCGACCTGCGCGAGATCGGCCCGACCTATTACTTCGCGCCGCCGCGGGTTTACGAAAACATGCTGACCCAGGTCATGATACGCATGGAGGATGCCGCCGAGATCAAGCGCAAGCTGTTCAATTATTTCATGGAGCATGCGCGCAAGGTCGGCGTCAGGATCCTGAACCGCGAGCCGGTGTCGCTCAAGGATTCGCTGCTCTACAAACTCGGCGACGTCCTGGTATACGGGCCGCTAAAGGATGTACTCGGGTTACGCCGCACGCGGCTGGCCTATACCGCGGGCGAAGCCATCGGGCCAGAGATTTTCGACTTCTACCGCTCGCTCGGCATCAACATCAAGCAGCTCTACGGCCAGACCGAATGCATGGTATTCATCTGCGTGCAGCCGGACGGCGAGGTTTACGCCGATACCGTCGGCACCCCGGCGATCGACGTCGAGATCAAGATTGACGACAACGGCGAAATCATCTACCGCAGCCCGGGTGTTTTCCGAGAGTATTACAAAAACCCGGAATCCACGGCCAGCACCAAGACTGAAGACGGCTGGGTACATACCGGCGACGCCGGTTTTTTCGACGAGCACAACGGCCACCTCAAGATTATCGACCGCGCCAAGGATGTCGGCAAGCTCAACGACGGTACCCTGTTCGCGCCGAAATATATCGAGAACAAGCTCAAGTTCTTTTCTTTTGTCAAGGAAGCGGTCCTGTTTGGCGACGGGCGAGACTACAGCACCGCGTTCATCAATATCGACCTCGACGCGGTCGGCAACTGGGCCGAGCGCCGCAACCTGGCCTATTCCGGTTACATAGATCTCGCCAATCTCGAGGAGGTCTACCAGTTGATCAAGGACTGCGTCGACAAGGTCAACAAGGACCTGTCGGAAGATAGTCGCCTGGCCAATTCGCAGATACGCCGTTTCCTGATTCTGCACAAGGAACTCGACGCCGACGATGGCGAACTGACGCGCACGCGCAAGGTACGACGCAGCTTCGTCGGTGACCGCTACGATACCCTGGTGGAATCGCTGTATTCGGACAAGACCGAATGCCACGTCGAAACCCAGGTGACTTTCGAAGATGGCCGCACCGGCAGCCTGGCGGCCGACGTGCAGATCCGGGATGCCGAGGTTTTCAAGGTAAATTCCGTTAACCAGGAAGCGGCCGCGTGAACCAGCAAAGTTCGCCGGAGACGATCCTCGCGGTCGAAAACATCAGCCTTTCGTTTGGCGTCATGAAGGTACTCGACAGCATTAGTTTCGATATCAGGCGCGGCGAAATCCGCTCGATCATCGGCCCCAACGGCGCCGGCAAGAGTTCGATGCTGAACGTCATCAACGGTTTTTATCATCCGCAGGAAGGCTCGATTACCTTCAAGGGCGAAACCCGTAAGCAGATGGCGCCGCACGTGGCCGCAAACCACGGCATCGCGCGCACCTTCCAGAACATCGCGCTGTTCAAGGGTATGAGCACGCTGGATAACATCATGACCGGGCGTAACCTGAAAATGAAGACCAACCTGTTCTGGCAGGCGCTGCATATCGGTCCCGCGCGGGTCGAGGAACTCGAGAACCGCGAGGCGGCCGAAAAAATCATCGACTTCCTCGGCATCCAGGCGATCCGCAAGAAACCGGTCGGCAAGCTGCCCTACGGCCTGCAAAAAAGGGTCGAGCTGGGACGGGCACTCGCGGCCGAGCCGGAGCTGCTGTTACTCGACGAACCCATGGCCGGTATGAATTCGGAAGAAAAGGAAGACATGTGCCGCTTCGTGCTCGACGTCAACTCCGAGTTCGGCACTACCATCGCGCTGATCGAACACGACATGGGCGTGGTCATGGATTTATCGGACCGCGTGCTGGTGCTCGATTATGGCAAGCAACTGGCCGATGGCGTACCGGACGAAGTACGTAATAACCAGGACGTCATCGATGCCTACCTGGGGGTGCCGCATGAGCACTGAGGCTACAACCTGATGTTGTTTTTCATCGAAGTCACGCTGAGCGGCATGATGGCCGGCGTCATGTATTCGCTGGTGGCACTGGGTTTCGTGCTGATCTTCAAGGCCTCCGGCATATTCAATTTTGCCCAGGGCGTCATGGCGCTATTCGCGGCGTTGACGCTGGTTGGGCTGATGGAGAAATTCAATTTTCCGATCTGGCTCGCCATCATCGGCACCATCGTCGTTATGATCGCGCTGGCCTGGCTAATCGAGCGCATAATGCTGCGCCACCTGGTCAACCAGGAGCCCATCATCCTGTTCATGGCGACCCTCGGCCTGGCCTACGTACTCGAGGGCATGGGCGATATTCTATGGGGGTCGGACGTCAAGGTGCTCGATCTCGGTATCCCGCAGGGCGCATCCGACTGGATGCTGGACAGTTTCGATATTTACATCGAGAAACTCGAGATTTTCGCTGCGGTTACGGCCGCCATCATGGTTGCCTTCCTGGCAGTATTTTTTCAGAAAACCCGTATCGGGCGCGCCTTGCGTGCGGTCGCCGACGATCACCAGGCGGCGCTTTCGGTGGGTATCTCGCTGCACACCATCTGGGTTATCGTCTGGTCGGTCGCCGGTATCGTCGCGCTGGTCGCGGGCATCATGTGGGGCTCGAAGTCCGGGGTTCAATTTTCGCTATCGCTGATCGCACTCAAGGCCCTGCCGGTGTTGATACTGGGCGGTTTCACCTCGGTCCCGGGCGCTATTATCGGTGGCCTGATCATCGGTGTCGGCGAGAAAATAGCGGAAGTCTATCTCGGGCCATTCGTCGGCGGCGCCATCGAAAACTGGTTTGCCTACATGCTGGCGCTCGCATTTTTACTGTTCCGCCCGCAGGGTCTGTTCGGCGAAAAGATCATAGAAAGGGTATGAGGCGATGATTTACCGCGAAACCGGCCAGTTCAAGGCGAATTACCAGGACGACCAGGCATTATTCCCGATCGCCCAGGATCGTTACGTTATTCTCGTAATTTTGCTGATTACCTTCGGTCTCGTCCCTGCCCTGCTGAACGAGTACTGGCTCAACGCGATCCTGCTGCCCTTCCTGATTTATTCGCTGGCGGCGCTCGGGTTGAACATTTTGACCGGCTACTGCGGCCAGCTTTCACTCGGCACCGGGGCCTTCATGGCGGTCGGCGCCTTCTCGGTTTACAAGCTGATGGTTGCCTTCCCCGGCATTGGATTTATTCCCATGGTGGTACTGTCGGGAGTGATTACCGCCGCGGTCGGGACCATATTCGGCCTGCCATCGTTGCGCATCAAGGGGTTTTACCTGGCGGTTGCCACGCTGGCGGCGCAATTTTTCCTGATCTGGTTATTCAACAAGGTGGGCTGGTTTTTCAATTACAGCGCGACGGGTATGATCAACGCCCCACCGATGACGATCTTCGGCGCGATTGTTACCGGCCCGAAAGCGGACCCGATCGCCAAGTACTACCTGGTCGCCGCCTTCGTCGCGGTGTTCGCGCTGGCGGCGAAGAATATTGCGCGCGGCCGCATCGGCCGTAACTGGATGGCGATCCGCGACATGGATATCGCCGCCGAACTGATCGGCGTGCGCCCGTTGATTGCCAAGCTGTCTGCCTTTGCCGTGTCCTCGTTTTACGTCGGCATGGCGGGCGCACTCTACTTTGCCGTCTGGCTGGGTTCGGCGGAACCCACCGAGGCGTTTGATATTAATCAATCTTTCCTGGTGCTGTTCATGATTATCATCGGCGGCCTGGGTTCGGTGCTGGGTTCGTTCCTCGGCGCCGCGTTCCTGGTGATCATGCCGATCATGCTGAAAAACCTCATGGTTGACGGCTTTGGCACCACCAGCGCCCTGGCGGAACATATCCAGATCATTGTCGTCGGGGTTTTGATTATCGGATTTCTAATTGTCGAACCGCACGGGCTGGCTCGCCTGTGGCGGATCGCCAAGGAAAAAATGCGCCTGTGGCCATTCCCCTACTAGAGGGTGGATCGGCCGGCGGCGTATCATTAAAATGCTGTTTTGAAATACAACCGGAGGAAGTAAATAAAATGAGAAAATTAAGCAGAACAATCCTGGCGGCGCTGTTGGCGGCGCCGCTGATGTCGGGGATTGCCAGCGCCTACGAGCTGGTGATGCCAACCCTCGATTATCGAACCGGCCCCTACGCACCGAACGGCATTCCTTTTGCCAACGGTTACGGGGATTATCTGAATATGCTCAATGAGCGTGACGGCGGGATCAATGGCGCGCGCATCAGCCTGGTGCCCTGCGAAACCGGCTATAACACCAAGAAGGGTGTCGAATGCTACGAAAAGCTTAAAGGCGAAGGCCAGTCTGGCGCACTCGTATTCCAGCCATTGTCTACCGGTATTACCTACCAGCTGATCCCGAAAGCCAGCGTCGACGAAATTCCAATTTTCTCGATGGGTTACGGCCGCACCTCGGCCGCCAACGGCAAGATTTTTCCGTGGGTGTTCAACTTTCCGGCAACCTACTGGAGCCAGGCCACCGTGTTCGTGCAGTACATCGCTGAGAAAGAAGGCGGCATGGATAACCTGAAGGGCAAGAAAATTGCGCTGGTTTACCACAACTCGGCCTACGGTAAGGAACCGATTCGCACGCTGGAAAAAGCGGCTGAAAAATACGGCTTCGAATTCATGGCGATGCCGGTCGATCATCCGGGCCAGGAGCAAAAAGCCACCTGGCTGCAGATCCGCAGGGAAAAGCCTGACTGGGTCATGATGTGGGGCTGGGGTGTCATGAACCAGGTTGCGATCAAGGAAGCCGCATCGATCCGCTACCCGATGGATCGTTTCATCGGCGTCTGGTGGTCAGGCTCTGAAAACGACGTACTGCCTGCCGGAGCCGCGGCCGACGGTTACCTTTCCGGCGCATTCCACCAGCCGGGCGATAACTTCGGCGCGCATGACGACATCAAGAAGTATGTCTACGACAAGGGCATGGGGCTCGGCGATCGCGACCGTATCGGCGAAGTGCTCTACAACCGGGGACTGGTTGCCGCAATGTGGACCTCCGAAGCGATTCGCAAGGCGATGGAAATCCACGGCACCAACGAAATCCGGGGCGTGCACGTGCGTGACGGTTTCGAGGCGCTGGAGGTTGACGAGGCTCGACTGAAGGAACTGGGACTCGAAGGCTTTACCATTCCGGTCAGTATCACCTGTGAAAATCACGAGGGTCCGGGCCAGGTCGCGTTGCAACAGTGGGACGCCAAGGCCAAGAAGTGGAGCCTGGTGAGCGGATTCTACGAGCCGCTGCGTGACATTACCGCGCCGCTGATCGCCGAGGATTCGGCCCAGTTCGCGGCGGAAAACAACGTTACCGAACGCAGTTGTAACTAGATTCATATCAGCACAAAGGAAACGAGCCTTGAGTGAAGCCGCCCCAACCACCAGTACCAACAGCTTGTTGTCGGTCAACAATATCGAGGTCATTTATGACCACGTTATCCTGGTGCTGAAGGGTGTTTCGCTCGAGGTTCCCGAGCAGGGCATCGTCGCCCTGCTCGGCGCCAACGGCGCGGGCAAGACGACCACGCTGAAGGCGGTTTCCAACCTGCTGCGCGCCGAGCGCGGCGACATTACCAAGGGCAGTATCGAATTCCAGGGCCAGCGTATCGACAGGTTGACCCCGGCCGAGCTGGTGCAACAGGGTGTTATCCAGGTCATGGAAGGGCGACACTGCTTCGAGCACCTGACGGTCGAGGAGAACCTGCTGACCGGCGCCTATACGCGCCGCGACGGTAGCGCCGCGATCCAGCGGGATCTCGAACTCGTCTACAGTTATTTCCCGCGCCTGACCAAGCGCAGTCGAGCGCAGGCCGGTTACACTTCTGGCGGCGAACAGCAAATGGTCGCCATCGGCCGCGCGTTAATGTCAAAACCGAAAATGATTCTACTGGACGAGCCGTCGATGGGACTGGCGCCGCAACTGGTGGAAGAAATTTTCGAAATTGTCGAACGCCTGAACCAGGAAGAAGGCGTGACTTTCCTGCTGGCGGAGCAAAACACCAATATCGCGCTGCGCTATGCCGACCACGGCTACATACTGGAAAACGGCCGCGTGGTACTCGACGGGACGGCAAGCGAACTGCGTGAAAATACCGACGTCAAGGAATTCTACCTCGGCATCAGCGAGGGCCAGCGCGTCAACTTCCGCGACGTCAAACACTATCGCCGTCGTAAGCGATGGCTGACCTGATTCATAGAAATCGTCGCCTTGGCTCCTGCACAAGCAAAAATCTAAATGACTGACGTCATTCCGATGCGTCGGACCGCCGCGCAAGCCTATGCGGCCCAGCGGGAATCTTATACTATCGGGGTATTTCTGATGCTTGTCAGGCGGGATAAACAACGTCACGTCATACTTGCAAGATCCCCGCTAAGTGTTCCGCACCCGGCGGGGATGACGCTAAAAAGCCTAACGGGTAAAAAATGAGTGAGTATTACGATAGCCTCGAGACGCGCAGCGCGGAAGAGCGTGCGCAAGCGCAGTTCGAATCGATCCGCGCCCAGATCGAACACGTCAAATCCAGCACCGCGGCCTATGCCGAATCGCTCAGGGATTTCGACGCCGCCGAGATCACCGATGCCGCCACGTTCAGCGCCTTGCCGCTGACCCGGAAATCGGAGCTAATCGAACTGCAACAGGCGCACCGACCTTTCGGCGGCTATACGCCGGGCGACAGCGCGCGCTACTCGCACGTATTCGCCTCCCCCGGGCCGATCTACGAGCCGGGCTACGCGGTGCCTGATTTCTGGCGCTTCGCGCGCTCACTGTACGCCAGCGGCTTTCGCGCGGGCGACCTGGTGCATAACTGCTTCAGTTACCATTTCACGCCGGCGGGCCAGATGTTCGACAGCGCGGCCGCGGCATTGGGCTGTGCCGTAATCCCGGCCGGTGTCGGGCAAACCGAGCTGCAGGTGCAAACCATTGCTGATCTCAAGCCCGACGGGTACGTCGGCACGCCCTCCTTCCTCAAGATCATTCTCGAGCAGGCCGACGAGCTCGGCGCCGATGCCAGTTCGATCACCAGGGCGATGATGAGCGGCGAGGCCCTGCCGCCGCCGCTACGCGCCGGCTTCGTCGAGCGCGGCGTGCGCGTACAGCAATGCTATGGCACCGCCGATCTCGGCCTGATCGCGTACGAATCGAGCGCCCAGGAAGGCCTGATTATCGACGAGGGCGTCTATGTCGAGATCGTGCGCCCCGGAACCGGGGAGCTGGTCGAGCCGGGCGAAGTCGGCGAAGTCGTGGTCACCAACCTGGGCCGGGAGTATCCACTGATCCGATTCGCCACCGGCGATCTTTCGGCTTTCATGAACGGCACCAGTCCCTGTGGCCGCACCAACCAGCGCATCAAGGGCTGGATGGGACGCGCCGATCAGACCGCCAAGGTACGCGGCATGTTCATTCACCCGGAACAGGTCGACAGGGTGGTAAAACGGCATGATGAAATTGCGAGGGCGCGACTGGTCATCGACTGGGTCGACCAGGCGGACCAGATCACGCTGCGCTGCGAAGCCGACAGCGGCGACCCCGCGCTCCCCGGCGCGATCGCCGAGAGTATCCGCTCGATCTGCAAGCTGCGCGGAGAAGTCGAAATCGTCGCGCCAGGCAGCTTGCCCAACGACGGCAAGGTCATCGACGATATCCGCCAGTACGATTAGGCCAGGTTCAATTCGATGCCGTCGCAGCGTTTGCTCGAAAACGTCCGGGTAATCGACTTATCGCAGTATATACCCGGCCCGTTCGCGACCCGGCAACTGGCCGATCTCGGCGCCGAGGTGATCAAGATCGAGCCCCCTGCCGGCGATCCGATGCGCCGATTCATGCATGCCGACCAGGACCAATTGTCGCCGATTTACCGTCATCTCAACCGCGGCAAGCGCGTCTGCCGGCTCGATCTCAAAGTCGACCAGGAGCGGCAACTGCTGTCCGATTTACTGGTCGACGCCGACATACTGCTGGAATCGTTTCGCCCCGGCGTGCTGGCCAGGCTGGGTTTCGGCCGCGACCGACTCGAACGAATCAATCCCGACCTGATTCACTGCGCGCTGTCGGGTTACGGCCAGAACGGGCCCTACGCGCAGCGTGCCGGGCACGACATTAATTACTGTGCGCTGAGCGCGCAGTCGATCGTCAGCGGCAGCGTCGACCGGCCGGTCATCGGTTTCCCGCCGATCGCCGATCACGCCGCGGCGATGCAGGCGAGTATCGCGATGCTCGCCGCCCTGCACGCGAAAAACTCGGGTCATGGCGGCACCTACCTCGATATCAGCATGACCGAGTCGATGCTTTCCTGGCAATACCTGCCGCTGCTGACCGATACGTCGCAGCGCGCCGCCTCGCTGCTCGACGGCGGCGCCGCCTGCTACAACATTTACCAGTGTGCCGACGGGCAGTTCATCAGCCTCGGCGCTATCGAGACCGGCTTCTGGAAAAACTTTTGCGAGGCAGTCGATCAGCCTCAATGGATCTCGCGTCAGTACGACACCATGCCGCAACGCGACTTGATCGACGAGGTGGCGGCCGTGATCGCCACCAAAAACCGGGAACACTGGCGGCAAAAACTCGATCCTGTCGACTGTTGCTTCGAAGTATTATTTGCGCCCGAGGAACTGGCGCAGCACGCGCAATTCCAGTTTCGCCATGCGCTGGATGCCGACGGGCCGAACTACCCGGCCTGGATAAATCAGCAGGCGCTAACGACGCCAAACGGACTGGAGGAATTGCCCTCGAACGACAAACTGCGATGGCGTTCCGCTAACCGTGGCTAACCGCGGCCGATGTAGGGCATTTTGGTCGCCATGATCGTCATGAACTGAACGTTGGTGTCGAGCGGCAACCTGGCCATTTGCAGCACCGCGTCGGCGACGTGGGCAACGTCCATGACCGGCTCGACCGCGCGCTCGCCGTTGGCCTGGGGCACGCCCTTCGGCATGGCTTCGGTCATCGGCGTCGCCGCATTGCCGATGTCGATCTGGCCGCAGGCGATATTGTCGTTGCGACAGTCGAGCGAGATCGACCTGGTCAGGCCGGTGATCGCGTGCTTGGTCGAGGTATAAGGCGCCGAAAACGGACGCGGCGCGTGCGCCGAAATCGAACCATTGTTGATGATGCGCCCGCCTTTGGGATCCTGTGACTTCATGATCCTGATCGCCTGCTGCGCGCACAGGAAAGGCCCGGTTAAATTGACGTCGACCGTTGACTGCCATTGCTCGTAGCTTAGTTCCTCCAGCGGAATCCCGGGGGTAAAACTGCCGGCGTTATTGAATAACAGGTCGAGCCGACCAAACGCATTTTCAGCCTGTGAAAAAAGTTCGCGAACCTCACCGGGCTTGCCGACGTCGGTTGGTACACAAAGGCTGCGCGCCGCATCCGCCGCTGCCAGCGCCACCGTCTCCTGCAGTGGTTCCAGCCGCCTGCCCGCCAGCACGACCGAATAACCGTCGTTCAACAGGGCAATACAAACCGCCCTGCCAATGCCGGTTCCGGCACCGGTTACCAGCGCAACTTTCAGTGATTCGCTCATGTTTACCCCTTAATACTCGATCTCGACGCTGTACTCGGGATCCTCGTGCAGGGCCCAGTATTCGTCATTCAGCGTGTGCACCAGCGTTCCCGGCTTGCCGTCGCCAACCTGATGGCCATCGATGCGCGTCACCGGCATCACGCCGCCGGCGGTACTGGTGATGAAAAGCTCGTCAGCCGCCCTGGCCGCGTCTGCCGTCAGGCGTCCCCGATTAATCCGCAAATTTTGTCGTTCCATCAATTCCAGCAACGTCATCCGGGTTACACCGTGCAACACGCCATGCTCAGGTGACGTCACGGTATCGCCATGGCGGGCGAAGATGTTGAATCCCGGTCCCTCGGTCAGGTCGCCCCTGGCATCGACCAGGATCGCCGTGTCGGCGCCATGATCGTAGGCTTCGAACAGCGCCATCACCATGTCGAGCCAATGATAGTTCTTGATCGTAGGGTCGACCGACTCGGGCGGAATGCGTTGCTGCTTGCTGATCATCAGGTTCAGTCCCCTGGCCCGCAGTTCGTCGTTGGCAATCCAGACGAAAGGCACCACGAAGGCCAGGAAACGGTTCCGGCACTGGCGTGGATCGCGCGAACCCGGTGCCGGTATACCGCGGGTGCAGACGATTTCGACATAGCTGTCACGCAAACCGGTCAGCCGCACCAGGTCGAACATAATTTGCCGAATCTGGTCCCGGTCGTAGGGTATCGACATCCGCAGTTTCGCCATGCTGTCCTCGAAGCGTTCGATGTATTCGTCGACACGAAAGAACCGGCCCTTCCAGGTGTGGGCCACGTCATAGGTCGCATCGGAATGCAGAAAACCCCAGTCCATTAGAGGGATCTTCGCGTCGGCGATTGCGACCTGCTCCCCCTCGATAAAAGCGGCCCCTTTTGAAAAATCCGTCATGACGGTTAACTCCTCTAGTTGAAATCGGGTTTTCTTTTTTCGACAAACGCCTGGATACCTTCGCGTCCGTCGGGCGCAGCCGCGCACTGCGCTACCAGCTGGCCTTCCAGCTCCATCTGGGTCTCGAGGTCGTTGCCGGCGCTAGCCAGCAGCAGTTTCTTGACGTAGGCGGTCGACAGGCGAGCCCCCTGGGCCAACTCGCTGGCCACCTTATCGGCCTCGGCCTGCAGTTCGTCATCGGCCACCACGCGCGTAACCAGCCCGAGTTCGCAGGCCTCGGCGGCGCTCAGCGTTCGGTTGGTCAGCATCAACTCCTGGGCACGGCGCAGCCCGACCAGGCGCGGCAGAAAATAACTCGAGCTGCCGTCGGGGCACAGACCGGCCCGGGTATAGGCCATGGTAAAGCTCGCCGACTCGCCGGCCAGCACGATGTCGCCGATCAGCGCGATGCTGAAGCCGGCGCCCGCGGCAACGCCGTTGACCGCGACGATTAGCGCCGCCTGCATCCGCGACAGGATCGAAATCGCGCTGTGCAGGTCATCCGCCAGCGATTTGATCGCGTCGCCCACAGCATCGCCCTGCGACAGCATCTGCTTGATATCGCCGCCGGCGCAAAAAAAACGCCCGCCAGCGCTCAATATCACGGCCTTCAGTTCGGGGTCGCCGTCGCAGAGTTTTGCCGCCTGCTTCAGCTCGCTCGCCATCAGGGTGTCGAGCCCGTTGGCGGCATCCGGGCGATTCAGTTCGATTTTCGCGATCGCGCCCTGCTTTTCAAATGTGATGTGTTCGAAACTGTTCATTTGCGGCTTGCCCGGATACGTTTAAACGCAGTATAACGATTCGGCGAAACATGCAGAATACATTTTCCGCGGCAACCCTTGTTAAAGGAGAACACAATGAGCGCATTCCTGATCGTCGACACGCAGATCGAAAATCCCGAGGCTTACGAGGAATACAAGAAACTGGCCAAACCCATCGCGGAGAAATATGGTGGCGAATACCGCGCTCGCGGTGGTTCTATGGAAGTGCTCGAGACCGATTTATGGACCCCGACCCGCATGGTAATCATCGAGTTCCCCGACATGGACTCGGCCCGGGCTTTCGTCGACTCCGAGGAATACGCACCGGTGAAACCGATACGCCGCGACAATGCGCGATGTACGCTACTGATTCTCGATGGGGCTTAAACCGCTACCAGCGCTAAACGATCAGGCTCGTTTGGCATAGACGGCGGCAATCGCCAGGTCGAAGGCGTCGACCGCTTCCGATTCACGGTCGCTGATGCTGGTATCGCGCCGGTCGACCTCGTTGGTCTCCGACTTGTTCCACAGGATTTCGCAAGCGGAGTTAAACGCGTCGACAATTTCGACGTAGGTGTTGGTCGGCGACAGCAGCGTATTCATGAAACTCATGATGATCGACAGCACGATGCCGAGTATCGAAGTGGACAAAGCGAACGAAATCTTGATCAGGAAGTTGTCGATGACTATCTTGCTGGCCTCGGCGTTGGTGATATCCATCGCGGTCAGTTCCGGCAGGGCCTTCATGATACCGAGGAAGGTACCGAAGATGCCGCCGACGATGAAAATGCTGGGCAGGATATTAAGTACGTCGTTGGTCCGGCTCAGAGAGAAAATACCGAGCACCCGGTTAAAAATCGGATTGGAACCGAACACGCTATTCGAAATCTCGTGAAAATCCGGCTGGTGGCCGCTGGTCTTGCTGAGATAGCGTATATGTTGCAGGAAATCGTCGATCAGCCGGATAATCCCGTCCTGGATCAGGAACACGCGGTCGCCAACGGTCATGATGTGATCCTCGTTGCGGCGCTTGTATCGCTGGCGTAGCTCGAAAGTTTCGAAGTAGGTCCTGGTTAGCGCCCTTTTGACATGGTTATAAAAAGAACCATGCGGCTCCGGGTTCGCCATGATGTCCTGGTGCACGCGCTTGCAGTACTCCTTGACGAAGCGTTTCTGCCGGTGAATCGTCACGGTAATCAACAGCCGCGCAATCACCGCGAGAATAAATGCGCCGAGCAGTAACGGCATCAGGTAGTCGGTGGCATAGGTCACGACCAGGTTGATCATATCGACGATAGTTTCGTTCATTAGCTATTCTCTTTTTCCTTCAGGTCAAACTTGATGATGACTCGCTGCGAACCAAAACAGTCATAAAGTTTGCAAAATTCTTCGCGTGACAGGTTACCGGTATCATCCGGGTTAACCTCTTCGGTAAAAAAGCTGCGACCGGTGACCTTGATCAGCGGCAGCATGGTTTCCTGGTGTTCGAACTTGAGCGTCTTGGGATTGAACGCGTACTTGAAGATCGACCTGGCGCGCTCGTAACTGAGATCGAGGTTGTAGTTCACCGCGCGGCGATTCGCCGTGTCCAATGACCTGGGATTGACCGGCTTGCCGCCGAAGGTCGGCGAGGCGAAACCGATAATCTCGACCGCGGAAATTTTACCGCTACCAATGTCGCGACCAAACAGGCTGTCCGCGTAAACCGGCATCGCATCCCGGATGATCTCTCTCATGCCAGGTTTCAGCCTGGCGCTGTCGGTATCGAAGTACTCCTCGCCAAAATCGAGTATCACGTCGCCGGTGCCGCTATCGACATCGGCTTTTATCCCGGCCTGTTCGAATCCCTCCTTGATGCGCTGCGCGACATCCTGGCGATCCTTGGCCAGCTCCAGCGCCTGCTGTAATTCTTCCGACGTAGCGGCCAGGTCGGATTCAGCCTTGCCAAGATCTTCGGCCGCGTCCGCCAGTTTGCCCTGCGCTTCGGCCAGATCGGATTCGAGTGCCGCGATCTTTCCGGCATTGCCTTCGTAGTCATCCTTGAGCGCCTGGTACTGCTCACCGAGATCCTTGAGCCGACCCTCGTATTCATCCTTGAGTCCCTGCATCTCCTCTTCGCCGGCGGCGATGTCGCTCTGCAGCGCGGCGAGTTCGCCGAGCTTGTCCTGGTAAGTGCCCTGCAGATCCTCGTACTTGTCACCGAGATCCTGGAGTTGCCCCTCGTAGTCATCCTTGAGTCCCTGCATTTCCTCTTCGCCGGTGGCGATGTCGTCCTGCAGTGATGCGAGTTCACCAAGCTTCTCTTCGAAATCGCCCTGTAGATCCTTGTATTTCCTGTCCAGCCCGGCGAGCTGATCGGCGTTGGCCTTTTCCAGCGCGGCCTTTTCCGCCGCCTGGTCGGCCAATTGCTTTTCGAGGCGACCACGTTCGGCCTCGCGCTGGCCTTCAAGGTCCTCGATCTCCGCCAGCTTCTGGTCGTACTCGCCCTGCAAACCCTGGTACTTGTTTTCCATTGCCTCGATTTCCTCGGCCGAGGCATTCTTCATCGCTTCCTTATCAGCGGACTGCTGATTCAACTGGTCAGCCAGCGCGGCCAGTTCGTCACGACTCTGGCCCTCGAGCGACTCGAGTTCACCCAGTTTCTTTTCGTAATCCCCCTGCAAGCTGCGGTACTTGTCCTCGAGACTGGCGAGCTGCTTGGCGCTGGCCTGCTGCAACGCTTCCTTCTCCGCGGCCTCCTGCGCCAGCTGCTGCTCCATCGCACCCAACTCCGATTGACTCTGACCCTGCTGCTGCGCCAGTTCTTCGATGCGGCCCTGCAGCTCCTGCGTCTGCTGTGCCAGCGAGGCCGCAAGCTCCGATTTCGCCGCGGCCTCCTGGGCCAGCTGCTGTTCGAGCGACTGCAGCTCGGACTGACTCTGCCCCTGCTGTTCGGTCAATTCCTCGATACGGCCCTGCAAGTTGCCGGTTTGCGAGACCAGCGAAGCCTGCAGCGCGGACTTCGCCGCGGCCTCCTCGGCCAGGGTTTGCTCCAGCGCGGCCAGTTGTATCTGCGTCTGGTTCTGATCCGCGGTGAGCTCGGAAATTTTTCCCTCGAGAAATTCGGTTTGCGTGACCAGGGTTGCCTCGAGGGCTTCCTTTTCAGCGGCGCGCTGCTCCAGTTCCTGCTGCAGCGATGCCAGCCTGGTCTGGTTCTTGCCGTATTCCTGGGCCAGGTCCTGCAGCTGGTTCTGTAAATTCTCGGTTTGCTGCGAATACTCCTCTTCCAGCGCGGCTTTTTGCGCGGTTTCGTCCTCGATTTGACCTTCCAGCGACGCGAGAGTACTCAGGCTCTGGTCATGCTCTGCTTTGAGCGCCTCGAACTTCTGCTCCAGCCGCTTGGCCTGCTCGCCGTGCAGTTTTTCCAGCTTCGCTTTTTCTTCCGCCTCTTTTTCCAGGGTTTCGGCCAGGGTAACCACCTGGCTTTGCCCCTGCTCTTGCTTGGCTTTCAATTCCTTGAATTTATCTTCCAGCTGCTTGGCCTCGGCGGCGTGTGCCTTGCGCAGGGCCTCCTTTTCCACGGCCTCGGTTCTGATGTACTGCTCCAGCGATGCCAGGCGGGACTGTTTTTCCTCGTAGCTGGCCTTGAGGGATTCGAATTTCTGTTCATGCTGCTGAGATTCGGCCGCAAAACGCTTTTGTACCTCGGCCAGCTCGGATTCTTCCTGCTGCAATTGTTGCTGCAGGGTTTCCAGGTCGGCGCTGCGTTCGGCGATGGTTTGCTGCAGCTCCTGGTTTTCCTGCTTCTGCGAAGTCATGGCTTCGGCCGCCTCGACCTTGGCCACGGTGTTGGCGTTCATCATCGCGACGATCATCTGCTGGTACTGGTTAAGCGAAGATTCGCGCTCCGCCTGCTGCTGGGCCTGCTGCGTCAGCTTCTTTTTCTTGGCCGAAGCCTCGTCTTCCAGCAGCGCAATCTGGTCGATGATCTCCTTGTAAATCTTTTTTTCCATCGCGTTGGTGCGCTCGGTCAAGTACTGGTCCTTGATCGTCTCGTATATTTCAAGTTCCTGTTTGACTTCCTGGATTTCGGCGTGGGAGGTTACCGAAATCATGCCGGTGCGCAGGCTGGCCACCATGTACATCAGCAAGAAGATGAAAGCGAGCACCATAAAGAGGTCGCTGTACGAAGCCCACTGGGTTCCGCTGGCCTGTTGGCGTGCTCGAATTTCTTTATAGTCGAAGCTCACGACCGATCCCTGATACGATTAAAAATAATGCAACCCGAGAATTCTAAAACAAGTCGAGATGCCGTCGTTTGAACTAGATAACATTTTTACTATTCGGTTTACACCGATTTTAGTGCAAAAGCCAACAGTTTGGAGGCTATCTTGCAATCGCTGATACAGGCAATCGGCGGTATTGGCGTGTTTCTGCTCGGCATGGTGGTCATGACCGAGGGCCTGAAGGCCCTGGCCGGCGCTCGCATAAGCCAGTGGCTGGCGGACGCAACCCGTAGCCCGTGGAGCGGCGCGACCACCGGTGCCATCAGCACCGCCATCCTGCAATCCTCGAGCGCTACCACGGTGGCGGCGGTCGGCTTCGTGGGCGCGGGACTGCTGACGTTTTCGCAGTCGCTCGGTATTATTTTCGGCGCCAATCTCGGCACCACGATCACCGGCTGGATGGTGGCGCTGGTCGGATTCAAGCTGCAGCTCGGCAGCCTGCTGCTGCCGCTGATCTTCGTTGGCGTGATGCTGCGGATTTTCGCCTCCGGCAGAATCGCGCGGGCCGGATTTTCGATAGCGGGATTCGCGCTCATATTCGTCGGGATCGATTTGCTGCAGCAGGCCGCGGCGAAATCGACATCCGTTACGCTACCGAGAACGCCGAGGCCCTGCGCTGGCTGACCCGGGTGAGTCGCCATATCGGCCGCATCTGTTTTTACCTGCGGCTGGCCCGCGGTGACAGCACCCGGTAGAACAAGCAAAAAAAACTGCCGCTGCGGGGCCAGTCAATAAGTCGATATCAGGCAAGTTCAAGGCGCCTGATTTCGGCAGTCTCGAGATGCAGCAACGAACGATGCCAGGAAGCATCCTGCTTCTGGAACGCCGTTTGCAGCAGTTGCAGGGCGTCGCCGTGCGACACCAGCAAAATCGTCGCATCGCGCCGCTCGGCCTCGATCTCGACCACCACGGACGTCATCCGTTGCATGACCTGGTTTGCGCTTTCCATGCCGCCGACTTCGCTATCCGGATCATCGGCATCTGCGCGCCACACCTGGCTATAACCCTGATCAGAAGATAGTTCCAGCTCGCCAAAGTAACGTTCACGCAGGCGCGGTTCGATTTTGATCGGATGCCTGGCGGCGAGCGCCGCATGCGCAATTTGCGCGGATTCAAGCGCGCGCCTGAAATCCGAACTGACGATCACGGTTTCATCGTCAAGCCCGGGAGCACGTTGCAGGCTCAGTTCGACCTGGCCCTGGCCAAGCTCGCTCAGACCATAGCCATGACAGCCATTGTCGGGATGGCTGACGATAATCCCCTGTTCGTTGGCCAGGCTATGACCATGTCGCATCACGAGGTAGCGATTGCGCAGGCAATTCTTTTCCAGCAAATAATTCATTTATCGCGCCATTCGGAAGCCGTTTTGCAACCAGGCGTCGGCCCGCCCATTACCAGGCCGGCAGGCAAATTTAGGGATCGGAAGGCAGGTTGCATCGGCAAGATCGAAAGATGATAATGAGGTCGCTTTGGCGGTTAATTGCAGAATCACAAAATACGATCGTAACGCCAACTGTCTATTCATACTGGAGGATTATAATGATTACAACCACATCGACATACCGCAAACTGTTCGGGTTTGCTTTCCTGCTGCTGTTTGCAAGCGGAACGATGGCCGAGGACTGCTACCGCGGTACGCTCGACAAGCAGTACTGCGACCGTAACCGTGACCTGGTGGCCGACCTGCCGCTGGACCCCAAAGAATGGGTCGACCCGGATACCATTATTTTTTCCTACACCCCGGTCGAAGACCCGGCGATTTACGCCAAGGTCTGGGATGGCTTCATCGAGCATATGTCCGAGGTGACCGGCAAGAAAGTCGTGTTTTTCCCGGTACAGTCCTACGCCGCTCAATACGAAGCCATGCGTTCCGGCCGCCTGCACATTGCCGGCGTCAACACCGGCGGCAACCCGGTTGCAGTTTCCTGCGCCGGACTGGTGCCGTTCGCGATGATGGCATCGAAAGACGGCTCCTACGGCTACGAGATGGAAATCATCGTGCCCAAAGGTAGCGACATCAAGTCGCCGTCGGATATCAAGGGTCGCACCCTGGCATTCACTTCACCCACCTCGAACTCGGGTAACAAGGCGCCTTCGGCGTTGCTCAAATCCGAATTCGGCCTGGTCAAGGACGTCGATTTCAAGACCGTCTTTTCCGGCAAACACGATAATTCGGTGCTCGGCATCGCCAACAAGGACTACGAGGTTGCCGCGGTCGCCAACTCGGTGATGGGGCGCATGCTCGATCGCAAGGTAGTCACCCCGGACCAGATTACCTCGATCTACAAATCAGCCACCTTCCCGACCACCGGTTACGGCCACGCGCATAACCTGCATCCGGAGGTCGCAGCCAAGATCAAACAGGCCTTTTTCACCTTTGAATGGGAAGGCTCCGATCTGCAGAAGGAATTCAAGAAAGAAGGCCGGTTTGTCAGCATTCACCACAAGTCCGACTGGGACGTCATCCGTAAAATCGACACCGCCAACGGTGTCAGCTACGACTGCAAGTAGCAGTTCGAGTCATGCCTGGAGATGAGCCACGATGCCGCATCGTGGCTCATCCACTAATCTGCCGAAGTTGTGGGCAGGTTTAAGCATTAAAACATCGGATACAACAAATGCTTCGTATCGAACATCTTGATAAGCAATACAAAACCGGGGATCACGCGCTCAAGGACGTTAACCTCGAAATTCCCAGGGGCCAGGTGATGGCCCTGATCGGGCCCTCCGGAGCCGGCAAAAGTACCCTGATCCGCTGCGTCAACCGGCTGGTCGAGCCCACCTCCGGCAGAATTTTTCTCGGCGATCTCGAACTGGCCCACCTGGGTGCGACCGATTTGCGCCGCGCGCGCACGCGTATGGGTATGATTTTTCAGGAGTACGCGCTGGTGGAGCGCTTGAGCGTCATGGAAAACGTGCTTTCCGGGCGCCTCGGTTACGTCGGCTTCTGGCGCAGTTTTTTTCGCAAGTTTCCACAATCCGATATCGATGAAGCCTTTAACCTGCTGGAACGAGTCGGGCTCGATCACATGGCGGACAAGCGCGCCGACGAATTGTCCGGAGGACAGCGCCAGCGCGTGGGCATCTGCCGCGCCTTGATCCAGAACCCGGACCTGTTGCTGGTTGATGAACCCACCGCCAGCCTCGATCCAAAAACCTCGCGCCAGATCATGCGCCTGATCTGCGAGCTGTGCGAAGAACGCCAGCTGGCCGCGATCATCAATATTCACGACGTGCTGCTGGCGCAAATGTTTGCCCGTCGCATCGTCGGCCTGCAACTCGGCAGCATCGTCTACGACGGCCCGCCCGAAAACCTCAGTCCGGAAGTGCTGACGCAAATCTACGGCGAGGAAGACTGGGAAGCCACGATCGAAAAGGTCAAGGAAGAGGACGAGGAACTCGATACCGCCGCGTTGCTCAATATCGCCAAGGTGCATCCGCCGTCATGAGTCAAAGCGCTTCGATTCGACGCTGGAAGCGCCCGCCGTTCATCCAGAATCCAACGCTACGCTGGGGCTTGTGGGTCGGTGCCGCGATTTACCTGTCACTTGCCTTCGGTACCATGGAGGTTAACTGGGACAGGGTCGCCGAGGGCGCGGTGCGCGGTGAGCGTTTCCTGGCCGCATTCTTTCCCCCGGATTTCGTAACGCGCTGGGACTCGATCCAGGACGGCATTCTCGAAAGCCTGTGGATGACGATCACCTCGACCGTGATCGGCATCATCCTGTCGGTCCCGGTCGGGCTCGGCGCCGCCCGTAATCTTGCATACAGGCCGGTTTACCTGTTCTGTCGCGGTATTCTCGCGGTGTCGCGCACCTTCCCCGAAATCATCCTCGCGATCTTTTTTGTCAAGCTGTTCGGTTTCGGTCCGTTCGCCGGCTTTCTGGCACTCAGTGTCGGCACCATCGGCTTTTACGGCAAGCTGCTGGCCGAGGATATCGAGGACATGGACCCGGTGCAGGCGGAAGCAATCAAGTCGGTCGGCGCCGGTTGGCTGCAATGGCTTAATTATTCGGTGCAGCCGCAGGTCATGCCGCGCATGATCGGGCTCGGCATCTACCGCCTCGACATCAATTTCCGCGAGTCCGCGGTAGTCGGCATCGTCGGTGGCGGTGGCATCGGCGCTACGCTGCTGACCTCGTTCGATCGTTACGAATTCGATTCAGCGGCGGCGATTCTGCTGGTCATCATCGGCATCGTCATGGTCCTGGAATACAGCTCCGGATACATCCGCAGGTGGGTGCAATAATGCCGGTCAAGCAACAGGCAGACACGAAAATCTGGAAACGTCGCACCACCAAAGCGCAGTTCGCGGTCTGGTTCGGCTGGTTACTCGGCGTTGCGATTTTTGTCTACTGCTGGCGCCTGATCTCCGACAAGACCATCTGGTTTTTCGTCACCGACGCACCCAAGCAGGCCGCGGATATGGCCGAACGTATGGTGCCGCCCAAATGGTCTTACATGGAAGTGCTGTGGGCGCCGGTGTGGGATACGATCAACATCGCCACGCTGGGCACCATGATCGCGATCGTAATCGCGGTGCCGGTGGCGTTTTGCGCGGCGCGCAACACCACGCCGAGCGTGCACTTCGTGCGTCCGGTAGCGCTGTTCATCATCGTCTCATCGCGCTCGATCAATTCGCTGATCTGGGCGCTGATGCTGGTGACGCTGATTGGGCCCGGCGTGCTCGCCGGCGTTATCGCCATCGGACTGCGCTCGATCGGGTTTTGCGCCAAGCTACTGTACGAGGCGATCGAGGAGATCGACCATAGCCAGGTGGAAGCCGTCATCGCCACCGGCGCGGCGCGCAGCCAGCAACTCAGTTTCGGCATCGTGCCACAAATCATGCCCGCGTTTGCCGGTATTTCGGTGTTTCGCTGGGATATCAATATCCGCGAATCGACCGTGCTCGGCCTGGTCGGCGCTGGCGGCATCGGACTGCAGCTCGACTCATCCATCTCGACCCTGGCCTGGACCCAGGTTTCGCTGATACTGCTGGTAATCCTGGCAACCGTAATCGTCAGTGAATGGGTGTCAGCCAAAATTCGCCACGCCATTATCTGACTGCAATGCCATGCCGATCGATGCCGCACTCGAGTACCAGTACAACAACATGGCACGCCGTCCCGACGCGCCCGAGCTGCTTCAGCATCTGTCCGAACTGAGCGAAGTCTATCGCGGCCAGGCCGATGCTACACTGGACTGCGTTTACGGCGACGGGGAGCGCGAGCGCCTCGACATGTTTCGTTGCGGAAAGACCGATGCGCCAGTTTTAATCTACATCCACGGCGGCTACTGGCAACGCGGCGACAAATCGATCTACAGTTATATCGCTGAAGCATTCAACAACACCGGCGTCGACGTCGCGATTATCGGCTACCCCCTGTGCCCCGAAGTCTCGATGACCGCACTGACGGATTCGATCAGGAGAGCGCTCGCCTGGTTATTTCGCAACGCCACCGATCTCGGCATATGCGCCGATCGCATAAATCTGTCGGGTCATTCCGCCGGTGGTCACCTGACCGCGATGGCGATGGCGACAGCCTGGCCCGAATATGGAGATGGCCTGCCGCCTGACCTGCTGAAAAGCGCGATTCCGATCAGCGGCCTTTACCTGTTGCAACCACTGCTAGCCACGACCATTAGCGAGGCCCTGCATTTAACCGACGACGAAACCATCGAACTAAGCCCGGCGCTGCTGCAGGTCACCCATCCAGCGCCGCTGCTGACGATCGTCGGCGGTGCCGAGACGCCGGAGTTTTTCCGCCAGGCCGATAGCCTGGCCGCAGCCTGGTCGAGACCAGGGTTTGTTATCGACAAGCATATCGAGCCCGATGCCGATCATTTCGATGTGGTCGCACGTCTGGCATCGACCGAAAGCGAGATTTTCCAGCGAATCGTCGCCTGGCTCAAATAGCGGCACTGCGGTTAGCTTCTTCAGGTATCGCATCGGCGGCCAGGGAGTCATACAGCTGCTTTGATAACAAGGTTCTCGGCCAACTGTACAAACGGCGCCGAATCGAAATCGAAAAGCACCGGATCAGGTGGCCTTGATAGTCCGTCGAAGACAACTCACTCGATGTTCACTGGCCTGCGGATAGCGACCCCCTCGATCCGCCGGCTCGACGCCTTGATGATTTCCACTTCGAGATCATCGATCAAAAACACTTCCTTTTCCCGGGGAATATACTCGACCTTAGCCAGCACCCAGAAGCCCACCGTATCGGTGGGTTTACCCGGCAGGTCAATCCCGAAAAACTCCTCGACCGTGCGAATCTCGGCAATGCCGTCGATGCTGATCTCATCGTCAGAGATAACCATCATTTCAACCGGCTCGACATCGGACTCATCGTAAATTTCGCCCACCAGCTCCTCCATCAAGTCTTCCATGGTGACGACACCGCGCACCGTGCCGTACTCGTCAACCACGCTGGCAAACTGGCGATTCGATTCACGAAATTGCTGGAACAATTCGCTGATCTTTTGCTGCTGTGGCACGTACATCAGGTCGTGGGCGATATCGATCAGCCGTAACCCGGTTTTGCCCGCGACGACAGCTTCGAGCAGATCGCGCAAAAACAGGACTTTCTTTAAATTTCCGGCATGCGTTTCGTATAACGGGATTCGGGAAAAGGTACCACGGGTTACCTCGGACAGGGCCTCGTCGATCGTGAGCTCGCCGTCGAGAACAAAAATACGATCATTCGGCGTCATGACATCCCGTACGTGTAAATCGTTAAAGCTGAAAACACGTTCGATGATTTCGCGTTCCTCGGGTTCGATGGCGCCTTCCCGTTCGCCGTAATCAAGCATGCTGATAAATTCCGATTCGGTTACCACGGGATCCGACCGGCCGCCGGTAACCCGGTGCACCCAGCTGGTGAAATGCCCGAATATCCACACCAGCGGATAAATCATGCGCATGAATCCGAGCAGCGGCGTGGCGATAACCAGCGAAATACGCTCCGAGAATCGCGTTGCCAGACTCTTCGGCGTAATCTCGCCAAACACCAGGATCAGCAACGTCAGCACGCCAACTGCAATCCCGGGACCCGCCGTACCAAACAGGCGCGTGGCGATCACGGTGGCCAATACCGAGGCGCCAATATTGACGATATTGTTGCCGATCAGGATGGTTGTCAGCATACGCGACGGGTCCTTCTTGAGCCGAGCCAGCGCCCTGGAACCCGACCGGCCTTCCTTGACCAGCGCATCGACCCTGGCCATCGAGATCGCTACCAGCGCCGTCTCGGACCCGGAGAACACGCCCGACAAAATCAGCAGTAAAACAAGTATGATGGATTCGCCCAAGTTATTATTGCCCGAAGAAATAACAGAAGGTCGATGATACTTGCGAACGGCCCAAGCATAAAGCGGCGATCGATCGCGGGCTATCGGGTTCGTTTCCCCGTGGTTTCGCATTTACCAATAATTCTTGCCGGGTGTTTTTTCCTGGCCGTAGATTGCCAGTCGTGTTTATTTGATGAAGGCCTGTTTCGGGTGGCACCGCAGACACCCAGGTGGGCATGTATCTGTATCGATTAACCACGGCTCTCATTTCTGCTCGAGATACTGCTCGTAACGCGCGATAAACCCGGGTGACAAGACACGCAATCGCTCCATGTCCACCCTGCCCGACCGCGTCAGGTAGCTGAAAGCGAATTCCAGCGGCGGTAGCGCCATACGGCTGCCGAAGTCGTCGTACCAGCGCGCCGAGGTGTTGGCGGCATCGACCAGCTTGCGCGCGATTGGCTGCCGCTGCTGCTGAAAATCGACCAGCGCGTCTTCGACATCGTTTTTTTCGTCGAGCGCTCCTACCAGTGCGATGGCATCCTCGAGCGCGAGACGAGTCCCCGAGCCGATCGAGAAGTGAGCGGTGTGCGCGGCGTCGCCCAGGATAACGCGTTTACCCGACACCCAGTTGTCGCACCACAAGCGTGGAAATCGTCGCCAGATCGAATGGTTCGCGAGCAGCGGCGCTCCGTCCAGCGTATCCGCGAACAGCTCGGCACAAACCCGCGCGCTCTGATGTTCATCCATTTTATCGAAGCCATGGGCCAGGTAACTGTCGTGATCGCATTCGACGATAAAGGTGCTCATGCGCGGCGCGTAGCGGTAGTGATGCGCATTCAGCGCGCCCCGATCATCGCGGATGAAAGTCTGTGTCAGGGTGTCGAAGGATCGCGGGCAGCCGAACCAGGCGAAATGATTGCTGAAGTAATCGATCCTCGGTGCAAAGGCGGCCTCATCGCTACGGCGAAGCAGCGAGTTGAGCCCGTCCGCGCCGATCACCAGGTCGGCGTCGAGCTCGTCGAGACTTTCGATCGCATGATCGAAACGCAACTCTACCCCCAGATCGGCCGCGCGCCGTTGTAAAAACTGGAGCAGCTGCAGGCGCCCGATCGCGGCAAAACCGATACCGTCGAGGGTGACCGTTTCGCCTTCCAGCGACAGGGTCATGTTGCGCCAGCGTTCCATCAAGGGCGTGATCAGGGCATGGGTTTCGGGATCGTCGGCCTGCAGGAAATCGAGCGCGGTGTCGGAAAACACGACGCCAAAGCCGAAGGTAGCGTCGGCCGGATTCTGCTCGCTCACCCGGACCCGGGTTTGCGGCAGGCGCGACTTGAGCAGAATCGCGCTATACAGGCCAGCGGGTCCCGCACCGACGATTTCGACTCGCTTCAGCCCGATCATGGCTGATCACCTTCAACGCACACTCGCGGCCTCCCCGTGGCCCGGAAGATTCCCGCTTTAGCAGCGGTCCGAAACATCGGGATAACGGCAGGAATCAGGAGCCTGGCAAGCACGACGAGTCAGATCCCCAGGTAACGGGCCTTTAGCCCGGCGTCGCCGGTAAGCTCGTCGGAATCGCCTTCCCAGACAACCTGCCCTTTTTCGATAATGAAATGGCGGTCAGCAATGTGCGCCAGCTCGTCGATATTCTTGTCTATCAGCAGAATCGTCAGCCCGCTTTGCTTCAACTGTTCCAGCCGGCGCCAGATCTCCTGCCGTATCAGCGGTGCCAGCCCCTCGGTGGCCTCGTCGAGGATCAATAAGCGCGGATTCAGCATCAGGGCACGGCCGATGGCGAGCATTTGCTGTTCGCCGCCGGAGAGCTGGATGCCCTGGTTATCGAGGCGCTCCCGCAGCCGCGGGAAAAAGTCGAGCACTTTGTCGAGGGTCCAGGGATCGGCGCTGCCGCTGAAGTTCGCGGCCGTGGCGACCAGGTTCTCGCGCACGCTCAGGTTCGGGAATACCTGCCTGCCTTCCGGCACCAGGCCGATGCCGAGCTGCGCCACCTCGTAGGCGGGCCTGCCGTTGACAAGCTCGCCGTCGAAACGGATTTCCCCGCTGCGGCTCGACAGCGTACCGATGATGGAGCCCACGGTCGTGGTTTTCCCCATGCCGTTGCGCCCGAGCAGCGTCGTTACCTCGCCCTGCTGGCAGCGCAGGCTCATGCCGAACAGCGCCTGGATCGTGCCGTAAAAGGTTTCGACGTTACTGAGTTCAAGCATGGCCATCGCCGAGGTAAGCCTTCTGCACTTCGTGGTTGTTGCGAATGTTCTCTACGGTATCGGTCGCGATGATATGGCCGTTCACCAGCACCGATAACCGGTCCGCCAGGCTGAAAACCGCGTCCATATCATGCTCCACCAGCAGGATCGTGATGTCGCCCTTGAGCGAATTCAGGATATCGACCATCATCGCGCCCTCTTCCTTGCCCATGCCGGCCATCGGCTCATCGAGCAGCAGCATGCGCGGTTTCATCGCCAGCGCCATCGCGACTTCCAGCTGGCGCTGCTCGCCGTGGGAGACGTTGGCGGCAGTGCGATCGGCGCGATCGTCGAGGCCCACCGCGGCCAGGCTTTCCATGGCGGCCGACTCCATCTCGCGGTCCGCGCTCACCGGCGCCCAGAATCGGAACGAATGCCCGCTGGTTCCCTGTACCGCCAGCATCACGTTCTGCAGCAGCGTCATCGGCATCACCACGCTGGTGATCTGGAAAGAGCGCGCCAGCCCCTCGTGCGCGCGGCGCGCCGTGTTGTAGCCGGTGATGCTATGGCCGCCAAACTCGATCTCGCCGCTGTCCGGTTTTATCTGCCCCGATAATTGCGCGATCAGCGTCGTCTTACCGGCGCCGTTGGGCCCGATGATGGCGTGGATCAGGCCCTGTTCGACCGACAGGTTGACGTTATCGGTGGCGATGATACCGCCGAAATGCTTGTTCAACTGGTGGATCTTCAGCAGTTGCTCAGCCATCGCCGGCCCTCTTGCGATCCAGCAGGCTCAGCCAGCCGTCGATACCGCCCTTGCCGAACAGCACCAGCGCCACCAGCATGGCGCCGAAAATCAGGTGCCAGTAAATCGTGATCAGCGACAGGAATTCTTCCAGCAGCACGAACGCGATGGTGCCGACGAGCGGGCCGAAAAAGGTGCCGGCCCCGCCGATGATCACCATGAATATCAGTTCGCCGGAACGCGCCCAGCCGATCATGTCAGGGCTGATGAAACCGGTGAAGTTACCCAGCAGCACGCCGGCCAGGCTGCACATCATTGCCGATATCATGTAGCACACCAGGCGGTAGCGATAGGTATTGAATCCCAGCGCCTGCATGCGCTGCTCGTTGAACTTGGAACCGACGATGACGCGACCGAAGCGGGCATGCACCAGTCGCCGGACAAAAAACAGGCTGAGTAACAGCAGGCCGAATATCCAGTAGTAAAGGCTGGTGCTACCGTCCATGCTCAGCCATGCGGGAAATTCGCTGCGCGAGTAAATGACCAGCCCGTCATCGGCGCCATACTCCTCGAGACTCAGAAACGTGAAGTACACCATCTGGCTGAACGCCATCGTAATCATGATGAAATACACGCCTTTGGTGCGCAGGCTGATGGCGCCGGTAACGAAGGCGAACGCCGCGCTGACCGACAGCGCCAGCGCCAGGTGCAGCCAGCCGCTGTAATAGTCGTAGTAAGACGGAATGCCGACGCTATAGGCGCCGATACCGATGTAGGCCGCGTGCCCGAGGCTGACCATGCCGCCGAAACCCAGGATCAGGTTCAGGCTGACGACCGCGATCGCCAGGATTAGCGCCCGGCTCAGCAGGTCGAGATAAAAAGGCTGGTTGATCCACTCGAACACGAAGGGCGCGGGCGCCAGGATCAGCAATATGACGGCATAAACCCTGCCGGATACGGTCTGCGGCAACCAGTTCATCACTTCATCCCGGCCGGCGGGAACAGGCCCTGCGGGCGAAAGGCGAGCACCGCGGCCATCAGGATATAAATCAACATCGCCGACAGCGCCGGCGCCGCGGTCTCGGCGTAGGTAACAGGCATCGCAAGATTCAACACGACGTCGAGATAGGAGCGGCTCATGGTATCGATCAGACCGAGGAGCAGCGCGGCGTAGAAGGCGCCCTTGACCGAGCCGATACCGCCGACGATGACGACCACGAAGGCGACGATGATGATGTCGTTACCCATACCGATACTGGCCTCGGTAATCGGTGCGATCAGCATGCCGGCGAGCCCGGCCATCGCCGCGCCGAGCGCGAACACGAACAGGAACAGGCGGTTGATGTTGATGCCGAGCGCTTCGACCATGGTGCGATTCGAAGCGCCGGCGCGGATCAGCATCCCGAGCCGGGTTTTGGTTACCAGTACGAACAGGATAGCCGCCACCAGCAGCCCGGCGACAATAATCAGCGTGCGATAAACCGGAAACACCAGGCTTCCCACGGTGATCTGCCCGTTGAGCACGTCGGGCAGCGGGATCGCCATGCCGGCGGCGCCCCAGATCAGGTGCACCAGCGTGTCGAAAATCAGGATCAGGCCGAAGGTAACGAGCACATGATCGAGGTGATCGGCGCGGTACAGTTTGCGCGCGATGAACCACTCGACCAAAGCTCCAACGGCAAACATACCGACCAGGCCAAACACAATGCCGGCCAGGAACGAACCGCTCTTGGCCACCACGCTGCCGCAGAAATAGGCGCCGATCATGTAAAACGAGCCGTGCGACAGGTTGATAAAGTCCATGATGCCGAAGATCAGCGTCAGGCCCGACGCCAGCAGGAACAGCAGCAGCCCGAGCTGCAGTCCGTTCAGCAATTGTGTTATCAACAGGTTCCAGTCCATACAACCGGCCTAGAAAAGCGGATCGAAGATAGAGGCGCCCGGATCCCGGGCGCCTCTGCTCAGATTACATCTTGCAGTCTTTGGCGTAGGGATCCTGGTGGTTGGTCAGGACGGTAGACACGATCCGCGTGGTCCAGCGGCCCTGGTCGTCTTCGACGACTTCACGCAGGTAGAAATTCTGAATCGGCATGTGGTTGTTGCCGTAGCTGTACTTGCCACGCACCGAATCGAAATCGGCCGCCTTCAGCGCCGCGCGCACCGCGTCCTTGTCGTCGAGGTTGCCACCCACCTTCTCGACCGCGCTCTTGATCAGCATGATCGCGTCGTAGGATTGCGCGCCGTAGAAAGACGGATACTTGCCGTGCTTCTTCAGGTAGTCGCCAACGAAGCGCTGGTTGGCGGCATTCAGTATGTCGGGCGACCATTCCTGGGTATTCTTCGATCCGAGCACGCCGGACAGGCCGCCGGCCTGCAGCTTCGGCAGCGCGATCGAATCGACGGTGAACACCGAGTACAGGTCCATCTTGCCCTGCAGGCCCGCCTGCTGGTACTGCTTGATGAAGGCGCCACCGGCCTTGCCGGGATAGAAGACGAAGATGCCTTCCGCACCCGAGGCCTTGGCCTTGGCGAGTTCCGCGGAAAAATCGAGCTGCGCATCGGCGCCCCACTTGGTCATGTCCTTGCCCAGTACTTTACCCTTGAAGGTGGACTCGACGCCGCGCACCATGTCTTTGCCGGCGGCATAGTTCGGTGCCATGACGTAGATCGACTCGACGCCTTTCTGGTTCAGGTGTTCACCCATCGCCATCGGCGTCTGATCGTTCTGCCAGGAGGTCGAAAAGAAGTTCTTGTGACAACGCTTGCCAGCCATCTGCGACGGACCGGCATTGGCGCTGATGAGGAACTTGTCCGCGTCGAGTACCGACTTGGCCGAGGCCAGCAGCACGTGCGACCAGATGTAACCGGTGACGAAATCGACATCGTCCTGCTTCACCAGCTTGTCGGTTTTTTGCTTGCCGACATCGGGCTTGAAACCGTCGTCTTCCATGATCAGCTCGACATCGAGGTTACCCATCTTGCCGCCGATGTGTTCCATCGCCAGCTCGACCGAGTTTTTCATGTCTTCACCGATAACGGCGGCCGGGGTCGTCAGGGTCGTGACGAAACCGATCTTGACGCTGTCAGCCTGGGCGGCGCCCGTCATGATAACCGCGCTCGCAATTACGGCTGTTCGAATTAACTTAGATAACATCATTGCTCTCCTCTGGAGTTGTTTTAATAATCGGTGGCGAGGCCACCTGCTTTAGCCTGAGGCATTGTCATGCCCGATTCTTCGGGAACTCGAATTCCAGTTATTCGAACTTCCGGTTGTTATGGTGTCCGTTCAGCGACGGATCGTTGCTGCAACTATAAATCCATTCTTCGGGATTAGGCAGCATTATATTGAAATTCAGGCATAAAAGCCTGCCTGATCTGCATCCGCACTCGAAACCGCCTGCCGCAGGAAGCGCGCGCTGATATCGATCAGCTGCTGCGGCCGATCCCGGTGCGGCGAATGACCGCAAGCGGCAAGCTCGACGACCTCGGTCTGCGCCGCCCGCCGGGCGATACCGTGAATCTGCTCGAGGCTACCGTACTCGTCATCCAGCCCCTGCACCGCGAGCAGCGGGCACTCGATGGCGGCCAGCTCGTTCTCGATCGACCAGTCGCGAAACGCCGGCAGCAGCCAGATATCGTTCCAGCCCCAGAACGCCGAATCGGGATCACTATGATAGCGCCCGAGTCGTTGTCTCAAATCCGTTTCCAGGTAGGTTGTCCGCGCCCGTTCGATACTGTCGATGGTAACGTCCTCCACCATAATATGAGGCGATAACACGATTGCGCCGCCAGCCCGATGGGGATAAGCGGCGGCATACAGCAGCGCGATCGAACCGCCGTCGCTATGCCCGAAAAACCAGGGAGGACTACCGCCGCTATCGATCCGCAGCGCCGCCAGCAGGGCCGGCAGCACGTCATAGGCCTGCCGATGCATGAAATCGACGTCCCAACTCTCATCCGGCGCACGCGGAGTCGATTGCCCGTACCCGGGACGCGAATAGACCAGGCCGCGGCAGTCGAGCGCCTCGCATAAACGTCCGGGAAAATCTTTCCACATCGCCAGCGAACCCAGGCCCTCGTGCAAGAAAACCAGCAGCGGGACCGAGGCCTCATCGGCTCCGACCCACTGGTACTCGATTTTCAGTTCGCGCTCGCGTGACTCGATCGTGACGAACTCGATCGCGCCGGTCATGCGCCGGCTTCGCGCTCGCGCAATCGGAAGCGCTGGATTTTGCCGGTTGCCGTTTTGGGTAACTCGTCGATGAACTCGATGAAACGCGGGTATTTGAACGGCGCCAACCGGTCCTTGACGAAGGCTTTGAGGTCTTCTTCGCTAGCCTGCTGACCGTCGGCCAGCACTACGAAAGCCTTGGATTTGGTCAGGCCGTCGGCATCGGCCTTGCCGATCACCGCCGCTTCCAGCACCGCGGGATGTTCTACCAGCGTGGCTTCTACCTCGAAGGGTGAAACGTACATGCCGCTGACCCGCAGCATATCGTCGCTGCGGCCGGAGCAGGTATAACTGCCGTCCTCGTTGTGCACGTACTTGTCACCGCTCTTGGTCCATTCACCCTGGAAGGTATCGCGACTCTTGTC